>JAZDKM010000049.1:0-12541 GCA_043803085.1 Planctomycetota bacterium
CGAGCAGTTCGAGGCCGACTTTGAGGCCGAATGGTAAAGGGTCGCCTTTGAGGAGGCCCTCGACGGAATCCGCCGCGAGGTCGACCCGCTGACCTACCAAGCCTTCGACCTGTACGCCCGCAAGGACCGCCCGCCCCGCGAGGTCGCCAAGCTCCTCGGTCTTTCCCGCAACGCCGTGTACATCGCCAAAACCCGCATCCTGGCCCGCCTGCGCGAGAAACTGGGCAATATTGGTGTGGAATGAACACTCCCCAGCGTCTTTGCCAGCCCGGCCGCGGGCTGTGCACCGATGGCTCTCTCCTGCAAGTTCGCGCGTTTTTCCTTTTCCCATGAAAGATCATGTGCCACGAGGGGAACCATTCACGGATGGGATCCTTCTACTTTTTGACAAGGAGAAAACCATGAGAAGGAAAGCAACACCTTTGGCCGCTTCGTGGGCTTTGGTTCTCAGCGCCGTCTTCGTGGCGGACGAGGGGAGGGTTCAGGCTCAGTGCTCTCCCACGGTGACCGAGTACGTCATCAGCGAGGAGGGCACCTGGACGTACTCGGCGGTAGATCAGGTCTCGATGGTTCAAAACGGCACCACCCTCAATGCCGCCCTGCGCTACCAAATCTACAACGTACAAAACCCAGGCGGCGAGATCGATCAGCTTTTCCTTGCTGCCGATTGGACCGTCCTGGCGACCATCTACGATGGACATCCCGGCGCATGCCCCGGAGTCGTCGCCAACTGGTCCGATCCCGCCGTTAACCTCAGCGGGCTGGCGCCGGGCACCTACACGTTGTACGCCGTTCGTACGGCCGCAACTTCGGAAGCCGCCGGTCGCTACCACTACGAAGTGGAGCACGGCGGCTGGCGCGTGGCCATGGGATCCGTGACGGTCGGGGAGGCCCCCACTAGGTGGTTTCACTACGAGGTGGACTCACATGTGGGCGACGCCACTGGGTTGGCGATCGATCAAACACAGCGCCCTGTAGTCATGTGGGGGTACCCGAGCAGCGGAACTGAGTTGCGGTACAGACGCTGGTCCGGTACGTCATGGACGCCGATCAGGCAGATTCTGGTGGATGGCCCCGTTGTGTTCGGTGACATTGCCGTGGCAAGTGACAATACGCCTCGGGTGGTCTGGTCGGACATAGGCATCACGTCGGTTCGCTTCGCGGTCGGAAACTGGGACGGCACAAGCTGGGGTCCGGAGCCGGAGACGGTTGAGACCTTTGGCGATTGGTGGAAGGGCGGTGTCGTGTCGTCGATCGCCCTGGGGGCAGACGACACTCCTCAACTCGCATACTTCCTCGCGCCTCCGGAGGACGCGCGGCATGCTATCCGCAGCGGGGGCGGGGCGTGGACTCTCACAACTGTGGACTCAAGCGGCAGCGTCGGCAAGGGAGCCGACTTGGCAGTCGACGCCGCAAACCATGCGCATATTGTCTGCTACCATCAGGATGCAAACTCCATCCGATACATCACGAATTCTAGTGGATCCTGGGTCGCGTCGACCATTCTCACGCCTGGCACCCACGCGCGGATTATTGTGGATGCAACGGGCACACCGCACGTCATGATCTACGACGAGGGCAACCGTCTACGGAAGTACGCAAAGCTTACTGGCAGTACCTGGACCATCACGCTGGCTCCCCACGCTGGTCCGTCACCAAGTGGACCCGATTTGGTGCTCGACGCCAGCGGACGCGTTCATACGCTCGTGCTCGAGGACTGGGGTGCCACACTGTGGGATGATGTATACGACGGTGCAAACTGGACGTCCGAGGCCCTCCCGGCGGACTTCAACGGTATGAATCCTCTGCGGTTGGCCATTGATTCGGCTGACAACGTCTATGCCTTGGCCCGGGCCCTGGACGGCAGCTTGCAACTGATCACCACCGCAGCGTTGATCGACTGCAACTCGAACGGGATCGGGGATGACCAGGACATCGCCAACGGGACGAGCGAAGACTGCAACGGCAACGCCATCCCGGACGAGTGCGACATCGCGGAGGGGACAAGTGCGGATTGTGACGGGAACGGCGTGCCGGATGAGTGCGAAGCAGACTTCGACGGGGATGGGCTAATCGACGCCTGCGACCCGGACATCGATAACGACGGTGTGCTGAACGACGCGGACGTGTGTGACTACACGCCGACCAGCCTGCCGGTCCAGTACGTGGAGCCGGACGGGAGCGTGAAGGGTGACCTTGACGGCGATTGCGACGTGGATCTGGCCGACTATGCGCTCATGCAGCAGCGCTTCACCGGTCCGAACCCATAGCGCGCCGGGAACAGCTCCTCGACCGTAGCAGGCCCCCGAGAACATTGTCGCCCCGCCGGTCAACCTGCGACCGGCGGGGCGACCGGGCGCTTCCGACCGCAGCATGCTCTATGCCTGGTGGGGGGTCTGCGCGCCGTAGGCTAAATTATTCGCCACAGAGGACACCGAGGACACGGAAAAGCATCGATGTAGGGTGCACGCTCGCACACCATGCCGGTGTGCGAACGTGCATTCTCCTGGTCCGCGAGCCCGGACCCTACAGCGCCTGCCCAAGCCCGCGGCACACGGGGGTCGGTATGCTGAACGTCGCCAAGAGATTGAATGATCTAGCATGGCGGCGCCCTTGACGTTGACTCGTCAAGGGCTTGGCCATGCCACCCTGGCTAGGTTACACTACCCCTCCGTTGTCGCGCTGCACGACTGTGTGGCATGCCCAAGCCCGCGGCACGCGGGCGCCGGCATGCTGAACGTCGCCAAGAAATGGAATGATATAGCATGGCGGCGCCCGCCTTCGGCTGGCTTAGCCATGCCACTCTTGCTAGATTCTGCATGGCGGCGCCCTTGACGTTGACTCGTCAAGGGCTTGGTCATGCCACCCTGGCTACGTTACACTACCCTTTCGTCGTCGCGCCGCACGGTCGGTCATCGTCGGCGGGAATCAATCGCTCATGGCGGAAGTGAACTCCAGGCTTGTATATGCTGAACTGTCCTCCACGGACGAGGTGATGGTCCGCTTCGCCGAGCGCTGTCCTTGCGACGAGGTCCGGGCCGACGACTTCGTCATCCTCAACGATGGCGGACTGGAAATCCCAGTCCAGGCCGTCCGGCCGATGTTCGCCCGCGAGGGGCGCGCCAAAACTTACGCTCTGCGTGCCGCGCACATGCTCGATTTCACCATGCACAGCTACCGCGTGCGAACTCCACATGCCGGCGAAGCTGTTGTACAAGTCGGCCGACTGCTCGCCGACCCGACGAAGTTCTATGATCCGGACGCCGTCATGGGTGCCGTCTGCACGCCCCCGGGAACGACGTTCCGCCTTTTCGCGCCGACGGCCCGCTCGGTCCGGCTGGTCATCGCCGATCGCCCGGACCCGCGCGACCCGGGCGTAACCCACAGCATGCAACGCGGAGACAAAGGCATCTGGCACCTCCACCTGGACGGAGACTGGCACGGCAAGTTCTACAGCTACCGGGTCTCGACCCCGGGCGGCGGAACCACCGAGGAGGTGAGCGACCCGTCGGCCGTGTGTGCCTGCGGTAACCGGCCGCGGACCCTGCTGGTCCATCTGCCGGACACCCACCCGCCGGGCTTCGACCCCACATGGCAGCCCCGGCTCGATTCCTACGTCGATGCTATCGTGTACGAAATGAGTGTGCGCGACTTCACCATCGCCTTGAACTCCGGCGTCCAACACCGCGGCCTGTTCCTCGGGCTGGCCGAGTCCGGCACCCATCTCCCGGACGACCCGGTGGTCAAGACCGGCCTGGACCACCTGGTCGAACTCGGCGTGACCCACGTGCAACTGATGCCGGTGCAGGATTTTGAGAACGAGGAGACGGTCGGCGACGCCTACAACTGGGGCTACATGCCGGTGCACTTCAGCTCCCCCGACGGATGGTTCGCCACGGAACCCGTCGGCGACGCCCGCATTCGGGAATTCAAGCAGGCGGTCCAGGCCTTTCACGAGCGCGGGATCGCCGTGTGCATGGACGTGGTCTACAACCACACCTCGCCCCGGGCGTCGTTCGAGAAGATCGTCCCCGGCTATTACTATCGCACCACCCGCGACGGCCGGCTCTCCAACGGCTCAGGCTGCGGCAACGAATTCGCCAGCGAGAACCCGATGGCCAAGAAGCACATGATCGACTCGCTGTGCTACTGGGTGACCGAGTACGGCATCGACGGGTTTCGCTTTGACCTGATGGGCCTGCATGCCCCACGGACCATGCGTGACGTGCGTACCGCCCTGAAACGGATCAAGCCGAACCTGATGCTCTACGGGGAGCCGTGGACCGCCGGGGCCACGACGCTTCGGCGGGTCACGGACAAAGGGCAGGTGCGCGGCCGCGGCATTGCGGCCTTCAACGACGGGTTCCGCGACGCCATCAAGGGAGACCGCGACGGCGGCGGGCCGGGATTCATCCAAACCGGCGACCGCCTCGACGGGATCAAGGACGGCCTCACCGGCGCGCTCGGCAGTTGGGCGAAGGACCCGGCCGACGCCCTCCAGTACTGCGAAGCCCACGACAACCTGACCACCTGGGACAAGCTCCTGCAATCCGTCCCCCGCGTGCCCGAGGACATCAAGAAACGCATGCAAGGCTTCGCGGGTTTCATCGTGCTCACGGCCCAGGGCATTCCCTTCATCCATTCCGGCCAGGAATTCTGCCGGTCGAAGAAAGGCAACACCAACAGCTACAACGCGCCCGACGAAATCAACCAGCTCGACTGGTCGCTCAAGAAGGTCCATGCCGACGTCTTCGCCTACTACCGGGGCTTGATCGCGCTCCGCAAGGCCCATCCGGTGTTCCGCCTGCGTACGGGGGACGAAGTCCGGCGGCGGATGGCCTTCATGGATCAGGTGCCCCACTTCAAGTGTGTCGCCTACACGCTCGACGGGACCGACCTGCCCGGCGAACCGTGGTCCCGGGCGGTCGTGCTGCTGAACGGCGACGGCAACGATCAGATGCTTCTACTCCCGGAAGGCGAGTGGCACGTGTTCGCCGACCATGAACGCGCGTCGGTCCAGCCCTTCCAGCGGGCCGCCGACTACGTGACCCTCAAGGCACACGCAGGCATGGTGTTGGGACGCCCAGCGTAGACGGCGGGGGTAAACCCCGCCGCTCGCTATGGTACGAGTACGCGCATGTCGTCGATCCCGACCAGCATCCCCCGCTGTTCGGCGACGTATTGCACGGCGGCGTTGATCGCCTCTTCACCATGCAGATAACGGTTGCTGCCCCCAGCGGTCCACCATCGACGGCCCTGACCGTGCTCACGGCTTAACGCGGCTTGGCTGTTGCCCTTGAGGATGCGCCGTACCACAGGTCCGTCGTCAGGGCATTCGAGCAGGGCGACATGAGTGTGGTTGGCCATGACCGCGCCCCGAAAGATTCGCCATCCGCGCACCTGGGAGGCCTCGATCAGGGACTCCGCCATGCATCGTGCCTGCGACTCGGTGAGGAGCACGGTTGTCCGCTTCTGCCGTTGCCGGGCGCGATCGCGGGTGTAGGCATCGTCGGTGCGGTACGGAGTGCCGGGCGCGTTCCGCTTGGCTTCCCAACCGGCGTGCGGAAGGAGTGTTTCAGACACATATCCGCGCTCGTCGCCGGGCAACCAAGTCCCGTAGCATGTCCAGGTGATGAATAGCCCGAAGGGCTTCTCGACGATCATGCGTACATCATAACTCAAGCGAGCCGCCGGGTTTACCCCGGCGCTCCTTCGAATGCCACCAGCCCCGGGCGCGCGCAGGACGGCGGGGGTAAACCCCGCCGCTCGCCTGGCGAGCCGCCGGGTTTACCCCGGCGCTCTTTCGTGCGCTACGAGCCCCTCGCACCCACACGACGGCGGGGGTAAACCCCGCCGCTCGCCGTCACACCACGGCGGGGGTAAACCCCGCCGCTCGCCCGCGCATGAGAAGGGGCCTGGTCACAGTTGTGACCAGGCCCCCGAAAGTTCACACGGTCATTCGCCGACGACGCTTAGTCCAGACCAAACAGGCAGTAGGCGTCATTGTTCGCGTCGTCGGTCATGATCAGGTCGGGGTTCCCATCGGCATTGATGTCGCCAATGAGAACCTGATCAGCCGTGGTACCACCGAGCCAGCTGAGACGCACATTCACGCCGGTCACGGTGAAATCGCCGGTAATTGGTCCGTACTTCACGTCCACATACGACGAGGGAGCAGGGCCGACGGCGCCGATCAGCACGTCGAGGTTGCCGTCGCCGTTGTAGTCGAACACGTTCACCGCCGTGCCGAGTCCCTCACCCGAGGCGGCACCGGCCGCGTAGTCGATCGTCGCCGCGGAGTTCAGCGCCGTGTTGTCGGCGGTACCGTTGGGAATAATGGTGAACAAGCCGTCGCCGGCCGCGGCGGGGGCGTTGGCCGCGCCGACGAGGACGTCCACACCGGCCACGCCGTCTACGTCCGCGAGGGCCAACGACCCGCCGACCATGTCATCGACCGCGACCAGGTTGTAGACCGTCGTCGGGGCACCCGGGAAGATGCCGGTACCGATGAAGATCTCGATGCCGCTGGCCACCTGGTTGCCGAACGCAGCCACCAAGTCCAAGGCGCCCGCGCCGTTGAAGTCGCCGATGGCGATCACTTCGCCGCGCCGCAGACCGCCACCGGCCGTACCGAAGAGGGACCGGCCGGTCGGGGCCGCCGCCACGGTTTCGATGTTGGTGAGAGACGCCGCCAGGCCGGCGGACCCGTAGATGATGAAGATGGCCCCATCACCCACACCACCACCCGGGGCAAAATAGTTGGGGGCCCCGATGATGATGTCCGCGATGCCGTCGCCGGTCACGTCGCCTACTGCCGCGGTCGCATCATTGAAGTCCGTCGCGATGGTCGTCGCAGGATAAAGCCTGAAGCGACCCGCGGTGGCCGCGTTGGTGAACGGGGTCACGGTCGAAGCACCCTGTCCGAGGATGATCTGGATTTGATCCGCACCGGCGCTGCCCTGCACGATCACCAGGTCGGGATTCCCGTCGCCGTTGACGTCGCCGGCCGCCAGTGAAGTCGTCAAGGCCACGTTGGCCGTGACCTCTTCGCCTTGATCGTTGTCTCCAACAGGCTGAGCGGGCCAATCGTCACCGCTGCCTGCGGCCAAGTAGTCCGTATTCATGCCCACCCGGCCGAAAAAGACGTCCACGGCCCCGGCGTTGCGGAGCACCGCCATGTCATTGAAGGTATCGCCGTTGAAGTCCACGCCGACGACAACACTGTCGGCCGACCGCAGGACGAGGGCCGGAGTGCCGTCACCAATCCCGCTATGGGCCACATCTCCAGCAGCGGTACCGGCCCCGGCCACTTCGCCGACCTCGGTGGTCAGCTCGATCAGGGCGGGCACACCGCCGCCGGCCGCCGTGGCGGCCGTCGTCCACGGCACGCTGGTGTAGAGGACCAGGTCCTGCTCATCGACTTCCGCCGTGTTGGTCGGATCGGTCAACGGCGCAGCGCCAGCGCTGCCGCCGCCAGGAGTGACGCCCACCACGTCGGTGATCTGAGTCTCCAGGTAGTAGAAGTCCGGGGCCCGCGTTTGGCGATCGCCGGTGGCGGGGATCGCCACGGTGCCGTTCGAGTTGGCCCCGTCGGTATCCACCGTCGTCAGGGTGGCCACGATATCCAGCGTGTCGCTGTTGCCCGTTCCGTCGAAGATCGTGATGAACCCGGCGCTATCGCTCGTGTAAGTGAGGTCCACGTCGCGACCGGCGCTGCCGCGCACCAGATGGAGCCGCGTGGGGATAAAGTCTTCCTCCACGACTACCGTTGGCTCGGCGAGCAGATCCAGCGTGACGGTGTCAAAAGCCTCTTCATTGGTGGTCTCATTGGTCGCCGTCAGGCGGAAGACATATAGACCACGACTCGCCGGCGGCGCGATCGTGTACCCGCTGTCCACCTCGGTGCCGTTGCCGAACGCGATCGCACCGCTGCCGGTGGGTTGTGAATCGACCGTCCACGCGGTGGCAATCGCGGAGGGGTCGACGCCCGCCTGATTGGCGTTGCCGTTCAGCCAGTTAAAGGCGCCGAGGTCACCGGGGTTAAGGGTGAGATACGCCGCCGCCGTCGCGCGATCCGGATTGAGGCCGCCCGCGTCCACCAGGAGTTCCGCGGTGAACGGCACGTTCACGACGCAGTCGGCCGTGGCCGTGTCGGTCTGTTCGCCGGTCGTCCATGCACCGTTGCTGTCGACGTCCACGTAATCGTACGCCGTCACGCTGACCGTGACCGTTGTGGTGGCCGTCAGGGTCGCGGTGGCCGCCCCGTTGGTCGTAGCCGTAGCCACGTCCCACTCGAACCACAGCAACTGCCCCGTCGTCTCGTTGTCGGTGTCGGCCGTGAAGCTAAGCACCGTGCCCGCGACGGTATCGGCCGTCGGGCAGCCGGTGATGGTCACGGCGAACGTGGGCGGAGTGATCGGGTCGCACGTGTCGGTGGTCTCGTTGCAGGTCGTACCGGTTGCGCACGGAGCGGTGCCGTCCTGGCAAGCGCCGTTCGTGCAAACCTCGGCGCCGTCGCAGAAGATGCCGTTGGTGCACTCGTCGTTGGTGGTGCACGGCGTGAAGCACTCGTCGTCGGTCTCGTCGCACTCCTCGTCCGCGTCGCACGGGTCGGTGCCGTTCGTGCAGGCAAACTCGGTGGTGCAGGTTTCGTCGCCGTCGCAGAACGTGTCATTGTCGCAGTCGGTGTCGGCGAGGCACTCCACCTCCGTGCAGCACCCGTCGATGCACGCCTCCATGTTGGTCGCGTCGCAATCGGCGTTGGTGTCGCAGGGATTCGGGCATCCGCCACCGCCGCCGCCGCCTGGACAGGACGACCCGGCGCAGACCCCGAACATCACTACGAGGGCGAGAACCTTTCCCGCACCCCAAATGCTCTTACCCAGATTCGTGTGTTCCATTATCAATGACCTCCACATTAAAAGGCTCTGGCGCGCTCAGCGCCACCATGTTTTGGGTATACCGCTACGTCAGGTTCACCCGTTCGAATGACGTATGCCACCGTGGCCTGACTTCCCAACTCGGGGCCCGGGGCACACACCGCTTTCTACTTTCAGTTTCCCACCCAGATATAGGACCAATTTCCGAACCCACCCGTTTTCGCGCCCCGCCGCCCAAGCGACCCTTTCCAGCTGAGTCCGATGTCGCATCAAAAACGGAGTTGGTGGCCTACGTCGTATCTAGCTCACGCGCCCATTCGCAGTACGACCCGGCTCCCTGTTCGGCATACCGCCGCCCTGCCCCACAGCGGCACTGGGACGGTTTTTCTCCAATGCGGGCGAATTGTAGGGGTTGAAGGTTGCAAGTCAACACCCAAAATCGTAATTTTCGCCCTCGATTTCACCGCGGGCGCCGACAGAGCGCGCAACCCCGCGCCAGGTCCGCTCCAACTCGTATCGGTTCGACACCCCGTTTTCCTTGAGTGGGTTCTGAGACATTTTCCCATCTTCCGCGTTGGCAAGGGCGTTTTTCGGCATGGGCGGATAATGGCCCGCCCAAGCCTGCCTGGGCGTCGAGCGAGCCGCCGGGTTTACCCCGGTGCTCTGTCAAATGCGACCAGCCCCTCACGCGCACACGACGGCTGGGGTAAACCCCGCCGCTCGCGCACCAAGCAGCTCGCCAAGGATGGTGAGATGAAAACATAACTATATTATGTAGCACGGGTTACAATCATTCACCAGCCCTCGCCCCACGCCGAAGCTTGGGAACGTTTCTCAGCGGGGGCGGCCGCCGGAGTCGGCGGTGGCGGCCCCAAGCCGGAGGTCAATGACAGCTTGGCCCGCAAGTCTCGAATAAGGCCACCCAGGTCGAGCAGGATGCCGACCCGTTCCTCGGAGAGCAACGCGGTCAGGTCACCGCCCCTGGTGACCGGAATGCACCTGCCCTTGGGACAGACAAGCACCACCGCCTCCGCAGCTACGGCTGCAAGGTTCGGCCACAAGAGGCGGAGATCGCGTATCGCCGGGCCGAGGCACTCGAGGCTGATGTTCAAGGCGCGCAGCCGGTGGGCGACCTCCACCGTAGCCAAGTCGTCAGGGGAATACAGACGCCGGGAGCCGGTTCCCCCCGCGGGACGAAGGGATGGCTTCGCGATCCCCAAGCGATCCCAATGATTGATTTGCATCATAGAGACGCCGGTGGTTCGGACGACCTCGGCCGACGTGAAAGCCTTTTGGCGATGCATAGGAAGGGCTAAAGTTGTATTCATAGCACGGAAATGATATTGATATAATTTGATACCGCAAGGTCCGTGGGCCGATTTATCAGGGCCAACGATTCAGCATGAGGTCGGAATCGCATCCTCCAAAGCTCGGCCATCGGGGCGTAGACATACCGGACTGAGCTGGCGCGGCGGCTACTCATCTCCAGATCGACCAACCCCCGTCGGGCTTCGGCGCCGTCGTCGGCGGTACGTCTTCCACGCGCCGCAGACACACAGCACGCCTACCGGCCCCAGGGCCATGCTCGTCAAGGTCTGGTCTTGGTCTTCCAGATAGAAGTAGTTGCTGACGTAATCGTCCGTGGCCGCGTCTTCCAACTCGAAGTCCAAGGTCATCAATTCGCGCGGCACGACGGTTCGCAACCGCGTCACGAACCAGGACGCGGAGTTCTCCAGGAAGGTGCCTTCCGGCCAGTCTTCCGGAGTGAGAATGGGATACCCGGCCGACTCGGTGATGAGCGCCAGCCCGCCCAGCTCGGCGATGCGGGCCATGAAGAGCTGCTCATAGTTGGTCATACTGGGGCTGGTCGGGTCAGCCACCAAGCTTGCTTCGTCAATCTCGCCCGTGGGGATGTTGGCGCCTTGGGCCCGATGTTCTCCCAGCACGTAGAGAATGACCTCGGTGTCGGCCGCTGCGGAAACCGCCGAAATCGCCATCGGGTAGAAGCGACGCGTCGTCGCTACTCGGAATTGGAGCGGGGGAATCTCGCGCACGTCCTCGGTGCTCAGGCCGGCTTCCTCCCGCACCTGGACCGCCAGGAAGTGCATGCCCGCATCGATGTACCCGTCCAGGATGTCCTCGGCCGACGCCGGCACGTCATAGCCGTGGTCATTGAGCCAGGTCAGCAGGGAATCGGCGCCGCTGCTGGTGAGGGCCGCCCAATCGTAAGGCCCGGCCTGTCCGCTGGCTTCCACCTGGGTCAGCGCGCCTCCACCGCCCCCTCCGGCCGCCGCACAGCCGCAACCGGAAGGCCGAAAGGAACCCACCGAGAAGCGGGGCCGCGTCTCGTAGTCGAGGGCCTCGAACAGCCGGCTGTCCGCGAGGGCCACGATGTCCGTCGGCGTCTCCGGCAGGGGCATGACCCAGGCGAGTTCGTTGGCGGTCCCTTCGTAGAGCGACCGCAGCACGTATACGACGGCGTCGTCCTCGAGCGCCATGACCGCCTCCTGACGTATTTGGGCCAGGTCGGCGGCGGAGCCTGTGACGACGAACAAACCGCCGTCGGCCAGCCCCACAGCCGACAGGCCCAACACTCCGACCGCGACCCAGCGCCAGTCCGTTCCGCACCTTACCGAGAACATCGCGCTTCTCCTTATCCGGGATTTCCGACTTGCCAAGGCTCAAGCGGCCATCCTACGCGTGCGACTTGCTCAACTCAAGCGAAAGCGGCCGATCTGGCCGTGGATCCCGCCTAGTGCTCCGTCAACGCTAATCCTGCGGGTGGTCGTGACCGCTACCGTGTGCCACTGCTCTTGAGCAGTGGTTTCTCGACGCACTGCTCAAGAGCAGTGGCACACCCGCAAGTTTAGGCGTGACAGAGCACTGGGGAGGGGGTTTGATGGCGGCTCTGAGGAGTTGCGAGGTGCACTCTTCGGGGGAGAACGTCGCGGGTCTGGCAAGTCCTGTTGGCAGCCCCGGCAGGGGCATAAGGATGTAGCCCACGGCCGCCAGCCGTGGGGGGTCGGACACCTGCTGTCTCGAGCCCCGGAAGGGCGGCAGAAGGAGATTCTTTCGCCCCCTCCGGGGCTTAGAATCTGTGGGACAGGCTTTCCAGCCTGTCTTGACCGGTTGGGAAGCCGGTCCCACAGTTTACCGAAGGCCTCCTTGAACATGCGATATAAGGTTTGGTATCATTACACAACCTTGTCACGATGACCCCATGCGGTCCGCGAGGGCGGTTGGTTGGGGGCAAGGTGGCGGCGTATCCCATCTGTTCTCTGGAAGCGAGAGAAGGGCTGAACATGAAGAATCCATCGCACGCGCTGGTACCGGCTGAGTCCGCGGTTGCGCTGCCGCAGGGACGCCGGCAACCCGTGGTAAGAGTGGCCAAGAGCGGCGTGGCACGGGCATCCAAGCGCCCGCGGAAACACAGGCTGGAAGCCTGTGCCACAACTTCTGCCGCGGGACGCCGGGGGATCGTTACGGTGGCTTTGGCCTGGCGGGTGGCCCAGGTCCTTTGGACCTGGGGCTGGGGTTTGGCCCTTTTGTAACCCGCCGGCAGTTTGCCTGAGTGCAACGGTGGGCGGCAATCGTCAGCCTGCGGCGGCGTAGAGCAAGGCCGAGACCGCAGGCAGAATCGATTCCGAGCACTTCGTGGACGT
>JAZDKM010000050.1:0-6202 GCA_043803085.1 Planctomycetota bacterium
TCCTCGGTAATCTTCTGGGCTTGTTCGACAAACACAGCAGGGATGGACGAAGCATCCGGGCTGAAGTGAAATTCGCCGCCGGTTTGCAGCGCCAAGTAGGCCAACACGCGGCGATCGGCGTCCTGCCCCACCGCGATACTCGTCACCCGGACGTTTTCCGTCGCCAGTTCAGCGCTCAATTCCGACCAGATGGGGCTGCGTTCGTCGGCGGTCTGGCCGTCGGACAGGACGATCATGTACCGTGGACCCTTCGTAGCGCGAAGCAGGTCGAGCCCCCGATCGATAGCCGGCCCCATGATCGTGCCACCGTTTGCCCCAATCGTGTTCACGCGTGCGATGATCTCATCGCGGTCGGCGAGCGACTGACAGTCGACAACAAGATGGGCGTCAGCGTCAAACGCGATGACCGAGATCGTGGAGTTGGGCGGTAGTTTCCCCAGGCTTCGGGCGAAGGCCGCCTTGACCATGTCGAGCTTCCAACCGGCCATGCTCCCGGACCGATCCAGGACGAAACACACGTGGGCGGCTGCTGGCGGAGGGACCGGACATTCCACTTGGGGAACGAAGGTAATCGGGAGGAGTCTTTCGACGCCCGAATCGTGCCATGCCTGTGTCTTGACGTTCGCCCCGCCGATAAACAGCAACCCGCCCCCGCGACGCTCCACGAACTCGGTCAAAGCCTGGAGTTGGGCCCGGTCCAGATCCGGCGCGGGCCAGTCACTGATGATGGCCGTGTCGTACGGGCTGAAATCATTCGCGGTTCGCGGCCAATGGTCCAGGGGCAGCGTGTCGACTTCCAGCTTGAGTTGGGCCACGGCCGCACCCAAGTAGCCGGTCTCGCCCGGAAAGGGATCAGCAAGCAGGACCTTCGGGGCGCCTTCCACATAGAAGGGGGCGGCAATCGTGACCACCTCTCCCGGGGGGCGAGATTCGTCTGACAGAACGACCGACCATTCCTGCACGCCGCGCTGTTCCGGTTTGACCAGCAGAACGACGGCGCGGTCGCCGTCGACGGCGATGGACCTGCGGGCCTGCTCGATACCGCGGGCATCGAGCACGCGCACGGTCGCGTTCGCCGACCAATCGCTGGCCAGGCGCACCGTCAGGCGTGCCGGCTGTCCCACGGTGGCAAGCGCGGGCGGGGTCAGGCCAGTGATGCGCGGGCCACGGCGTACGTTCTGGCCCATGGGCACGACGTGAACGACCGCCCCTTGGGCGCGCAACTCCTCAGCCGCGCGCACGGCATCGCCGGTGGTAGCCCGACTGTCCGTGAAGACGATCACTTGGCGGTTGGGAGCGTCGGGGAACTCCGTACCGGCGGTCCGCAACGCCTGCTCGATGTTGGTCTCGTCGCACGGGTGTGGTCCTGGTGTGCCGGTCGGCCACGTCACCCCCGCGAAGTCCAGCGCGCACGTCTTCACCTGCGCAGGCAGCGCCTGTCGGTAGTCCGCGACGCGCACATTGACCGCATCGTCAGACAGACCGATGCTCTCGCTTCGATCCAGCAGAAAGATCACCGCCGCGGAGCCGGCGTCCGTTGTCCGACGCGTTGCGTAGGGTTGGGCGAGCGCCACAAGTAGAAGTGTCCAGACAACGCCGCGGATCGCTGCGCACACCGTTTTTGATCGCTTGACCGGCAGGGAACGGCTGCGCCAGGTTAGGAGCCCGATGATCGGAAGCGCCCACAGGGCCCAGAGCCATTCGGGATGTTGCCAGTGCATGTCCATCGCCGTGCGAGTTCATCACATCTTCAGTACCCTGCGGTTGAACAGGAGCCACTCGATGAGCAGGCCCGCGACGAGGGTCACAAGCAGCAGTCGCCACGGTTGCCCCGAGCGCGTAGCCAACGCCCACCATTTTGTGTGGGTCGGCCCTCCGGGTGGGGGAACAACCTGGGACGCATCAGAAGCCTGCGCGGGCACGGACGGTGTCAACCGCAATGACATCCAATTGAAGGCGACCCACTCGTCGTGACGCCCTTTGGAACGCAGACGGTACAAGCCCTGCCGTCCGGTGTCGGTCCAGGTCCACCGATCGCCCTGGGCCGCCATAGGCCGCTCGCGGCGGAGGGGGTCGGTGATGGTTGGCTCCTCCAAGGTATGCCGGGACCGGGACAGTGGGGCCCCTGTCTTCCGGGCCACGGTGCCGGGCGCTTCGTTTCGCTGGAGAAGGTAGTCGAGCGCATTCCAAAGGAGGATCGGGAAGGTCGGCCGGAACGCGAGGTTGCTGTCGCCTATCGTAAAGTTGAAGTACACCGCGAGCGCGTCGAGCGGCGAACTGTTCGGGCCGACAACCGCTGCGGGACGATACTCGAACAGTACCGGAACATCATCCGCGGCGGCAATCATCCGCGCGTTGGGTGGAGCAAGCAGTCCGGCGGTCTGCCGGATTTGCCAGCTTTCCAATTCCACGTCTTCCAGTGCACGGTGGTCCGCGGACCAGTACGTGACCACCGAATCGGTACGCACGGCCTGGGGACTCGCGAATACCCAGCCGAACGGATCGGCACAGCCGAAGCAAAGGTACCGGCCCGGCGCCGCCGACTGGTGCGGAGGGCTGATCCGGTCGAAGATCGTGATGTCGGCCGTCTCGTCCGGCTTCCAGCGTTGCGGCAAGACGACCTGCACTACGGCCGACGGCATGGAGGCCAGGGCGGCCTTGAGGAATACGTTCCCCTCTGTGACCAGTTGCACGCGGACCGTCGGATCCTCGGGCCAGACGCCCCAGGCCACGTTGTCCAGTAGCAAAGCATCGGCTGGAGCAAGGTCAACACGGAACGGCACACCCGGCGCGAGTCCACAGGGCAGCATGAGGGTAGTCCGCTCCTTTGTGATAGTCGTGGATTCCGTTGCGATCGCGCGGACCGCTTGCCCGTTCTCGTCGACCGTGCTCAACGTCGCCGTCACGCTCGCCCCGGGCATGTTGCTCGACGCGATGGTGACTTCTAACGTGGTGGTACCTTGCGGGTTGCTCAGTCCGACGATCCCGGCATTGGGATGCGCTTGCCCAATCGGATGGATGACCACGCCGGACGGCAGAGTCGTGAGTGGCGGGAGTTCTTGACCGGCAAGGTCGGACAGGACGTGGATTTCGCTTCGCCGGCCCACGGTACACAGCGAGGCGGCCAGTTCAATAGCCGCCGCCAGATCGCTGTCGGCATCCGTGGCCGGCACGGACTGGAGTGCGGCGCTCATCCGGGCACGGTCTGCACCATGTGCCAAGAGCGCGTGGGGAGCGAGGCCGGCAGTAATGAGTGAGAAGAGGGTCCCGTCCGAGGTGGCGCCGACACGGTTCAAAGCCTCACGGCGCGCCAGCTCCATACGCGTCGTACCACCGTCCTCAATCGTCTGCATGGAGGCCGCAGTATCGAGCACTACGATGAGTTCGGCGCGGACCTGGCGCGGCAAGGTCGGTCCGGCCAGGGCCGTGACCAACAGAGTCAGCAACAGCAGGGCCACGAGCAGCATGGGGACATTCGAGAAGTACCTGCCGAAGAACCTCACCGCGGCCGGCCGAGCCGACTGCTCCCAGAACCGAATCGAGGGCACTTCCCGAAGAAGGGACCGCCGACGATAGAAGAACAGGGCGGTGATCGGTAGCGCGAGCGCCAGCAACCAGAATGCACCCGGGGCAACCCAGTTCACCGCAGCACCACTCTCTCGCGCAGAGCCTGGGCCACGAGCTCCAGGTAGCGGTCCTGGGTCCGGGCCAGCAGATATTGCTGCTGTCGCTGCCGGCAGAACGCTACGATGCGTTCAGTGAACGCTTCCACGCGGCGCCGCATGCGACGACGGACGGCCGGATCAACCAGAACGTCAATTGCACGCCCCGTTTCGCTGTCGCGTAACTGGAAGTGTCCGTCGAGACCAATCCCCCAGTCCAGATCGTCAAGCACCTGGATCACGAGCACTCTCTCACGCGCGCGCATCAGCGTATTGAGGGCTGCTTCATAACCGGGATCGCCGAGGAAGTCACTGATGAGAATCGTCAGTCCCCGATGCGCCCGCCGCCGGCAGAACTCCGTTGCGGCCGCCTCCATACTCGTCGTGCCACCGACTGTGACCTCACGCAGATAGTCAACAACACACCCAAGCTGCGCAATCCCCTGGAACGGACCCCGTATCGGGCCGAGTTCGGCGGCGAAAGTGGCCAGTTGCGTCCGGTCGCCATGAACCAACGCCACGTAGCTCAATGCGCTGGCCAATTGACACGCCAACTCGACCTTGCGGCATGGGCTCCCGAAGTCCATGGAGCGGCTGATGTCCACGAGGAGGCTTACGTAAAGACACTCCTCGGCCTGGGTGACGCGGACAACCAACTCGCGTAGCCGCCCGAATAGCGCCCAGTCAATCCGGCGAAAGTCATCCCCCGTCGCATAGGGCCGATAGTCGAAGAATTCCATCCCTTCGCCGCCGTGCCGCACGCGATGCGGACCGACCGTACCGGCCGTCGTGGTCAGTCGCGCGGAGAACGTCAGCCGGCGAAGACGCTGCAGGTCGGCGGGATGAAACTCAAACGCGGGCATGTTCAATCCAGCCGACGCAAGGTCTGTTCGATGACCCCCTCGACGCTGACGTCCTGGCTCTGCGCGTCAAAGTTGAGAATGATGCGGTGTTGCAGGCAGGGTACGGCCCAGCGCGCGATGTCGGTTCGGCTCACGGTGGCCCGACCTTCGACGGCCGCGTTGTACTTGCCCGCCAGGATGAGCGCCTGCAGACCGCGCGGGCTGGCGCCGTACCGGATGTACTTGTCCGCAATCTCCGACCCGTGGTCGCGATGGGTGGCCAGGATCATGCGGGCCGCGAAATCCAGGATCAGCTTGGAGACCGGAATCTGGCGGATGAGGGCATTCCACTGCGGGAGGCCTTGCTGCGGCTCGGCGATGGCCTGGCGCGCACAGGGTTCCTGCCGCGCCGTCGTCCGCCTCCCGATCTCTACGAGTTCGAGCTGGTCGGGGAACGGCACATTGATCTTGAAGAGAAACCGATCCAACTGTGCTTCCGGAAGCGGATAGGTCCCCTCCATCTCCAGCGGGTTCTGGGTGGCCATGACCAAGAAGGGACGCGGCAGGGGCATCGACACCCCGGCGACGGTCACTTGGCGTTCCTGCATGGCCTCCAGCAGCGCGCTTTGCGTTTTGGGCGTAGCGCGATTGATTTCGTCGCCCAGCAACAGATGGGTGAACACGGGACCGGGCACGAACTCAAACTCCATCCGTCCCTCGGCATTCTGCTGCACCAGGCGCGTGCCGATGATGTCCGCGGGCATCAGGTCGGGCGTAAACTGGATGCGGTTGAATTTGAGCCCTAGCGCTACGCCCAGTGTGCGGACGAGCAGGGTCTTACCCAGACCGGGCACGCCTTCCAGCAGTACGTGCCCGTTCAGAAACAACGCCGCCAGCACGCCGTCCAGGACCGTCTCCTGACCGACGATGACGCGCTGCAGTTCCTCCCGGATGGCCCGCAACGCCGTTCGGAACTCAGAGAGGTGCCGCAGAATCTCCGCCTCGTTGACCGCTGCGGATACCGTTGAATCGACAGGCGTCATACTCACGCGGGCCTCCTCAGGGTTGCGTCGTGGCGGACGCGGCCGGGCGCGTCGTCGGATGACCCGACGCCTTTACCGCCTGCCGCAAGGCATCGAAGTATCGCCGCACCAACTCGCGCCGGGCCGGGGGGATCTGCTCGACGTAGAGGTCGTCAGGAGTCCCCTCAATGTACTTGCGGCACAAGTCGAGCGTCTGTTGGCCGGCCGCTGTTTGCGGGTTGGTGAATGCTGGCTGAATGACTCGGCCGTCCACCGGCATCTCGAATGGCGCGTCGTCGCTCTCTGGCGACTCCACGGGCGGTATCGGAATTAGTACGTCCGGCCCTCGCAACTCCGGAGGTGGACCTTCGTTTAACGGTGCCGGTTCCGTGCCCGCAAACAAACCGCCTTCGCTGGCTCCCTCCTGGTCATTCTGCGACACTCCCCAAGGTGATTCGGACGGTACGCCGTCAACAGCGGAACCCGCGCTACTCCCGACACCAGGTGTTGCGCTCGGCAAATTCCCCTCGCCGCCCGCAGGGCCGCCACCTCCCTGACCCGCTGGCGGCGACGTGCCGGGCGCTCCGCCTGGCCCCGGCGAACCCGTGCTCCCCGGGCCTGCGGTTTTCCCTGCGGCGCCTCGTTCGCTCGTGGCCCCGGAGGAGCCGGACCGACT
>JAZDKM010000051.1:0-2559 GCA_043803085.1 Planctomycetota bacterium
GCTGCGTAACCCCCCACTTGCGGGCGCCCGCCGGGGGCGGGCTTCGCCATCCCACCCCTTTGGGGGGGCTCCGCCCGACACTTCATTGCGGCGGGCTAACCCCCCCCTACTGTCGGCCGGCCAAGACGTCGCGGCCGCGGAGGGCAAACCAGACCGTGCCGACCAAGCCGAACGCAAATGCGGTGAGAAAATTGGTCGCCGGGCTGACCAGCCAGAGGAAGGCCCCGCCGAAGGCGGCCAATGACACGATCGAGTCCCGGATCAGATAATACAAGCCGAAGGTCATGGCCCTTTGGTCCTCCGGCGCCAAGTCCAGAATCAGCGCCTTGCGCGTGGCGTCGCCGAAGTCCTTCAGACCACGCAGCACGAACGCTCCCACCAACGGCCAGAACGATTGACAATACCACAGGACCAACGGAAAGAGCGTGAAGAAGACGAAGGTCATGAGCACAAAGGGCTTCTTGGCGCCCCGGTCGGCAAAATACGCGACGGGAATGTAAACCAGCGCTGCCGCGCTCATCTCAATGGCGGTCAAAACACCGAACTCAAAGGCGCGCACCGGAGCGGCGATCTGTTGAGTGCACCAGATCACCACGAAAGCGTCGGGGATCTGCTCGCAAAAACGGATGAGGATGTCGGAGAAGAGCAGGTTTCGGAGCGAGGCATTCATCTCCCGCAGGAGCCGCAAAGGGTGCCCGAACCGAGCGGAGGTTTTCGCGGCGGCCTCCACCGCAGGACGATCGTCTTTAATCAGGGCCTGCTGCAGGACAATGGCGACGCCGGCCATCGCCAGCGCCACCAAAAAGGCCAGGCGCACGCCCGTCCGCGCGCCCCAGGCGTCGATGAACAGGCCGCCGAGCACCGGTCCGGCCGCCATGGGGAGGCGCCGCACCAGCGCGAGCATCGAGACGCCCATCGTCCGCTTGTTCTGGGGTAGAGCCTTGGCCACCAAGCTCATCGTTGCCGGCAGCGACACGGCGCTCCACGAGAGAAAAAAGAACGCCCCCACAATGACGGCCTGCCAGGCGGGCACGGCGATCACGATCAAGTAGCCGGTCATGGCCATCAGGTTGAAAACGAGCAGGGCCCGCTTGGTGCCCAGCCGGTCGGCGAGATAGCCGCCGGGCAGCGAATAGAGGGCGCCCAGCAGGTTCTTGAGGCCGTTGAACAGGCCGACGACGATGGCCCCGCCGCCCAGCGCGAGCAGATAGATCGGCAGGAACCGATCGGCCATTTTCTCGCCGAGCACCACGAGAATCACCATGCCCAGCAGGCCGACGATGCTCCGCCGCAGTCCGAAGAACTCGTTCACGCGGGACAAAGAGGTCATGGCATTCATGTTCGCACGAGAATAAACCTCTGACCAGCGGGACGCCGGAGGGAAGAAACATCTGCGACTTGTCAGATGGTGTAACCCTTGTGTAACCCGCAATTCTGTGGGGACTGGTGGCAGCAGGGTTCTGCGGCGTGCCCGTGCGAAGCTGCCCTGGGCAAGCCCGCGCCGCCGACGCCCATTCCTGCGGTTTCCTGGACGACGAGTAACCACACGGCAATAATCCCCTCGTTGCCCGAAGGCCCTTCCGCGGAATGCGGAAGGAAGGGGCCGGGCCGGGCATCTAAACTGTCATTCTCAGCACGGCATGAGGGAATGGGTCCAAGGTGGACCAGGCCGGGCTGCGGAGTTTCTTTCCCTGGCAAGCCGGGGATGTTTCAGGAGTTTGCGCATGAACCGTTGGATGACCGTAGTCGCGGTGGTTGTGATATTGGGCGTGGGCATCGGCTTGACCGCCGCCCGAGCGGAGAAGGGACCGGCTGAAAAGCCGGGTATGGAAAGTGGGGCCAAGTGTCCGGTAATGGACGAGCCGGTCGACGTTTCCGTGAGCGTGGCCACGGACGACGGCCCGGTGTTCTTCTGCTGTCCCGATTGCATCAAGAAATACCAGGAGAAGCCGGACAAGTACGCGGAGAAAGTGACCGCCCAGCGGAAGGCGATGGCCAGTCTCCCCAAGGTGCAGGTGGCCTGCCCGCTGACGGGCAAGCCCGTGGATTCCAAGATGTTCACCGAGAAGGATGGGAAGAAGGTTTTCTTCTGCTGTCCCAACTGCAAGTCCAAGTACGAGGCGGAGCCGGCCAAATACGCGGGGGCGCTGGCCGGCAGCTATACCTACCAGACCAAGTGCCCGGTCACCGAGAAGGAGATCAATCCCCTGACCTTCGTGGAACTTGCGAACGGCCGGAAGATTTACTGTTGCTCGAAGGAGTGCGGCGAGAAGCTGCTCAAAGAGCCGGCGAAATACCTCCCCAACCTCGAGAAACAGAGCATCCATCTGAAACCGGAAGAGGTGAAGGTCAAGGAATAGCGTTGTCGCGGCGACAGTGCAACCCAAAGTGAGCACTGTTGGGCTTAGCACCGCACGTACGAGTATGTAGGAGCCCCGGGGTGGACGACCTCCCCGGGGCACTCAGTTATTCTCTGCTGCCTGAGCCTCCGAACTTGGGCCCGGACCTCTGAACGCGGAACTGCGAGTGTTTGGTCAACGCTGAAAGTGCGCGCGGGAT
>JAZDKM010000052.1:0-15816 GCA_043803085.1 Planctomycetota bacterium
GTTCGCCGTCCTACGGCAAGCGGGCGTAGCCGTCGGCGGGATGGAAGTGGTGGTCACCGGCGACGTTCCTCTCGGCGCCGGTTTAGGCAGTTCCGCCGCGCTCGAGACCGCCGTTGCCATGCTGATCCTGCGATTCCACCCACACTCTCTCGACACCCTCGAGTTGGCCAAGCTGCTTCAGCGCGGGGAGAACCAGTTCACCGGGGTACGATGCGGCCTGCTCGACCAGTTTTCCGTGCTCCATGGTCGGGAGGATCGCGTGATCTTTCTGCATTGCGGCACCGATGCCCATGAGACGCTCATCCTGGGGCGTTCGGTGCCGGCCATCATCATCTGCAACTCCGGCGTGTCGCGGGCGTTGGGGCAGGACGCGCCCTACAATCTGCGGCGCGCCGAGTGCGAACAAGCCGCTATGCTGCTGGGCCGTCTGTTGGGTCGACCGGTCCGGCGTCTGTGCGAGATCTCTTCGGCTGAGTTGGCAACCGTGACAAGTGGAAGCCATCCTGCCTGTGGGACCGGCTTTCCAGCCGGTCGGAATAACCAACTGGAAGGCCTATCCTATGGGAACGCCAAGCGGCGGGCAGAGCCCGCCCTACTGCCCGAGGTGTTGCTCTCGCGGGCGCGCCACGTCATCGAAGAGCACGAGCGCGTCTTGGCCGCCCGCGACCTGCTCCGCCGTGGGATGGCGCACCGCCTGGGACCGCTGCTCGCCCAATCGCACGAAAGCTCCCGCGCGCTCTTTGAAAACAGTTGCGTAGCGCTGGACCGCCTCTGTACGGCGGCGGCCCATCAGCCGGGTTGTCTGGGGACTCGGTTATGTGGGGCCGGCTGGGGCGGCTGCACCGTCACCTTGGTCGCGCCCGACGCCGTCGACGCCTTCTTGAAGGGCATGAGTGCGGTGGCCGGCGCCTCCCGGATCGAGGTCTGCTATGCGTCGGACGGTGCTCGCGGGTGGCACCTGTGAGCTCGTCGCGGGCACGCGGGCGACAATCTGTAAGTGTGACGCTCGGCCGATGGCCGCTTCATCCCGCCACAGTGATCTTTCGATCTTGGCCCAGTGCCGCCGCTGCTCGGGCGCATCGAGCAACGTGCGGTGGTGCCGCAGGGGCAGCACCGTCTTGCCGATCAAGTCCACGACTTCAAAACCAACGGAGGCCAAGAGCTTACGAAGCTGCGCCGGTGTATAGGTCTGGATCTCGAACTGCTCGTCGCGGTCGCGCGTAAGCCAACGGGTCTTGCCGGTCAGCAGAAAAGCTTCCAGCGCCGCGGGGTCGCCCTGCTCGAGGTAGTAGTCAATTCCTGAGAGGCGGTTGTCAAACGTGGCCACCAGCAGCCCGCCGGGAACCAGACGCTTGCGAATCTCCTTGAGCGTCCGCGCGGGCACGGGGGTGCAGCCGATCGGATCGCCCAACGCCAGGGCCAGGCGAAAGTGCTCGGCCGGCAACACGGACAAATCGCTCAAGTCGGCCTGAAGAAAAGCTGCGCGCTCGGCGCCGGGCAACGCTTCGAGCTTTCGCCGGACCTGCGCCAGCATGGCCCCCGAGATGTCCACGCACGTGACCGCATAGCCGGCCTGCAAGAGTCGGGCAGCCCACTTGCCCGTCCCGCAGCCGAGGTCCAAGACGGTCGCGCGGGTTTCGCGCGGCAGGTGGGGTTTGAGGTGACCCCAGGTCAACGCGTCGTGCCATTGCCAATAGGCGTCCTGATACGCCGCGTCATACCGCGAGGCGACCCGATCGTGATAGCGCTGGACGGAGGATTTACTGCGCCGGCGGCTCATGCCGCGGATTGTAGTCGTGCCATCGCTTGCTCATCAACCGCCTAAGACGGCCTGGAAACGGATGAAATCATCCAAATCCACGTCTTCATCGCAATCGAAGTCGCCGAGTACACACTCGGGCGTACGCTGGCCGTCCGGCCCGGTGATACAGCCGGAGAACGCTGCGTAGTCGGTCAGGTCCACCGCGCCGTCCCGGTCAAAATCGCCGAAGACCTGGCACTCGTCGGGGACCCCGTCACTATCGCAATCCCGGCTGGTTCCCGCGACGACGTCGCATTCGTCCAGCGTCCCGTTCGCGTTGCAGTCGTAGACCTGCGCCGGGACGGCCGCACCTCCCCTTACGCACAACTCGAAGGCGTCCAACGAGAACACCGTGCTCGCCCCGTTGACCGCCCCGTTCGCTATCGCTTGCAACCCAAAGTAGTCCATCCGTCGCGCGCCGCTTTCCAGGACCGCCACCGGCGGATCCAGCCGGGGCTGGCCGTCGATGTACAACTGCACCAGACCGGCGGCGTTGTCGAGCGTCACCTCGAAGTCGTAGCAGGTGTACAAGGTGGGCCGCACCCCCGTGTTGAGGTAGGTCGGACTGCCCGCGGGATTCTTGACCAGCACATAGCCGCGGTTGGCCGCCCCGACCAGATTCGATACGGTGGAGGCGAAGTGGAGGAGAATCACTTTCTTGTTGTAATCCGCATCATGGATCCAGAACTGCCAATCGGTCTCGGGATTGAGATGCTGTTCGAGCGAAGACTGGAAGCGCAGGGTATAGCGTGAGGCCGTGCCGGGCAGCAGGCCGGCATTGGTGCGGAAATACTCGCTGGTCACGTAGCCGAGTTCCGGATCGCCGCTACTGGGTACGGTGACCTTGACGGCGTTGTCGAAGAAGTCCTGGGTCTGGCAACCAACCGGCGAGATGACCGCCGTGCCGATGGGATTGGTCCAGAAGAGGCCGTCGCCGTTGTAGTCGATCTGGCCCATTCGTCTGCCGTAGCTGAAGGGCGGGTTGGGCTGAAAGCCGTCCCACAATGGGTAACAGATTTCGACGTCGCATTCGTCGGGAATACCATTGCTGTTGCAGTCCGCGCTGACGGCGGCGGCGACGTCGCACTCATCTGGCATTGCATTGCTGTTGCAGTCCGGGCTGGTAAAGGCAGCAATATCGCACTCGTCGGGGATGGCGTTGTCGTTGCAGTCCGCGCTGCTACCGGCCGAGATGTCGCAATCGTCGCGTACGCCATTTTGGTTGCAGTCGGCCTCGCACTCGTCAGGGATGCCGTTACCCGTACAGTCGCGACTGGTGCCGGCAATGATGTCGCAGTCATCGGGGATACCGTTGGCCTGGCAATCAGTCTCGCAATCGTCAGGGATACTATTGTGATTGCAATCGTTCCCGACCAGTTCACACTCGTCCGGAATGCTATCGTTGTTGCAGTCTTGGCTGGTTCCCGCATCGATATCATAGGCGTCGGGGATACCGTTGCTGTTGCAGTCGTTTCCGCTGTAACGCACGTAAAGGGCCGCGTAACCGACCATCGAGCAACCGTACTGGATGCGCATGTAGCCGCCTTCACCCCAGCCCGTGCCCCATGAGTTGCGCAGAATCCATACTCCGTTCGCACCCTGGTTGTCGTCCCACCCGACCAGCACAATGGCATGGTTGACCGAGGCAACCTCGCAGGCATTGAACACACCCCCGGTATAGCCATGGAAGGCGCTGTTGACGTAGACGCACGCCGACACCGGACCGTGCTCCAGGATGGCCTGTTTGATCTGGCTCACGGACGGTGTGTCGGACCCGACGTGGGCCCAGGAATGCAGACAGTACGGGTGCCAGTAAGGACAGTTGCAGGGGGCATCCCAGGCTACATAGGGGAAATCAGGCTCCAGCACGGCGCCCCCGTCCCCGCATGGGTCATGATTGTCGTTACAGCTCAGGTACCGGCAGGCGCTATCGTGCCAACCGCCGGAGCAACTGCCGGCTCCCGTGCAACTGACCAACCACTGTTCGGCCAGGTCCCGGCTCACGCCATCGTGGATGAGAATGGCACTTTCCATTGCTCCGATGGCGCTGAACGCCCAGCAACTCCCACAACCAGCCTGATTGCGGATGGGCGTACAACCGTTCAAGGCGCGCCAATCGAATGCGGCCGGCAAGGTCCGCGTCGGCGCGCAAGGGTCAAAAGGCGCCTCAAGCTGCCAATCCGGAGGCTCCACCAAACCGCACAACTCGTGCAGTGGGCGGCGGGTAGCTTCGTTTTCGCCGACCGTGAAGGTCCATCCCTCGGCCTGACCCCGTTCGCGCAGCGCGGCGATGTCTTGGCTCGAAAGCTGCGCTTGCGCCGTGGCGGCCAATCCGGTGAGCAGTAAGACCGCGACAAGGCACGCCCGCCCCGCTCTGTCCCCGATCCGTCCCTGTACACCCTGGTGTGGTGCCGAATGATTCGCAGCGCCTTCGTTTTTCTTCGCCGATGGTAATGCCATGCTTCAAGTCCTCGAACACGGGCCTACCAGGAGCCCTCGCCATGAATCTCCCCGCGCCTCCTCCCTGACCGTCAGGTGAGGCGCGCAAACTGCGCAGCCCATTGTAGCAGACTGCGCGGCAAATATCGTGGGTCTGTTTAACAGAATCTATGAAGCGGCTGAAGGACAAGGCCCCGCCGCAAATGCTGAGTAACCCGTTGCGCGCTCCTGAGCTTGTTTTTTTTCAGTGGTACTTGTAAACGCCTTCCCGTAGCCCAGAGAAAGGGCAGGAGGTTTCTTCGGGAGGGAGGGGGTTGTGTCGCTGGGGTCCGTCGCGTTCGGCGTCGTAAGGGCACTCGTCGGCCCGTTCGGTGCGGCTGTCAGCCTCGGCCCGGTCCATCTCGGCGGAAATGGAGATGTTGGTCAGTTGCACCACGGCCTGGGTTCGGAGGGTCTCGCAGGACACGGACTCGCCGATCTCAATTCTGAACAGTGCGGCCATCTCGTTGACACGGGTATGCGGTCCATCATGGCAAAGGACATCACCCTCGAAACATCGATTCGTTCCGCGCTACGTTTAATCAGCGGCATCGCAGCGAGTCTGTCCAGCGCGCTGTTCTGGGGCGCCGCCCTGGATCGCCCGCCGGGCCTCGGAGGAGATATTATCGGCGCCGTCACAGATTTTCTGCTGACGGAGGACTTAAGTTCTCAAGTGGCGCGACACTCCTTCCGATGTGGAAACATTCGCCGATAAACCGGGCTCGTCACGCAGAGCTAGTGATCAAGGGAGATTGCCTATGGCAGCGACAAACAAACGACGTGGTTACACACAATACCACAGAAACAGAAGCGACGCGTGGAACAAAACGCGGGACACGTCCACGCGGAAGATGACCACCCCCGCCTGCTGGAACCGTGGCAACTACACGGTCCTCCGCGAGAATTTCCAGCACAAGATTGATGCCTACCGTACCCTGTACAACGAAGCGCAGGGGACGCCGGGCAAAGGTTGCCCGACCCCCGCGACGCTGAACACGTTCGCCAATTGGGTCAGCAGGGGGGCCATCATCCATCGGGTGAGCGCCACCCAGATCAACCGTTGGTCGGACTTGGACCGCAAATGCACGACGGCGAACTTGGCCAAAAACGTGCTGTGGAACAAATTCGGCAAGACGCCGATCAAGGCCGTCTGCAAGTCCAAGAGCGGGTCGTTCCTCGTGGCGACCACTCCGACCTATAACGGCCGGAACTTCAAGTTCCCGCGTCAAGCGGGCTGAGGTTCGGGCCAGGCTTAACGCCGACCGAACAAGCATAACTTGCGTGACGGGCCTTCAGGGCGGTCCGACCAGCGGGCCGCCCTGGTTCGTTGCGCCCAGGGCCGGCGGGAGCGGGCGAACCCTTCGTAGGGTCCGCGCTCGCGGGCCATGCTTATGTGGTGCTTCTGAGGTGCGCGGGCGCGCACCCTACACCAGTTCGTCGCGGAGTTGCTTGAGCAGCTTCAGGGCTTCCAGCGGCGTGGTCTGGTCGGGGTCGATCTGGGCCAGGCACCGAGCCACCTTCTCGGCGGGATCCTCAAAAAGCAGGAGTTGTTCCTCGTTCTTGGTGCGGGCACCGGCGATGCATGTGGTATGAGATTCGCGGGAAAAGCCCCTCTGGAGTTCATCGAGGATGACCTTGCTGCGCTCGACCACCGGTTTGGGGACGCCCGCGAGCCGGGCTACGTGGACGCCGTAGCTCTGGTCGGCGCCGCCCGACACGATTTTGTGCAGGAAGACCAGGGTGTCCTCCTTGCCGTCGGGACCCCGCCATTCGCGGACCGCTACATTGTAGTTACGGACGCCTTCGAGCAACTCCTCCAGCTCAAGCATCTCGTGATAATGGGTAGCCACCAGGGTCCGGCAACGGAGGCGATTGGCAACATGCTCGGTGATGGCCCAGGCCAACGACAGCCCGTCAAACGTGCTCGTCCCGCGGCCGATCTCGTCCAGCACGACCAGGGAGCGCTCCGTGGCATTGTTGAGGATGTTGGCCGCTTCGCTCATCTCCACCATGAAGGTCGATTGCCCGCGGGTGATCTCGTCACTGGCCCCCACGCGGGCAAAAATGCGGTCGGCCGGCGAGAAGCGCATGGATCGGGCGGGAACAAACGAGCCGGTCTGGGCCATCAGCACCAGCAGGGCGACTTGGCGGATGTAGGTGCTCTTGCCGGCCATGTTGGGGCCGGTGATGATGAGCACGCGATCGCCGCCGGGCAGCATTTGGGTATCGTTGGGGACGAAGTCGTCGCCGAGCGTCTGGTCCAACACCGGGTGCCGCCCGTCCACGATGTGCAGCGTCGGCTCCGCGACGAGCTCCGGCCGGACGTAGCGTCGTTCGACGGCCAACTCGGCGAGGCCGGCTAGGGCGTCCACGCGACCGAGCGCGCCCGAGACCCGCTGCAAAAGGGCCATCTCTTCGGCCACGCGCGCCCGCACGTCCTCGAACAGGCGATATTCCAATTCGTTGGCCCGTTCTTCCGCGGTAAGCACTTCCGTCTCGAACTGTTTGAGGGCGTCGGTGATGTAGCGTTCGGCATTCTTAACGGTCTGCCGGCGGACGTAGTCGGTCGGCACGCGATCGCGATGCGTGTTGGATATCTCGATGTAGTAGCCGAAGACGCGGTTGAACCCCACCTTGAGCGACGGAATGCCGGTGCGGGCGCTCTGCTCCTCCTGGTACTTCGCCAGCCAACTCTGCCCGTGACTGCGGATGCCGCGAAGCCGATCCAGCTCCGCGTCGAATCCCGGGGCAATGATGCCGCCCTCGCGGACGGTGAGCGGAGCATCTTCGTGGATCGCTTGGCGCACCAGATCCGCCAACTCCGTGGTGCCGTCCAATGCCTGACTGAGATCGTGCAGCAGCGGCGTAGCGGCCTCGGTCAGGGCGGCCCGCAGTTCGGGCAGGCGCTGCAAGGTGCGGGACAGGGCCGCCAGGTCGCGGGGACTGGCACGGGCGAGGGCCACGCGCGCGGCGATACGCTCCGCGTCGGCCAACTCCCGCAGGGTACGCCGCACCTGGCGGCGCATCACGGTCTGCTCGACCAGCTCCTGGATGGCCCGCTGGCGCGACACGATCTCGTCCGCGCTCACCAGCGGCACGCTGATCCATTCCCGCAGCGTGCGGGCGCCGATGGCGTGGACCGTGCGGTCCATTGCGAAGAGCAGGCTACCCCTCCGTTCACCGCCGCGCAAGGTGCGCTCGATCTCCAGTGACCGCCAGGTGTTGCGGTCCAGCCCTACGTAGCGCCCAGTGAAACGCCGCTCCAGCTTCTGGACGTGGTGGAGGGAGGTCTTCTGGGTTTCCTGCATGTAGGCGAGGATGGCGCCGGCGGCGCACAGCGAAGCGTCCATCCCCTCAAAGCCAAACCCCGCCAGGGTACCGACCTGAAAGTGTGCCAACAGGGTCTGCTCGGCGTTGAACGGCGCGAAGCTGTGTTCGGGCCGGCGCGAGAGGCTCGCACCGCACAGCGTGCGTACCTCCTCGGCGATCCGGGCCGCCGGGTCGTCGCTCGCCGGGGGACCGAAGGACTCACCGGCCAGCAGAATCTCCGCCGGCCCCAGCCGGACCAACTCATCCACCGCCCCTTCGCGCAGGACCTCGAAGGCCCGGAATCGGCCCGAAGCCAGTTCGATCTCGGCGAGGCCCACGTCGCGGCCCTGCACGCACACCGCCGCCAGCACGTTGTCCGCCCGCTCGTCGAGCAGGGCTTCGTCGGTGAGCGTGCCGGCGGTCACCACCCGCACGATGGCCCGCTTGACCACGCCCTTGGCCGTCTTGGGGTCCTCGACCTGCTCCGAGATAGCCACCTTGTATCCGGCCTTGACCAGCTTGGAGAGATAGGCGTCCAGTGCGTGATAAGGAATGCCGGCGAGCGGGACCGGGTTGTCGCCTTTGCTGCGCGAGGTGAGCGCGATGCCCAGCACGCGCGCGGCCAGCTTGGCGTCTTCGTAGAAGGTCTCGTAAAAGTCGCCCATGCGAAAAAGGAGGATCGCGTCGCCGACCTGGTGTTTCTGCTCGGCGTACTGGCGCATGGCCGGGGTGAGATCGACCGCTGTTGGCGATGAACGTGTTGAATGGGCCTTCTCGGGGAACAACATTTCCCGCAACCTCTTGCCGCGTGCGATCCATCTTAGCACGAGTCCGGTGAAGTACCACGGTGACAAGATTACACGACTGCGGACCTCACGACGTGCGTCCAGGGCTGCTATCATGGGGCTGCCGGGGTTTTCGATACGCAGCCGACTAGTGGCGGTACCTCGGGCTGGGCCGCGTCGACGTGCCAGTCGGCAAAAAGAAAAGTGGAACCCGGCCGGTGTGCCAATCATGAGGAGAACTGAGATGAAAAAGATCGTGGTTTTGTGCGCGGCGCTTTCTGCGGGCTTCTGGCCGAGCGTCGGGGTGCGGGCGGAACTGCCGCCGCTGATTCCCCGGGCGGTCCTGTTCGGCAATCCGGACAAGGCCAACCCGCAGGTCTCACCGGACGGGACACGCCTGGCTTATATCGCCCCCGACGAAGGCGTACTCAACGTGTGGGTGCGCACGCTCGGCAAGAACGACGACCGGGTCGTAACCCAGGACCGCAAACGCGGCATCCGGTTCTTTTTCTGGGCCTACAACAACGCCCAAATCCTCTACACCCAGGACAAGGGCGGCGACGAGAATTGGCACGTCTATGCCGTCGACCTCAAGACCAACGAAGAACGCGACCTGACGCCGCTGGAGGGGGTGCGGGCCGAAGTCCTGGCGGTGGACCCCAAGTTCCCCAGCGAAATCCTGGTGGGGATTAACAACCGCAATCCGGAGTTGCACGATGTCTACCGGGTCAAGCTTGCCGACGGAACCCGAACGCTCGAGGCCGAGAACACCGAGGGCTTCACGGGTTGGGTGCCCGACCACGACTTCAAAGTTCGGGCCGCGGTGAAATCGGACGCCCAAGGCGGCTCCCTCTTGATGGCCCGCGACAATCCAGACTCGGCCTGGAGAACCGTGGTGTCTTGGGGCATCGAGGACTCGCTCACCAGCGATCCGCTGGGTTTCACGCCCGACGGGCGGGGGTTGTACGTGCTTAGTAGCAAGGGTAACAACACCGGCCAACTCCGCGAACTCGACTTGGCCACCGGCAAAGAAAAGGTGCTGGCCTCCGACGACCAGGCCGACGTCGCCGACGTTTTCGCCCACCCGGTTAAGCACACCATCCAGGCGGTCAGCTTCAACACGGAGCGCGTCCATTGGAAAGTGCTGGATCCCGCCATCGAGGCCGACTTCGCCGCTATCGCCAAAATCCGCGACGGCGATTTCGAGGTCATCAACCGCGACCAGGGCGATCAAACCTGGCTGGTGTCGTTTTCGACCGACGACGGGCCGATCTACTACTATGCCTTCGATCGCAAAACCAAGAACGGCACACTGCTATTCTCCAACCGCAAGGCGCTGGAGGATCTCGCGCTGGCCAAGATGGAGCCGGTCAGCTTCAAGGCCCGCGACGGCCTGACCCTCCACGGCTACCTGACCACGCCACCGGGCATCGAACCCAAGAACCTTCCGATGGTGCTGCTCGTGCACGGCGGGCCGTGGGCACGCGACGAATGGGGCTTCAGTCCTTATGTGCAGTGGGCGGCCAACCGCGGTTACGCGGTGTTGCAGGTGAACTTCCGCGGCTCGACCGGCTACGGCAAGGAGTTCGTCAATGCGGCCAACCGGGAGTGGGGCGGCAAGATGCAGAACGACCTGGTGGACGCCGTGCAGTGGGCCGTGGCACGGGGCACGGCCGACCCCAAGCGCGTGGCGATTTTCGGCGGCTCCTATGGTGGTTACGCCACGCTGGTGGGCATGACCTTTACGCCGGACCTGTTCCGCTGCGGGGTGGATATCGTCGGGCCGAGCAATTTGATCACCTTCATGAACACCATCCCGCCGTATTGGAAGCCCTGGGAGTCGACCTGGTGGGTGCGGATCGGTCATCCGGAGAAAGACGCGGAGTTCCTCAAGTCGCGCTCGCCGTTGTTCAAGATCGACCAGATCAAGAACCCGCTGCTGATTGCCCAGGGGGCCAACGACCCGCGAGTTAAAGCGAGCGAGTCCCGGCAAATGGTCGAAGCCCTCAAGAAGGCCGGAAGAACCGTCGAGTACGTCGAGTACCCCGACGAAGGTCACGGCTTCGCCCGCCCCGAGAACCGGATGGACTTCTTCGCCAAGGCCGAGAAGTTTCTGGCCGATCATCTTGGAGGACGATACGAGCCATAGCTATGGCAACCGAGTAGGGTCCGCGCTCGCGGACCCTGGGAGGGCGAGCCTCCCGGCGAGCCTGTAGGGTCCGCGAGCGCGGACCCTACTGACGACCCGCCGCCGACGATAGCTTCAAGCGCAGGCTCGCCAGTCGCCGGACGAGGTCATCCGGGTCCGCCGTCGACAAACGTTCGAGCACCGGCTTAAAAGAATTGCCTTGGGTCTCGCCGAGCACGTCGAGGGTCGTTAGGCGCACCAGCCAGTCGGCGTCCGAGAGGAACGGAGCCACCTGTTCCAGTGTCTTCGAGTTAAGCTCCACGGTGCGCAGTGAATCCAGCACCGCCGCGCGCCATAGCGGTACCGGTTCCGCTAAGGCCGAGAGCAGCAATCTACGCAGCTTCAATTCGTCGACGTGAAGTGCAGGGTAATCCAGCGGTGCTTTCCGGGCCCGTTCGCGTTCGGCGATCAGGGCGGCCAGCGTGCGTGCCGCTTTGACCCGGTCCGGCTCTGCTCCATCCTTCCAGCGCTCGACGAGCGCTTGAACGCCGGCTCGGGAAGCATCGACCGAGACGCGCTTCACCTCCACGATGACCGGCGGGAAATCCCGGAAGGCCGACGCCCAACCGCCCCCCTGGTCCACCACGGGATCGAGCAAGAAGCTGAAACGCAGAGCCAATCCCTGTTGAGGGGTGGACTTGGCCAACGCTGCGACCGGACCGACATCCAGCGTCTGGGTGAGCGTGACGCGCTCTTTCGGCGCCAGCACCGGCTTCAAGGCCAAAGAAAGGGGAAGGTAGTTGATGAGCTGCTGCTCAGGCTGATCGCCCCACCGCACGCTGACCAACACCTGGCCGGCGACCATTTGTTGCTCGCCCATCGAAATGGGAAAGGCCGCGGTATTGGTCAAGCGCACTTCACAAACCCACGGGTCTCCGTAGGCCCACTCTTTGCGGGGTGTCAGGACCTCGAAGCGCAGCGCCTCGGCCGGCTGGAACGGGAAGGACAACACGCGCTCGTCGAACCCCCGCAGGGCTTCCACCACGGCCGCGTGGGGTGGCATCGGCGCAGGTTCCTGCTGCTGCGCGGCCAGCGCCGCGACAATCCGTTCGTAGGCCCGGCCGGAGTAACGCAGGGCTTCGCCCGCCCGCCAGACCTTGACGGCCTCGTCGGCGCGCCCTTGGGCAAGCCAGGCCTCACCCAAAGCGGCAGCCGCCCACGGGTTCGTTTGCGCCCAGGGTTCGAGGAGCGCCGCAACCTCGGCAGTTTCGCCGGCCGCGAGCTTGGCCATACCATAGACGACCTGCACCTCCGGACGGTCGGGCGCCAGCTCGCGAGCCCGCGACGCAAACCGCAGCGCGCGATCGGCCGTGGGTTCGTAGCGGAGGTAGTACCAGGCCGCTTCATAGGCGCGCCCCAAGTCGTTCGGACCCAGGGTTGCAGCCTCAAGTCCGCTGAACTGTTGTCTCAGAACGTCCTGGTGGGAGTCGGCGGTCTCGGTGCGACCTGTCTTCCGGGCAATATCGACTAGAAGAAACCGCGCTGCGAGCGCATCCGGCGCGAGGCTTACGGCGCGCTCGGCCATCACGGCGGCCTGTTCGTATCTCCCATCGTCGGCGTAGCAGGTGGCGAAGTCGATCCATAATTCCACCGGGACCTGGGCGCCGGGCCCAAGACGCTCGGCCAGCGTGAGCATGTGCTCATACCACTTGGCCGCCTCCCCGTGCAGAGACAGATCGTCGAGAAGGCGCGCCAGGCGCCACATCTCCTCGGCCCGCCCGGGTGACGCCGAGAGCGCCGCGAGCAGCATCCGCACCTGCCTGGCCGGTCGGCCCGCCGCGTCGGCCAACGCCACGAGCAACTCGTGGGCAGGAACGTTGCCGCCAAACACCGCCACCGCTTGCGTAGCGTGGGCCTCCGCTTGGGCCGTGTCGCCGCTCCTCATCAACAACTCCGCCCTCCGCCGGTGCAGATCGCTTTGCACCAATGGAGACAGGCCCCCGGCCTCCAGGGTCTCCGCGCAAAACGCCAGCCGGGTGCTCACCGTCTGACAGCGCTCGAACTTCCGGTCGATGAGGTCCAGTTGGGCCGAGACGTCCTCGGGATAGAGTTTGCAGTACGAGTTCAGGGCGGCCAGCGCCGCCTCCGGTCGGGACAGCCGATTGAGCAGGTCATACTGCCACAGATAGGCCTCCGCCAGGTCCGGACTGACCCGGGCCGCGGCTTCCATCCAGACCAGTACGCGCTCGGCATCCGCCGCGGTGGGCTCAAGCGTGCGCAGCCCAACGGTCCGTCCGTAATCCACCAGCCACTGGCCCGCCCACTTGGACGCGCCGTGGGCTTCAGCCTGTGCGGTCTCCGCGGCGCTCTCGCCCGCTTGAACGCCGACAAAAGTAACCATCGCTAGACCTAGCAGCCCGTGGTGAAAGTGGCCAAGAGCGGTGTGGCACGGGCATCTTGCCCGTGGAAACACAGGCTGGAAGCCTGTGCTACAACTTCTGCCACGGGCTGCTAGGTGTAACCATCCCCGCCACCGCCTTCGGCGGGGTGCGAACGGAGGAACAATCGGTTCTGGGGAGGACATGCAGTTTTTGTATCCGCGTACTGAGCCTCAATCAAGCAAGAGCCGGGTAGGTGACAGCTTGGGCAGGCGTCACCAGCCCCTGCCTGCGGCAGGCAGGTTGGAGGGGCGCGAAGCGATAGCGCGATGCACATCACTCAACGGGCTCAACACCTTCTTGCAATGCCCGCCTACGCCGTCTTGCAGGTGCGGGATGGCGAACCGCCACCCCGTGTCCACCGTCCGAGGAGGCAGGCTAGCCGGCCGCCGGCCGGGTCGTGGCCTGCCACTGCTCTAGCTTCGCCCGCCATTCGGCGGCCTTGGCGTCGTAGCCCTCGCCGGGCTCGGCCTCGTGCCAGGCGTCGTAGAGGTCGACGATGCGCTCCAGCGCCTCGCGCACTCGCATGGTGCGGTAGGCCTCAGGTATCGCCTCGGCGTCCTCATGGAGCTTGACATAACTATCCAGCAGCAGCGGCTGAGCCTCACCGAACTTGCCCTGCCCGGCCAGGCTCTCGCCCAGCATGCTCATCGCGTTGAAAATCGCCCAGTGATCTTCTGGTAGGGTGTTCTGTCGAATCGCCAAGCACTCCCGGAGGACAGCCTCAGCCTCCGGGTACTGCGCCAGACCGTTCAGCATCATACCGCGCCAGGCTAGCAAGCGGTCTACCGCGTTGTCGTCTCGGGGCTGTTGCTTCCGCCGGATTGCTAACGCTTCACGCAAGAGCCGCTCGGCCTCCTGGAACTTGCCCCGATCCCCGAGCAGCCAAGCCAACTCGGTCATCGTTGCCAACGTGTTCGGATGATCGTCGCCCCCCGCGCTGCGGTACCCCGCCAAGGCCTCGCGATAGTACCGTTCGGCCTCGTCCAGCTTCCCTTGGCCTCTGAGTACTTTCGCAAGGGCGACGATCGCTAACCGCGTGGTGGTATGCTCGTCGCCGAGCGTGCCACGCCACCCTGCCAGGTCCTCGCGGCGGTATTGTTCGGCCGGTTCCGGCTTTCCCCAGACCTCATAGAGCAGCGCCAGCGAGCCAGCCACGCTAACGGTGCGCTTGTGCTCCGGGCGGTTCGCGCCGGCGAGGATGCCGTGGGCTTCGAGCAGCGCGGTCTCCGCCTCGGGGTAACGCTCCAGCTTTGTGAGGCAGAGTCCGTGGCCCCAAAGGTAGATGCCGGTGTGCTCATGGCCTTCCGGCAAGGCATGGCGGGCGCCCTCAACAGCCTCCGCGTAGAGCCGCTCCGCTTCAGCCACCCTGCCTTGATGGTAGACCATTGTCGCGAGATGGCTGATCAGGGCGAGCGTGTCCGAGTCGTCCGCGCCTTTAGCTCGGCGATAGCCCGCCAGCGCCTCGCGGTAGTATTGCTCGGCCTCAGACAGCCTGCCACATTGGGCCATGGCCGTCGCAAGGCTCTGGCGCGCGGTAAGCGTATATTCGTGATCGGTGCCGTAAAACTCTGCTCTCAGATCCAGTACCTCGGAAAAGCAGGCGACGGCCTCGGTGCAGGCCTGCTTTCTGTGTCGCAGAAGCGATCCCAAGTACTCAAGCGCGTCCGATATCAGTACCGGATTCTCGGCCTCGCGCGCCATCCGCACAGCCTCCCGAAGCAAGGGCTCCGCCGCATCATAGTCACCGGCGCTCTGCCTGCGCTCGCTGCCCGAGATCAGCATCCCCCAAAGGTTCTGGGTTGCGAGGCCGCTATCAACATAAGGGCGCATCTTGGAACGGACAGCATTCAGCGCTTCCTCGCGCCTGCCCTCTCTCCAAAGGGCGCTAAGCTCGTCGAGCCATTGCTCAAGGTCGGCAAAGAGCTCTTCATCGGAAGACATGCTACCCGTGATTCGGCGGATCACTTCGCCAGTAAGACCCTGAACGGCCGATTCTTGGCGTGCGATGAGTTCGGTTGCAGCCAAGTCTGTCAATACCTCGACAGTCAGGGGATGCTCTTTGCCCAACCGCCGCTCACGGATGGCCAGCGCCTCCTCGTAGAGCGAGCGGCTCCGTGTCACATCTCGATCCACGATTTCCGCGAGATCGGCCAGATGACGCAAAGACGTCGCGAGTTCAAGTTCATCGCCGATTTCAGAATCACGCCGAAGAGCGACGGCAATCTCGAATTGCTCCTTGGCTTGCTCTAACCGTCCAAGATGACTGTAAGTCAGCCCGATCGTGTGGCGCACCGCGGCTTCGACGGCGGGGTGGTCACCGAGTTGAGCCCCGATCCGCTGCGCTGCTTCGTCCAGCACCTCGCGTACAGTGACGTCCGCGCCTTTGGCCTTCTGCGGATCGACCGACGCCAGCATGTTCTGGAGGAACTCCTGAATCTGCGTGACCTTGGCGGCCTCTCGGCGCGCGCGCTCGGCTTCCGTCGTGGCGTGGGCCTCCGCCGCCAACGCCCGGTCACGTTCAGCGTCCGCGCGCTGCCGCTCGCGAGTCTGCTCCTGCTCCGCCATGACGGCCCGGTCACGTCCCGCAGCGGCCTGCCGCCAGAAGGACACCGAGGCCACCAGGCCGCCTGTGAGAACGAGAAGGAATGCAGCGGCGACGGCTAGGGGCAGCCGGTACTTGCGCAGGTGCTTGCGAAGCACATATGCCGCCGAGTCGCGTTTGGCCTCGATCGCCTCGCCCGTCAGAAAGTGCTCGACGTCGCGGGCCAGCTCGCCCGCGGATTGGTATCTGCGCTCGCGCTCCTTCTGCAGGCATTTGAGGACGATGGTCTCGACTTCATCGTTGATCTGGCGGCGAATGGTGGACGGCTTGCT
>JAZDKM010000053.1:0-3543 GCA_043803085.1 Planctomycetota bacterium
TACTGGAAGTCTACCGTTCGGTGATCGGTACGCTGCAGGGGGTTGCCTGGGTGCTTCTCGTCTTCTTCATGATCGCACTGATCGCTTTTGCCGTCATACGGGTGAATGAGCTCAAGCAGGCAAAGCAATAGAGATTTGTCCACTTCGACGGGTGGCCCGATTCGCCAGCTGGCGAATCGGGTTTCTGACGTCCTGGAGACCCGACGCTAAAGCATCGGGCCACACTTTAACAGCATAGTAGCAAGCGTAGCCCGGCATCACCGCATGCCGGGGAAGACGAAAACAAAGATCCTTTGTTGCACGCACTACGTGCATGCGAGCTTGCACCTGCGGTGCTGCGGTTCGCTACGCTCAGGATGACTAAATAATCCCCGGGACACTGTGGTCCCGGGCTACATGCTAAAGCATCGGGCCACACTTCAACAGCATAGTAGAAACCCGGCCATTCCGCCTTCGTCAGGACTTCGGCGTACGAGCAATCCGCCAGTTGGTGGATAGGGCTGGCCGGGCCACACAGCAAACTCCTGGATTCCCGCCTTCGCGGGAATGACAAATGAAGAAACCCGGCTGACGGAGCAGCCGGGCCACACATCAATTCCCCGGGACACGGTGGTCCCGGGCTACAAACTGCAAACCATTCTGCAATCCCCGGATTCGAGAATCCAGGCTACATGCTACTTCTTAAAGGAATCTTTCATCATTTGGTCGCGCGGGCTGGTTTACGGGACGGCGCGTACGATGATCCATTAGCGGGTCGGCCCGCGTTGCGGTTGCGACGCGGTCCTGCCGCCGGGGCTCCCTTGCCCTTGCCGGAAGGGCGTCCACCCGACTCGCCCGTGGTACGCATCTGGAGCTGCTGGCCCGCCACCCAGACACTCTGCAGGTGCTTCAACACTTCGCGCGGCATCCCCTTGGGCAGGTCCACCGTGCTGTGGTCGTCGTTGATGACGATCCGTCCGATATAGCGGCTGTCGAGTCCGGCCTCGTTGGCAATCGCGCCGACGAGGTTCCCCGGCTGCACACCGTGCTGGAAACCCACCTCAACGCGAAAACGTTCCATCTGGGCATCCAGCCAGTCGCGGCTGTTCTCCTCGGCAGCTTCAGCCCGTTTACGTTGGCGGCGCGGCTTCCCGTCCGGAGCAAACTCCTCCAGCCGTGTCTCGACGGAGCGTCTGCGCGGGCGCTCCTCACGCACGAACCCCTCCACCGTTTCCCGGCGGCGAGAACGCTCGCGGTTACGGCCGAAACGTTCTTCGCGGGGCTCCTCTTCACGCACCTGGGCCGCCATGCCCGACGGCGTCCCGGGTAAAAATCCCGGTACCATCGTCGCCAGCGCCGCCGCAATTTCCAGCGGATCGACATTGTTCTCCGCCTGGAAGCCCTTCAGCACGGTGTGGAAGAACTCCAACTCCTCCGTGGCGAGGGTCTCGGCCAGTCGGAGCTTGAAACTCTCGATCCGTTTCGCCACTACCTGCGCCGGGGTGGGCAGGACGTAGGGCTCGATCCTCTGCCGCGTCGCCCGCTCGATGGTGGCGAGCATCCGGCGGTCTCGGGGGTTGAGGAACAGGATCGCCTGGCCGCTTCGTCCCGCGCGGCCCGTTCGTCCGATCCGGTGAGTGTAGGCCTCGGCATCGTTGGGCATGTCGTAATTGATGACGTGACTGATGCGGTCAACGTCGAGCCCGCGTGCTGCAACATCCGTGGCGACGAGGATCTCCAGATGACCCCGGCGAAAACGTTCGACTGTTTTCTCGCGCTTCGCCTGAAGCATGTCGCCGTTCAGCGCCGTTGCGGCGAATCCCCGCGCCTCGAGCTTTTCAGCCAGCTCCGCCGAACCCGCCCGCGTCCTGGTGAAGATCAGCACCCCATCCCGCTGCTCCGCCTCGAGGATCCGCGTCAGGGCGTCCAGACGGTGCATCCCGCGCACCTCCCAGTACCGCTGCTCGATTGTCTCGGCGGTTGTCGTCCTGTCCTCGACGGTCATCTCGGCGGGCTCGCTGAGATGTTTGCGGGCGATCTTACGAATAGCCGGGGGCATGGTCGCGGAGAAGAGCGCCTTCTGGCAGGACACGGGCGCCTGCTCGAGGATCCACGTCACGTCGTCGATGAACCCCATGCGCAGCATCTCGTCCGCCTCGTCAAGGACCAGCGCGGAGAGGTTCGACAAGTCCAGCGACTCGCGCCGCATGTGGTCCATCACCCGGCCCGGCGTGCCGACGACCACCTGCACACCACGCTTAAGCGCGGAGAGCTGGGTGCGGATGTCCGCACCGCCGTAAATCGGGAGCGTGCGCACGCCCTCCAGATGCGCCGAGAATTGCCCGAAGGCTTCGGCGACCTGGATCGCGAGTTCGCGCGTCGGGGTCAGCACCAGCACCTGAATATCCCGTTGGGCTGCATCCAGACGCGAGAGCAGCGGCAGGGCGAAGGCGGCGGTTTTACCCGTTCCGGTCTGCGCCTGTCCGATCACGTCACGCCCCTCGAGGAGGTGCGGGATCACCATCACCTGGATGGGGGTCGGCTCGGTGTACCCGAGATCGTCCACCGCCCTGGCGAGGCGCGGGTCGAGTCCAAAGTGGTAGAATGAAGTGGAGTTCTTGCTGGAAAGCGTCTCGCCGGCCTGCAGCGAGTTTGTTTGCGACTGCATGGAGTACACCCTCTCGAATCAAAACGAAAACACACGTTCGCCAGACAACGTTTCTTCGCGGCCTGGGCCAAAAGATTCCCCGATCGTCCCGTCACCATGATCTCACCGGACGTTGGGGAACCGTGTGTTCCCACGGGACATGACACCGCGCACGTGCGTTCGAGATGGTGTTTGTACGGCTTATCAAGAAATGAGTGACACGGTGGAACTCTGCATCCGTCCGTGTCTTGCGGCGGGAAGTATAGCACCCCCCGTTCCTGGAACCGAGTGAATTCTTTCCCCCAGGAGACCCGCCTTTACGTGGCACAGCTTTGGGTGTAGCCCGGCATCAACGCATGCCAGGGAGAAAACTCGCTGGAAACAACTCCCCCGGGACACGGTGGTCCCGGGCTACAACTACTACGACTACTGTTCAGGGACTGTCTCCTTTTTCCACGGAACAGGTAAATGAAACCCGGCCATTCCGCCTTCTGACAAGTCGGGATACGGCGAGACAAGCAAGCTGGCCGGGCAACCCAAGAAGAACCCGACTGATCCTCCAGTTGGCGGACTGGGCCACACACCGATACGTCCCAACAAAAGACCCGATCAGTCAGCCGAGTGATCGGGCCACATATCGTTATAACCACAGCCGGGCAACCTGAGATACAGCGAGATTGCTTCGTAATCCGTCGGCTGACGGATTCCTCGCAATGACATAAGAACACCCTGCTCCAAAAACGGAACAGGGCGATTGAATGTTCATATCAACATATAGATCCTTCGCCCTGCGGGCTCAGGATAACTACTCTATGAACCGCGTTACTTCTTAAGTGCGGTTTTCATCGTGGCGCCGATCTCGGCGGGGGTTTTGGCGACGCTGATCCCGGCCGCTTCGATGGGTGGCCCGACCTTTT
>JAZDKM010000054.1:0-5875 GCA_043803085.1 Planctomycetota bacterium
AAGAGTTTGTGGTGGCCGGCCAAAGCGGGTTCCAGAAGCTGGTGTTCGACGGGCTTCTTCTCGAACACATCATAGTCGGTGATGAACTTGCCGCCGACTTGCTGAATCTGAATCATGTGCCCGAACTCGATGGGCTTGGCCACCTTGCCTGGTTACGCCTTTGGAACGTTCCAAACGTCAACAGTTAAGACGTTCCGGACTCAAGGTCCCTTTTACGAAATCTTGCGAAAAGACCCATTTTTCCAGGTATTTTGGTCACTCCCATCGGAGCAAAACGGCTCCCGCAACAGGAACTAATTAGCCAATTAGCTGAAGCTAATGCGCGCCAGACGTTGCCGGCGGGCGCAGGGAGTGCTGAATCTCCTCGAGACACGACGGATCATCGATTGTGGCCGGTATCCGGAACGCCTCGCCGTCGGCGATCTTCTTGATCGTGCCCCGCAGGATCTTGCCGGACCGAGTTTTGGGCAGGCGTTTGACGATGATCGCTCTTTTGAAGGCGGCCACCGCGCCGATGCGATCCCGAACCAGCCGGATCAGCTCCTCGACAATCTGCGGCTCCGGGCGCTGAACGCCGACCTTCAGGACCACTAGCCCGACCGGCACCTCACCTTTGAGTGTGTCCGCGGCGCCGATCACGGCGCACTCCGCCACGTCCGGGTGGGAAGCGAGCACTTCTTCCATGCCGCCCGTGGAGAGGCGGTGCCCGGCCACGTTGATAATGTCGTCAATGCGGGCCATCACAAAGACATACTTGTCCTCGTCGATGTGACCGGCGTCACCCGTCAGGTAGTAACCGGGGTAGCGTGCGAGGTAGGACTGCACGAAATCATCGTCATGCTGCCACAGCGTAGGCAAACACCCCGGCGGCAACGGCAGCTTGACGACGATGTTGCCGATCGTACCGGGCGGCACGGGCTCCCCGGATTCGTCCAGAACACGGAGGTCGTAGCCCGGCGCGGCGTGGGTGGGCGAGCCGGGCTTGATGGGCAGCAGCCCCAGCCCCAGGAAATTGGAGGCGATCGCCCAGCCGGTCTCGGTCTGCCACCAGTGATCGATCACCGGCACGCCCAGATGGTGCTGGGCCCAATGCAGGGTATCGGGGTCGCACCGCTCGCCGGCGAGGAACAACGCCCGGAGGCTGGAAAGATCGTACTTGTGAATGAAGGCGCCGTTCGGATCTTCCCGCTTGATGGCGCGGAACGCAGTGGGCGCGGTGAACAAAGCGCGGATTCCGTGGTCGGCGATCACGCGCCAGTACGCACCGGGATCGGGCGTGCCCACGGGCTTGCCTTCGTAGAGGACGGTGGTGCAGCCGCGAAGCAGCGGGGCGTAGACGATGTAGGAGTGGCCGACGACCCATCCGAGGTCGGACGCCGCCCAGAACACGTCCCCGGTGTCGACTCCGTAAATCGCCTTCATGCTCCAATGCAGTGCCACGGCGTGTCCCCCGTGGTCACGGACCACTCCCTTAGGCACGCCGGTTGTTCCTGAGGTGTAGAGAATGTACAGCGGATCGGTCGCCGGCACCGGCACACATCCCTGCGGCTCCGCATCTTTGAGGGCCTCGTGCCATTCGATGTCCCTTCCTGCCACCATGTCGGCCTGGGCCTGGGGACGCTGGAGAATCACGCAATGTTCCGGCCGAGCCGCGGCCGAATGGATCGCCTGATCCAGCAGCGGTTTGTAGGGGATGACCCGTTGGGTTTCGATCCCGCATGATGCCGAGACAATGACCTTGGGCTTGGCGTCATCGATCCGCTTGACCAGCTCATTCGCAGCGAAGCCGCCGAACACGACGGAGTGAACGGCGCCGATGCGTGCGCAGGCAAGCATGGCCACCACGGCTTCGGGCACCATCGGCATGTACACGAGGACCCGGTCGCCCTGGCGGACGCCGAGCCTGGAAAGGGCTCCGGCAAAGCGGGCGACGCGGTCGCGCAGTTCGACGTAGGTGAAGCGTTGCATCGTGCGGGTGACGGGACTGTCGTAGATGAGCGCGAGTTGTTCGCCGCGACCCGCCTCCACGTGGCGGTCGAGGGCGTTGTAGCAGGTGTTGAGTACGCCACCGGAAAACCAGCGATAGAAAGGTCGCTTGGAGTCGTCCAGCACGCGTTTCCACGGCTGGTACCAGTCGATGCCCATGGCGGCCTCGGACCAGAACTCTGCCGGATCGCGCAGCGACCGCTCATATGCCTGTTGGTACGTGGCCATCGCCGAGGTGCCGATCCGCATGGAACATCACTCCCCTTGTGTCACCGGCCGCTTCCCGCCGAGCCCCGAGATTCGCCGTGGGCACGCCGGTCAAGAACGCCGGGTAACTCCGGGCAAGCCCTGTGCCACGCCACCCTTTTTTTACTCGTGCTCTGTCAGGCCGGAGTTGTGGGGCTACCGCCTGCCGACGAGCCTGCCCACGAAAACGTGCGGCATGCCACCCGTTGCGGAGCCTGGATGCGCCATCGCGACGCGTGCTACCCGCCGGATACCGGCCCCCTCTTGTCCTCTCGTGAAGGTGGGGTGAAGGGGTGGCGTGGTCTGGGCCAAGGGTCGGGAACTTAGCGCGGCCTTGGGGCCGCAACCAAAGGGAAAGGCGTTGTCTTTTCGGGTAAGGCAGCGTAAATAAATAATGGTCTCAAATCGACCATGATGCTCGTGGTTGAATGGCGTAGTTCCATTCGCCGTGGAAGCTGTGACGTTCGATGTTCACGTGCTTCATTTCCTCATCCGTCACCTTGCGGGCCGTCGGATATTTGCGGCGGTCCAAGCGACAGGTCACTCTGAGACCCTTGGCCGTGGCGGTTCCGGAGATCAGCTTCACGATCGTCTCGTAGTCCCGCAACGGTTCGCCGCGCCAGTTCGAGGAAATGAAGGAGAACAAACGCTGTTCGATCTTGTTCCATTTGCTCGTACCCGGCGGGAAATGGCAGACGGAAAGGGAAAGCCCCGTGTCGTCCGCCAGTTTCTGCAATTCCAGCTTCCAGAGCCGCAACCGCGAACCGTTGCTGCCGCCGCCGTCCGCCGTGATCAGCACGTGTTTTGCCTCGGGATACAGATGCCGCCCTTCGTGACGCCACCAACCGCGAATCGACGCCACGGCGAACGCCCCGGTGTCGTGGTCCGTCCCCACGTTCACGAAACCCGTGTTCCGCTCCAGGTCGTAGACGCCGTAGGGGTAGGGGCGGGGAACGTCGGAATGGGGAAAGTCGTGCCCCTGAACCTTGACCGGCTTCTTCTCCGGCAGCCATTGCCGTCCTGCGTTCGCGTAGTTTCCCACCAACTCCTTCTTCTTGGTGTCAACGGAGATGACGGGCGCTCCCGTCGCCAAGGTCCGCTTGACCTGCGTGTTGATACGTATAGGTGTTTGTATCCCGCTCCCCGACCTCCGGACCCCGGTCTTCGCACCCTGGGAGCCCATCACCGACCGTCGACAACCGCCGGGTCCCGCCGGATCCCGGTCTTGCACGACCGAGGGACGCGTCCGAGACCCTCCCTGGCCGCGAATCCACCCCCGCGCCGGCTCCGCGCGACCTCCCGCCCACCCGCGATCGGACATCCAGAGCGTACCTTCCCCACGCCCGATCCTGCCCCGAGCTGCTCCGTGACTTTCTCTTCTCGCCCTCGATCCCGCCGGCCACCGCGTCTGGGGCCGCTTCTCCCCCACCTCGCTCCGAACCTCACGGCCTTCCGTCAAGCCGCTCCCGCCTCCGCCCCGACCGGCGCGCGACCGCCTCCCGGCGGTCCGCGTTCCTCGAACGGATCCCCGCCGCCCGTTCGCGCCAGGTGTTTCAGGATCCTATCGATCACCGCCGGCTCCGTGATCACGCTCACGACCTTCATCTCCGTCCCGCATTTCGGGCACAGGAGCGGGTCAATCTCGAAGATTCTGTGCAGCAATCGCGCCCAGCTCGGCCGGGGGCGACGGTACTCCTGCTCCTTGGCCACCTCCGTGGGCGGGATCCCCACCACCGACTCCCCCGCCTGCCTCAGCCGTCTGCGCTTCCGGTTCGAGTAGGCGCCGTAGTACCGAACCCCGTGTTGTCGGGGCGCCGGGATCTGCTCCACCACCTGGTGGATCCACTCCAACGGGTCGAGCACGAGCTCGGTCTGCCCCGTGCGCGGATGCGACGGTATCGACACCCGCACCTGCCCCTCGACCGTCAGGCGCACGTCCTTCTGCGGCATCGGCACGCGCACGACGTAGCGCGCCAGGCGTTCGAAGTGCTCCGGATCGGTCGGATAGACCCGGGGTCCCCCCGCGTGCACCGAGAAGCCCGAGTGCACCCAGCCCAAGAGGTTGTCGCGGAACTCCTCCGAAAGTCGCTCGCTGTCATGCAGGCGCAGCAAGACCAACCGGCGGAAGATCTCCTCGATCACCCCGGCGTTTACCGATCCGACCGGCAGGAACTCCCCCGTGCGCGAAAACGCCCCCTCGGTCACCAGGGCATGGATGTGGGGATGGAAGTTGGCCGCGAAGGACCCGAAGGTCTGGATCGAGGCGACGAAGCCCGGGACGGCGTGGCGATCCTCGAGGTACGTCGCGAAAGCCCGACGCACCGCCTCGTAGGCACAGCGCGAGAGCAGCCCCAAGAGCGTGCGTTCCCTCTGGAAGAGCCCGCGCAGGGCCTTGGGGATCGTGAAGACCAGGTGGCGGTGGGCGACCGGGGCGGCGATCTCCTCGGAGAGCTTCTCGGCGAACAACGCCGCCCGCTTCGCCTGGCAGCTTGGGCAGAAGTTGCGCGTCTGGCAGGAGAAGGCCAGCAGATGCTCTCCCCCGCAGCTCGGGCAACGGACGCGAGCGAAGCCATTGATAAGCCGGCCGCAGTCCAGGAACGCCGCGACCGTCCGGGTCACGACGGGACGCAAAGGCCCGCTTTGGGGCTCGAACCGATCTTCGTAGGTCCCGACGTAGTCGTCGAAACGCTGCTCGAAGATCCGGTAGAAGCCGGTGCTCTCGGGATGCCGGGGTCGGTAGACGGCCGTCGATTCTCCGACACCCCAGTGCGCTTGGAGACGGCCGGGACACGGGTAGGCGGCCGGGCGGCGGCAGTTCCGCGCCGTGACGCAGATGAGCATCGAGCGCCCGCTGCGAGAGGGATACTCGCGACCCAAAGTCGACCCCTACAAGGGGCCGGTGGGTCTGCGCGGCTCGGCCTCGAGGCAGAGTGCTCAGGTGCAGGTCCGAATCCGGCTCTCGTCCTCGGGAATGCCGGAGACCGCGGCCCCGGCGTAGCAGCGGCCATGCCGTGCCTGATGCAAGCCGGCCAGGGCACCGGCGACCCTGAAGACGGCAGGTCTCCGGCTTGGCGGCAGGGAGGCGGCAGTTCCCCACTGTGACGCAGATGAGCATCGAAGACCCGCTGCGAGCGGACCTACCCCCGCTCCAACCTCCGCAACGCCTGATCCAGGTCCTCAATCAGATCGTTCACGTCCTCGATCCCCACGCTGAGCCGCACCAGGCCGTCCTCGATCCCGATCCGGCGGCGCACTTCCGGCGGCACCGAGGCGTGGGTCATGCTCGCCGGGTGGTTGATCAGCGACTCGACGCTGCCGAGACTCTCGGCGCACGCGAACAGCTTCGTCGCGCCGAGGAACTTCGTCGCCGCATCCAACCCACCCGCGAGCACCAGGCTCACCATCCCGCCGTAGCCGCTCATCTGCCGGCGCGCGATCGCGTGTCCCGGATGATCGTGCAGGCCGGGGTAGAGGACGCGGGAGAACTCCCACTGCGTGACGGCCCACCCGGCGATGTGCTTCGCATTGGCGCAGTGACGTTCCATGCGCAGCGCGAGCGTTTTCAGTCCGCGCTGGATCAGGAAGCAGTCGAACGCGCTCGGCACCGCGCCGGCGGCGTTCTGATGGAAACGGATCGGCGCGA
>JAZDKM010000055.1:0-10119 GCA_043803085.1 Planctomycetota bacterium
CGTATCGCCCCACGGCACCCACGCTCCCTTGGATCTCCGCGCCGACCAGATCCTCATTGATGCCAAAGCTGAAGCGTCCCCAATAACGATCGTCCGTCCCAGGGGGAGGATAACCCTCCATCGCAAGCGCGGTAGGGTAGAAGGGGGTGGATATCTGCGCCGCATCCGCCGGGCAGACGGCAAGCTTGAACTCGAACGGGATCGAATCCTTCTGATTGAGGATGCCTTGGCGTGCGGTAAGGTCGACCCCGGCGGGAATACCCCAGTCACGGTTGTGGGCCAAACCGATCTTGGCCGCCTGCGCCAGGGCTACGGGCCATGCGAGGAGTTCGCCGTTCGAATCATACTCGAAGCGCCGCTTCTTAGAATCGGCTTTGCCGATGCCGACGTCATTGGACACCAGTTGGAACCGCCCTTCATGGTCCTGGGAGAAGACCAGCCCGGCTTGGGCCAATCCCCGCTGCTGGGACATGCACTGCACCATCTTGGCCTGGTGTCGGGCTTTGGTGAGCGAGGGCACCAGGATCGAGATCAGCAAAGCGATGATCGAGACCACTACAAGGAGTTCGACCAGGGTGAAACCGGGAGTGTGCGGGGAGTGCCGGGGAGTGCCGCGGGTACCCTTCGCCTTGGCGGCGGACCATCCGTGGACGGGCTCGGCGTGAACCATCTTGACCCACCTCTCCGTCGGGGGCCCTAAGGCCCCCGGTGCATCACGGAAAACCCAGCGACCCACCAACGCCCGATCGCCCCCCCCGACCGCTGCGCGGACGCTCATCGACCGGCGCGCGCGCTGCCCTCGACGCAAGCCGCGTATCGAACTACTCATTCTACTCAAATAGCACCGAAGCTGTCAACGAGAATCGCCGCCTTGGTGCTCAGCGAGCGTTGAAGAAATCAAGTGCCCGGATAGCCCAGGACAGACCGTGGCCAACCGGCCATCAGGACTGATGGTTCCGGTCCGGGCCGCTAAGTCGGTGCCCCCGCCTGGCTCCGTGGAAAGCGTTTTCACCTCCACGGCCAGCCCCGGTCGGCCCATGGTCAGCACGACCCGGTGCTCGGCGGCATCGGCGTTAACCACCACGATGGTTTCCCGCTCCCCCCAGCGCCGCGAGAAGGCGATCAGCCGGCGGGCGTCGTCGGCGAGAATCAGGCGGAATCGGCCCCGGCGCAGCTCCTCGCGCTCTCCGCGGAGCCGGGTAAGTTGTCTGTAGAATGCCAACACGTCGGGGCGATAACTCTCCGCTGTCGGCCGCCACATCGGGGCCCGGCAGAACGGGTCATCCCCGCCGTACATGCCGGCTTCGTCGCCATAGTAAATGATGGGAGCCCCCGGGTAGGTAAACTGAAAAAGGGCCGCCAGCTTCAGCCGCCGGTAGGCGTCCTCGTCCGGCCGCAACATATCTCGCGTGGGTATTTCGCCCTCGGGGTCCGGTTCTGCGCGCCCGTCAGCCAACACGTCTCCAACATTCTGCATTCCGGACTCCGGGGTCCGCAATCCACCATCCGGCAGCCGGTCCGCTCCCTGACGGTCGCGGTTCGGAAGCAACCTGCGGTGGCGCAGGGGATCGGTCAACATGGTGACGGTCCGCTCGGTATCGTGACTGCCCAGCAGATTGAGCATACCCAACGTCACGTCCCAGGGGTGGTCCAGGCGTAGGGCGGCCAGATCATCGACGAACACGCTCGGCGCGTAACCCTCTCCCGCCTGACTGAAGAACCGCATCACCGGTCCCGAGAACCGATAATTCGTCACCACATCGAACTGGTCGCCGCCCAACCAGTCCCCCGCCTCGGTCCAGATTTCGCCGACGATGAGCGCTTGCGGGTTCGTTCGTTTCACGACCTGCCGAAAACGGCGCCAGAACCCCGGCGGGACCTTTTCGGCCGCATCCAGCCGCCAGCCGTCCATCCCGTCGGACGCGTCACCGTCGCCGTTGGGGTCCATCCAGCGCCGCACCACGGCGAACAGATAGGCCTCGACTTCCGCGTGGAAGCCGTCGCCGAAGCGCTTGAAGTTCACCAGGCGGCCGTCAGGGCCGTCCCAGGCCTGCCAGTGGAGCGGCGGGCCCCAGTCGGTCACGTCAAACCAGTCGGCATAGGGGGAGGTGCGGCCAGCGGCCTTCACGTCCCGCCAGGCCCAGAACTCGGGTCCGACGTGGTTGAACACCGCGTCGAGGACCACCCGGAAGCCCCGGCGATGGGCTTCGACCAGAAAATCGAGAAACACCCGGTCGCTGTCGCTCCAGTGCCAAGTGGCCGGGTCCGCGGTCTCCACCAGAAGCCGCAGGCGGCTGCCCGCGAAGCCGTAGGAATCGTCGATGTGGCGATGATCAGCCGCGTCGTACTTGTGCTCGCTGGGGGCCTGGAAGATGGGGTTGAGATAGAGGGTATTAACCCCGAGATCGTGAAGATAGGGTAGCTTGCTCCGGAGCCCTTGGAGATCGCCCCCATACCGGCGTCCGAGAAGCTGCTGCCGCAGCGACGGTGCTTCGCCGCTCTCCAGCTTGGCCCAGTCGCCGGTCCACGGAAGGGTGCCTGGTGGATCGTTGGCGGGTTCGCCGTTGCAAAACCTCGACACGAAGACCTGATACCACACGGCGTCAGCCGCCCAGCTCGGGACGAACCCGTCCATAACTGCCGCCTCCCGTCCAGGTGGCGAGGATAGCCACCAGGGCACGAGAAGGAAAATGAAGAATGGAGAATGGAGAATGGAGAATGCGGACTGGAACCGGGAGGTGTCACCGACCTCTTCTTTCTCCATTCTCAATTCTCCATTTTCAATTCTGAGCCTCGTGCCTTCGGGGCAAGTCCCGAAATGCTCAAATGGAACCTGCCCCGTCGTTTTTGGGGTTGAGTAACCGCCGCCCGGTAGTATATACTACACGATTAGCCATCGCACCGGCAGGCGCGAGCCCGTTGGGTGGGTGGAACCGGTCTGGAGGTCGAACATGGACAACAGCAGCTTCCTCCTGCAGCAGTTTGTTACTTTGAGGGACGAGATTAAGGCCATCAAGGCCCGGCTGTTCTGGATCGTGGCCATGGGGTTGTTCGGGGTGCCGCTTATTACCTATCTGGTTGCAAGTTGCCAGCGGACCCAGTTTCTGACCGCGATGATTCCCTATGTGGTCTTGGTCCTGATTGTCATGTTTATTGCGGAGCAGTCCGCTCTGATGCGGGCCGGGCAGTACATCCGCCGCAACGTGGAGCCGAAAGTGCCGGAAGCCCTGGGCTGGGAAACCTGGCTGGAGAGCCACGCGAGTATACGCCTGTTGGACAGGCACTTTTTTGCCGTCTTTGTGCTGGTTTTCTTCGTTTACTACTTCATGTCCATCGGTTTTGCCGTGCAAGCCTTGTGGAGTGAAGACGTGGGGGCAACCGATTGGACACGCATGATAGGGACCATCGCTGCCCTGGTGACCTACGGCATCGGGGCCGTTTGGGCCCTGTCCACCCTGTTCCACCACTGGAAGTCCGCCACCCGGACTTCCGCCCCCGAGTGACCGCACGCAATCCGAAGAGGCAAGAGGGAAGAGGCAAGAGGGAAGAGGCTAAACCCAAAGAAGCTGTGGGACGGGTTTCGTGGCCGATCCGAGGCCGGCTGAAGAAGCGGTCCCACACAGAATGGCCTATCTCGCCACCCGGGAGGTGAGACGAGGCCTGCAATCGTACGCGAATGGAGGGGATAGATGCGCGCGACCCGTCTTCGGCTTGTCATTTCGGGCATGCTTCTGGCCGCACTCCTACCCACGTCCGCGTCGGCCGCGATCACCATTGGAGAGGGTCCTTGGATCGGCACGGACACGACCGGAAACGTCTATAACGAAGAGTTCCAGGACTGGACCTCCGCCGATTGTCGGGTCCTCGACGGGGCCGGGGCGGCAGCCGGCGGGCGATACAACTTCAACGACGGGTTCGACGACTCCCGCGACCTGATCGCCTTCTACTCCCGCGTCGAGGGCGCCAACGTCTACTTCCGCGTGGACCTGTACGATCTGACCTCCGGCGCGGAGAACGGCAATCTCGATATTTACGTCGCCATCGACTGCGCCCTGGGCGGCCAAACCTGGATGCCCGACTATACTGATGTCCAGGTCGACCATCCTTGGGAGGTCTGCGTCAAGCTCTACGATACGAACAACCACGACATCGAGGACAGTGACTGGAACTATCACGGCAGCAGTTTCGTCGGTGCGTACTACCACAGCCAGATCGACGCCGTCGAGTTCGCCATCACCCAGCAGGTGCTGCTTGATCACGGCTGGAACGGGTCCAGCGTGATGTACTTCACCGTGATGACCACCAAGGATGGCACAACCGGTCCCGGCGATATCACCGGCGGATATGGCTCGACCAGCGACGCCACCGACACTTTCTACGATGACGATCGTGGCTTCTCGGACGGAGTCATCAACGGCGCCATCCCTTCCGACTCTACCGTCGGCCGGGCCAAGTACGCTTCCATCGCTCACGGCAACCAGACCATCAATCAGGCCGACGACCTCCGCGTCCACGTCTTCGATCCGCCGACCACGAACCAGACCGGCTTCATCCGCACGCTGGACACCCACGAGATTTTCAACGTCCCGCTCAACATTCACATGAGCGGCTCGTTAATCGCGGCGGCCAAGTGGGCCAAGGCGTCTCCGACGGAGGATCCCCGCACCGACGGGCCGGCGTTTCTGGCCCGCGTCGCGGATTTCGTGGATTTAGAGCAGAACGACCACCGGCCGGGGGCCCTGATCGGCGGCGTGTTTGCCGAGCACCTCATGCCCTACTTCGAGGGCGCGGTGAATGCCGCGAGCCTCGCGCGGTTCAATGAAGTCATGCAGGCTTACTTCGGCCTGACGCCTAGCGACGTGAACGTGATGCACGTTCCTGAGCGGGTGATCCGATCACAACCCACGGGCTTTTCTCCGTTGGACGGACTCACTTTTGAGGACCTCGACGCCAGCGACTACGTCGCTACCTACCTGGACGAAGTGACGCACCTGCACTGGTGGTTCTATCCGGGTGATCCCTGGAGCGGCTACAACGGCACCTATGACCGCCCCGAACATCACAAGATGCACCAGATCAACAATGTCTACTGCTTCGCCATCAACGACCGCGAGGACCAGGCCAAGTTCGGTCCCCACGACGGGGGCATGCACCGCGACGTGCGCTTCACTCTCGTGGACAAGGCCCAGCAGGCCGATCAGGCCCAACTCACGCTGGTCTTCGACGACTGGGAGGCCCTGGCCGGCAAGAGCTTCGACCCCGCTAGCGGGCATTCGGTGGAAAACAACAACCAGATGCAGTACCAGCAGACCATCCGTTGGGCGGCCAACCACCCGTGGATCGAGGTCGTCACGCTCAAGGAGGTCCTCGACCGGGCCACGAATCCGGCCAACCCGCAGTACGATCCGGCCTGGGTGCTCGACCACGGCACGCAGACCGACCTCTCGCTGCAGACCTACGAATGGCTCAAGCACGCCTCGGAGAACAGCTACCACTACTGGTACTACAACCAGGACGCGGGTTACCCCGGCAACGAGCAGAACTTCTACAACCTGGTGCCCGTCATCCAAGGACCGCAGGGCGATTATCATCGCCGTTTCCCGGGCAGCGAGCCCTGGGACGACGCTTCCGCGAACGCGAAAGACCAGACCGCCGGCGCGGTCTTCTTGCCCAGCGGCAAGCGCCATGGCGACCTCAACACGCCCGACACCCTGCTGCACGACGCCTGGGCGGCGGTCACCACTGCGCCAAGCGGGGCCCTGCGCGAACTGGCGGAGTACGTCTATAGCGCCCTGATCTACGAGACCGCCTGGCACGAGGAGGACGACGGGTCGACCGCCAGTTACCAGGGTATGCAATACGGCAATCCCTGGCCGCACCCGGACACCACCTGGGACGGCGTGAATACCTGGGCGCTCAAGCTCCAGAACCATGTCCGCGGCGTTGGCGTCCTCGCCGACGCCGCCCAATGGGCCGAGGACGTGGAGAACGGTCTGGTGGGTCCACAGACCGCCGTGTCGGCGATCGACCTCGACCAGGACGGCGAAGATGAATTCACCATGGTCAACAACCGGGTGTACGTATGCTTCGAGCGTTACGGCGGCCGCTTGGTCCACGGTTTTGCCTTGGATAACGTGAGCGGAGACGTCCTCCAGGTGCTGGGGGCCCCCCTGGTCAATCCCTCCGAACCGGGCGAAGAGGAGTTGGTCGGCCCCCTCGCCAACCGTTGTAGTACCTTCAAGGACATGAACTATCTCTACGTCGACGCGAACTTCCAGGTCGACCTGGGGCCTGATTGGCTGCGCTTGACCAGCCCCGACGGAAAGCTCGCCAAGACCATTACGCTGCCGGCCGGTAGCGGAACCCTTCAAGCGGAGTACTCCAACAGCACCGGCGCCACCCACTATGTGCGTATCGGGGCCTCGCCGAACCTGCGTGACCTGCTCCTGTACGGCCGCGACCACCTGACCACGGCGAGTTCGGGAACCCAGTATCGAATCGACAATACGGAGGGTGGATTCGTCCGGGTGTTCTTCGGGACGGCTGCCTATCACCCCACGCCGGCCGACGCAGGTTATGAAAACCGCAACTTGGCCCTCACCGAGCAAATCGAGGTCTCCGGCGGGTCGAGCTTCGCCTTCGCCGTGCAGATCAGCTCTGGCATGTTCGACGCCGACGCCGACGGGGATGTGGATCTGGGGGACCTCGTGGCGTTCGAGAACTGTTTAGGCGGGCCCGAGGCATCCGTTCCCGGTCCGTGCACCCCCGACCTGCCGCTGATGGACTGGGACCAGGACGACGATGTGGACCTGGCCGATGTCGCCCGGTTCCAGGGGTCGTTCACTGGCAACCTGGCACCGTAGGCTGGCGGTACACCTATCCGAACTGCGACCGTCAGGGAGCGGCCCCGGCGACGGAGTGAGATCGTGGTCCACCGATCACGGCCCCCCAAAGGGCCGGCCTAGTGCTCCAACGCAGCTAAAGTTTCGGGTGTGCCACTGCTCTGTGAGCAGTGCTTTCCAGGAAGCCTCCTGCGACCGGCACTGCCGAGACGGCAGTGGCACACAAGGGTGATCGACTCCAAACCCGCAGGTTAAGGTTCGTCGGGGCACTAGTTGCCCGCCTTCGGCGGGCTTGCCACCGGTCCCTCCATCCCGGTGACCATCACGACTCATCGGCGTTGCCCAGGTGTGTTTTCGGCTAGAGCGCCTACAATGGCCGTGCCATGCTGCCCGAAGAATGGAGGCGCCTATGCCCGCAGCGGATGGATCAGCCCGCGAGGCCCTGATTCAGTACTTGCAGACCGACCAAGGCTTCGGCCTGAAGGAGATCCCCGTGCGCTTGCCGGACCAGACGCACCGTCTCCGGATGTTAGACGAAGGGCAGGTGAAGGGCTGCGTCAAGTGCGGCCTGTCGGCAACGCGCACGAACACCGTCTTCGGCCAGGGGAGTCCGAGCGCCCGGCTGGTGTTCGTCGGCGAGGCTCCGGGGTACGACGAGGACCAGCAGGGTCTGGCGTTTGTCGGTCGGGCCGGTCAATTGCTCACGCGCATGATCGCCGCGATGGGCCTCAAACGGGAGGAGGTGTTCATCTGCAACGTGCTCAAGTGCCGCCCGCCGAACAACCGTGATCCCGCCGCGGATGAGATCGCCGCGTGCGGCCCGTATCTCTCCGAGCAGCTTGCGATCATCCAGCCGGAGATGATCATCGCCCTGGGAGCGCCGGCAACTAAGACCTTGCTGCAAACTAACCAAGCGATCGGCCGGCTGCGCGGACAGTTCCACGATTTCTATTTCTCCGGCATCGAGGGTCTCGGGCCGGCGATTCCGCTGATGCCGACCTATCATCCGGCCTACCTGCTGCGCAACCCCGCCGACAAGGCGAAGGCCTGGGCCGATCTCCAAGCGGTGATGAAACGTCTGGCCCTCCCGTTGCCCCAGTGAGCCGACCATGCCGAGACCGGACCCTCATGCCGCCGGACGTCTGTGGCTCGAGGAGGGCGAAGGGCAAGCCGGGCTGACGGCGACGGTGGCCCCAATCGGGCCGATCGACCAGACCTACACCTACGCGGTCCCCACCGAACTGGCGGAGCGTTTGAAGATTGGGCAGCGCGTGTGCGTGCCCCTGGGCAAACGCGGACGGCTGGTGGCGGGTTTTTGCGTTGAACTCGGCGGCGAATGGCGGCACACCCTCCGGGCGGTCCATTCCTTGATCGACGAAGAGACTTACCTGTCCCCGCCGCTGTTGGAACTGGGGCGATGGGTCTCGCGGCATTACTGTTGTCCGCTCGGGCGTACTCTGGCGGCCCTGGTGCCGGAGGCGGTCCGCAGAAGAAGCGGGTTTGTGAACGTTCGCTATGCGCGTCTGCTTCGGCCCCTCGAGGCCATTGCTTCGGAAACCATCCGCCTGGGGACCAAGTCTCGAGCCCTGCTCGAAGTGTCGGCGCAGGCGGAATCGCCGCTGGACGTGGAGACGCTGCTGGCCCGCACGGGGGCGTCAGCGAATACCTTACGCGCCGCGGCCGACAAGGGCTGGATCGAGATTACGACGGAGCGGCGTTTGAGACCGCCTCCGCGCTGGGACGTGCCGCGGGTCGAGCCGGCGTTCGAGCTCAATGGCGACCAGGAGGCCGCTCTCCGGCGCCTCCGCGAGAAGCTCGACGCGGGCGGCTTCAGCGTCACTCTGCTCTACGGAGTCAGCGGCAGCGGCAAGACGGAGGTGTACATCCGGGCCATGCGGCGGGTGCTGGAGCAGGGCGGGCAGGTCATCATGCTCGTCCCGGAGATCGCCCTGACCACGCAGTTGGTGCAGCGCTTGGCGGCACGGTTCGACGACGTGGCGGTCATTCATAGCGGCCTGACCGGAGTGCACCGTTCGCTGACCTGGCGGGCGATCGCGCGGGGCGAGCGGCGGGTAGTGATTGGGACGCGGAGCGCGGTGTTCGCGCCGTGCGCGCGGCTCGGGCTGATCGTCGTGGACGAGGAGCAGGAGGCGAGCTACAAGAACCTGCAAGCTCCGCGTTTCCACGTGCGCGACGTGGCCATCAAGCGGGCCCAGATGGCGGGCATCCCTATCCTGCTGGGCTCGGCCACGCCTTCGCTGGAGACCTGGCTGAACTGCCGGAGGCTCGAGCACTACGAGCGCGTCGACCTCCCCGTCCGCGTCCGCGATCTGCCCCTGCCGGAAGTCCAGGTGGTCGACATGCGCGGTCGCTCGGCGCGAAGCGGCGACGCACCGGCCCTGTCGGAAATCATGCGGGGCAAGATAGCGGAAACCCTGGGACGCGGCGAACAGGCGGTCATGTTGATCAATCGGCGCGGTTTTGCGAGCCTGATCCGGTGCCCGGCGTGCCGCTGGCAGTTGCGTTGCCCGCAATGCAACGTGGGCATGGTGTTCCATCTGTCGAAGGGGAAGGCCGCCTGCCATCACTGTCGTGCTCGGGTCACCGTACCGGAACTGTGCCCTGACCCCTCGTGTCGGACGCGGGTCCAACGCTCGGGGGCGGGGACGCAGCGCGTGGAGGAGGAATTGACCGCGGCCTTCCCCCGAGCCCGGATCGCCCGCGCGGACAGCGATACCATGAAACGCGGCGCCGATTACCAGAGGCTGATCGAGCGCTTCAGCGCCCGCGAAATCGACCTTTTGCTCGGCACGCAGATGATCGGCAAGGGCTTGGATTTTCCGCACGTCTCCTTCGTCGGGGTGGTGGGCGCCGATCCGGTGGGTCCCGCGGCGGATTTCCGCGCGTCCGAGCGCTTGTTTCATTTGATTACCCAAGTGGCCGGGCGGGCGGGACGCGAGCAGGCCGGCGGCACCGTTGTCGTGCAGACGCTGGTGCCCGACGCCGTCGCCGTCCAGGCCGCCATGCAGCATGACTTCGGACGGTTCGCCGAAAGCGAACTGGACGTTCGCCGGCGGCTGGGTCTGCCGCCGTTTACCCGGTTCACGCGTTTTCTTCTCGCCGATCCCAGCGAGCGCCAACTGTGCCAGGTGGCGGAGGCCTTCGCCGCGGAACTGCGCAGACGCATCGCCGAGGGGCCGGTGCCGGACGCCGACGTGCTGGGGCCTCAACCGTGCGCGCTGCCGCGGCTGCGCGGTCGTTATCGCTACGACGTGCT
>JAZDKM010000056.1:0-5803 GCA_043803085.1 Planctomycetota bacterium
AAGGAGCGACGGATGGCTTCATTGGACAAAACCCTGCGGCGAGATCTGGAAAACACGGTGAAGAAGGCCCGTCGTGTCGGCGAGGCCGGCGCGAAAAAGGCGCTGGAGGAACTGGCGGTCCATCAAGAGAAGTCGTACCCAAACATGACCAAGGAGAAGCAAAGACTCCATAGAAGGCTTCGCGCTCACGGGAAACAGCTTGGAGACCGTCGAGAAAACAAAGGTGGGTCGCAAGAAATCGACCGGCTGGTCGGCGAGTGCGCCTACGAACACTGGCATCGGATGCTCTTTGCCCGGTTTCTCGCCGAAAACGACCTCCTTATCGAGCCGGAAACCGGTGTCGCCATTACCCTGGCGGAGTGTCAGGAACTGGCCCGTGAACAGGACCGCGACTGGCTGGGGATGGCCAGCGGCTTCGCCGTCGGGATGCTGCCGCAGATCTTCCGGAGTGGCGATTCCACGCTGGAGATCGCGCTGCCCCCCGAGACCAAATCCGAGCTCGAAGATCTTCTGAAGGCGCTGCCCCGCGAGGCATTCCTGGCCGACGACAGCCTCGGCTGGGTCTACCAGTTCTGGCAGGCGGAGCGGAAGGATGCCGTCAACAAGTCGGAGAATAAGATCGGGGCCGACGAATTGCCCGCCGTGACCCAGCTTTTCACCGAAGACTACATGGTTGAGTTCCTCCTCCACAACACGCTCGGCGCGTGGTGGGCGGGCAAAGTCCTTGCTGCCGATCCGGATCTGGCGAAGAACGCCCGGGACGAAGACGAACTCCGTGAGATTTGCGCGGTGGGAGGAGTGCGCTGGACCTACCTGCGGTTCGTGCGTGAGGAGAACGGCGGCCCGTGGCGTCCCGCGGCGGGAACCTTCGAGGGGTGGCCCAAAGCGGCCAGGGAGATCACCCTGCTTGATCCCTGCATGGGGAGCGGCCATTTTCTCGTTTTCGCCCTTCTCATCCTCGTCGCGCTGCGCAGGGCGGAAGAGAATCTGACCGAAGCGGTGGCCGTCGAGGCCGTCCTGCGGGAAAACCTGTTCGGCCTGGAGATCGACCCGCGCTGCACGCAGATCGCCGCGTTCAACCTCGCCTTGGCGGCGTGGCGGCGCGTGGGCCATCACCCGCTGCCGCCGCTCAACCTAGCCTGTTCGGGTCTCGCGATCGGCGTCAGCAAGGCCGAATGGCTCCGACTCGCCGAAGAGGCGGCCGCCGTCTCTTCCCTGCCGCCGGATCGCGACCTCTTCGGGTCCAAGGAGAACCTGTTCAGCGGTCACATCAAGGCTGGCCTGGAATCCCTCTACGACCTCTTTACTAAGGCGCCCTGGCTGGGGAGCCTCGTCAATCCCCGCCGGGCCGGCGGCGATCTTTTGGAAGCCGGCTTCGAGGAACTGGAACCCCTCCTCACGCGTATTCTGGCCAACGGCCACGACGCTGAGTTGACGGAGATGGCCGTCGCCGCCTACGGGATGGCCAAGGCCGCGGAACTGCTGGCGAGGCAATTCACTCTTGTAGCTACCAATGTTCCCTACCTCGGCAGAGGCAAGCAGGATGATGTTCTCAAAGACTACTGTGAACGCTTCCATCCCGCAGCCAAGGCCGACCTTGGTACCTGTTTTGTCGAGCGCTGCCTCGATTTCTGCGCCCCCGGTGGCAGTACTGCCATTGTCACGCCGCAGAATTGGTTCTACCTCGGACCATATAAGAAAGTTCGCGAACGTTTGCTCAGCACTGTTGAATGGGATTTAGTTGCGTGGCTCGGGCCAAAAGGATTCCAAACACCGTTGTGGGACTTCAATGTTGCCCTCGTCGGAATGACAAGAAATTTAGCTTTTAAGGAGCAGAAGTTTGCTGCGTGGGACGTGTCGGATAATCTAACACCTTCGGATAAAGCCGCAAAGATTCAGTCACAAGCTGTTTACCTCTTGTCTCAAGAGAAGCAGTTGGAAAATCCTGATGGTCGTGTGTTGTTCGCACACAAGAGCAGCATTACCACACTTGGACAATACGCCGATTCGTTAAAAGGGATAGCGACGGGCGACCTTGCCAGATTCATCTTCTTGGCCTGGGAAGTACCTGCGGTCGGTAACAAATGGCGGTACCTTCAAAGAAGCGTCAGTAAAACGACTACGTACGCCGGGAGAAACCAGATAATTCTATGGGAGGATGGCAGGGGCGCTTTGTTCCATTATGTCGCCGAACGACTTGGTGCGACAGGAACAGGTGCTTGGCTTCGAGGAAAAACCGCATGGGGTCGTCTTGGCGTTGCCGTGGCGCAAATAATCAGCATCACAGCGACTTTGTTTTCGGGGGACCTCTTTGATGAAAACACCGCAGCAATTATCCCGAAAGACCCACGAAATTTACAGGCTATCTGGGCATATTGCTCATCAGACCAGTTTTCTACAGAGGTCCGGAAGATAGATGATTCAATGAAGGTACCGACATTGACTCTTCTCAAAGTCCCATTCGACCTTGAACAGTGGCACAAGGTAGCCGCCGAGAAATACCCGGATGGCCTACCTAAGCCACATTCGGATAATCCGACACAGTGGCTCTTCAACGGCCATCCCAAAGGTTCCGATCAGCCCCTGCAAGTGGCCGTGGCCAGGCTCCTCGGCTACCGCTGGCCGCGGCAGACCGGATCGAGCTTCCCCGATTGCCCTGCCCTCGGTTCCGACGGTCTCGAACCGCATGCCGACGCAGACGGCATCGTCTGTCTGCTGCCGCTCAACCGTGAGCCGCCCGCCGCGACCCGCCTCCGCGCCCTGATTGCTGCTGCATTTGGTGCGGATTGGAGCGCCGCCAAAGAGCGCGATCTTCTGTCCGCCGCCGGATCGAAGAAGACTAAACTGGAGGACTGGCTCCTGGACGAGTTCTTCGAGCAGCACTGTGCCCTTTTCCATCAGCGTCCTTTCGTCTGGCACGTCTGGGACGGCCGGCGGGACGGGTTCCACACACTGGTGAATTACCACAAACTGGCCGCGCCAGGCGGCGAAGGCCGGCGGATGCTGGAGAAGTTGATCTACACCTGCCTCGGCGACTGGATCGTCCAGCAGCGTCAGGACCAGCAGGCCGGCGTCGAAGGAGCGGACGCCCGCGTGGCCTCGGCGGTCCACCTTCAGGATGAGTTGAAGAAGATCCTTGCCGGCGAGCCGCACTACGACCACTTCATCCGCTGGAAACCCCTTCACGAGCAGCCCATCGGCTGGGACCCAGACATCAACGACGGCGTCCGGATGAACATCCGCCCTTTCCTGACGGCGCGTCCCCTCGGGACTCGGGCTAGGAACGGCTGCATCCTGCGCGTGACCCCCAAAATCACGTGGGAGAAGGACCGCGGCAAGGAACCAACGCGGCCGAAGGAAGACTACCCCTGGTTCTGGGGCTGGGATGAAAAGGCCCAAGACTTCGCCGGCGGAAAGGACTTCAACGGCATCCGCTGGAATGACCTGCATTACACCAACGACTTCAAACAGGCTGCACGGGAACGGAGGGGAAAGCCATGAGCGCCAAGGAATCCCAGAGCGGTGAGACGATCATCGACGCCTTGAAGGATTCGCTGGCGGCGGCGTTGCGCGTGCCAGAAGGCGTGGCGGAGCCGGTGGCGCTCTTGTGGACCGATGCGGACGGACAGTGGCGGTCGCTGATTCCCGCGTTGCAAACGGCATTGCTCCAACTCTATGTCCTCGGCGATTATCGGCCGGAGAGCCGGACGGGGCCGGTCATCTGGTTGAAGTGCATTGTTGATCGGACCTTGCCGGACGCCTCGACGCCGGAAGGCGTCACGCCGATCCTTTACCTGCCGGACGTCAGCCGTCAGCAATTGCGGGCCGGTGGGGATTGCCCGCGTGCGCTGCAGCCGCTCATCGAGCTGCAATACCAAGGGACGGTCTGGCATCAGCGCAACGGCCGCGACTGGACCGTGGAGGCCTTCCTCACGTCGGCGGATGCGCTCGGCCTGGATGTGGCAGGCGATCTGCGCACGAAGGAGGCGATGATGCGCGCCTTGCCGCTTCTGGCCACCGAGCCTATCGACGGGCTGCGGGGGCGGCGGCTGGAGGCCGAAAACTTCGACCGGCTGGCGGTGGGAGATCCCATTCGCGATCTCCTGCTGTGGTTGAGCGATGAGAAGGGCTTCCGGTCGCGCTGCGACGGGGCACGCTGGGAAACGTTCCGGAGCGTGTGCCGGCGGGAATTCGGGCTTGATCCGGATATGGCAGGCGTGGGCGAGGCGGGGGATCGTCTCCTCGACGGCGCCGGCAAGTGGGATGAGGTTTGGCGACGCTTCTGTGAAGCGCCGCAGGTCTATCCCGGGGTCGCCAATGTCCTTCGCGATGCGACGCCGAAGGACCTGCTGACGGACCCCGCTCGGCAGCCGGCGCGGAACGCCGAAGAGGAGGCGCGGTTGCGCACCGCGCTTGAAGCGGCCGCAAAGCTTCCCCATGCCGACGCCTGTGCGCGGATTCTCGCTCTGGAGAAGGCCCACGGGATACGCCGCGGGTGGGTTTGGGCGAAGCTTGGCGAGAGCCCGTTGGCCCAGCTTCTGGAACCTCTGACCCGGGTGGCCGATCTTGCCCGGAAGTCCCTCGGTGGCGCAACGATTAAGGCGATCGCGGAGGCCTATGCCACGGAGGGCTGGCGGTGCGACGCCGCGGCCATGGAAGCGCTCTCCCGGGCCGGCACCGCCGTGGATTCGGCCCTGGTGGGCAACGTCCTGATGGCGGTTTACAAGCCGTGGCTGGAGGAATCGGCGCGCCACTTCCAGGAGATTGCAACCAGGAATCCAGGAGAATTCCGCAGCGGTGCCGTCGGCGTCATGCCGCAGGCGGAGACCTGCATCGTCTTTGCGGACGGCCTGCGCTTCGACGTGGCCGGACGGTTGCGGGACGCTCTCGAATCGCGGGGATTCATCGTACGCTCCTCCCATCGGTTGGCCCCGGTGCCAAGCGTCACCGCGACGGCCAAGCCAATCGCTTCCCCCGCCCACCGGGTATGTGAAGAAACTGCGGCATACGGCGAATTCGCGCCGGCCATCGGCGAGCTCCGCAAGCCTTCCAATGCGCAGCGTCTCCGGGATGAAATGGCTCGCCAGGGAATTGAGGTCATGGACCCGGGCGAACTGATCCTCCCTTCCGGCTCCGGGCAGGGAGGATGGACGGAGATTGGTCAGTTGGATTCGCGCGGGCATGCGCTGGGTGCGGCCCTGGCCCGGCAAATCGCGCCGGAGGTCGATGCCATTGCGGAGCGCGTCGCGGCGCTGCTGCGGAATTCCCCCGGATTCCTGGCTGCAATCTCCTGGAAGTGGCACGCCGATTCCTCCAGCCATGGCTTGTAAACCGCCATCAGGACGTTGCCTACGAGGGCTGAATCCACGGCGGAGCCGGCCCGGGAGAGCGCTTCCATGGCCGCGGCGTCGCAACGCCAGCCCTCCGCGGCATAGGCCTCCGCGATCGCCTTAATCGTTGCACCACCGAGGGACTTCCGGGCAAGATCGGCCACCCGGGTCAGAGGTTCCAGAAGCTGAGCCAACGGGCTCTCGCCAAGCTTCGCCCAAACCCACCCGCGGCGTATCTCGTGGGCCTTCTCCAGGGCGAGAATCCGCGCACAGGCGTCGGCATTGGGAAGCTTTGCGGCCGCTTCAAGTGCGGTGCGCAACCGCGCCTCCTCGTCGGCGTTCCGCACCGGCTGCCGAGCGGGGTCCGTCAGCAGGTCCTTCGGCGTCGCATACCGAAGGACATTGGCGACCCCGGGATAGACCTGCGGCGCTTCACAGAAGCGTCGCCAAACCTCATCCCACTTGCCGGCGCC
>JAZDKM010000057.1:0-3124 GCA_043803085.1 Planctomycetota bacterium
GCCGGCGCGGCCGAGAGTCCGAGAATCCCGGGTTGGACTAAACCGCTGCGCGGTAGCGCCGTCGTAGTCGATGCGACCTCCAGCGCGTCCTCTGCGCGGCAAGGTCGGCTTGACGTATCCTCCTTGGGGAAGACTTCCAACGTGGAAGTCCAAGTCATCCTCAACGCCGAAGGAGATCGTCATGACCGAACTACGACGCCGAATGCTGGAGGACATGTGCCTGCACAGCCTGGCCGAGGCCACCCAACAGGCCTACGTGGACGCCGTGGCCAACTTGGCCCGGTACTTCAAACGCTCCCCCGATCAGGTGACGGAGGAGGAACTGCGGCGGTTCTTTGTCTCCTTGACCCGGCGGCGGGCCAAAAGCACGGTGCGGGTCCATGTTCGCCCTCCGATTCCTGTACCGCTACACCCTGGTAACGGGAACGCAAACGGGGGCCAGGGGAAGAGGGTAGTGCGCAAGCAAAAGGGGGCCACCGCAGAGTAAGGTCTTTTTGCCAGATTCGGCGAGGATGCCGAAGGCAAGGAGGCCCGAGGTGCTGACGGTGGACGAATACGAAGTGATTCGGCGGATGCATCTGGTGGAAGGTTTCAGTCAACGGAAGGTGGCCGAGCGGCTGCACCATTCCCGCAAGACGGTGGCCAAGGCGGTCGCCAACCCGATCCCGCCACCCTATCGACGGAAGGAGCCGCCGGACCGGCCGGTGATCGACCCGGTCCGGGGCCTCATTGACGCCTGGCTGGAGCAGGACAAGGCCGTTCCCCGCAAGCAGCGGCACACGGCCCAGCGGATCTACGAACGGCTGCGGGACGATTATCACTTCCCCGGCAACCCCAGCACGGTTCGTCGGTACGTGGCCCTTGCCCGAGACCGGCAGAAGGAAGTCTTCATGCCCCTGGCCTTCGAGCCGGGCGAAGAGGGCCAGGTGGACTGGCCTGAAGGGTACGTCGAGGCTGGGGGAGAACTGGTCAAGAAGCAGTTCTTCGGCATGAAGCTGTGCTATTCCAAGGCTCGGTTCGTCCGGTCGTACGAGCAGGCCAGCCTGGAGTCATTCCTGGACGGCCACGTGCGGGCGTTTGTGTATTTTGGCGGGGTGCCAGGCCGGCTGGCCTATGACAACCTCAAGTCCGCCGTGATCCAGGTCGGGCACGGCCAAGAACGGCGGCTCAATGAGCGGTTCCGGCAACTGCGGAGCTGGTATCTGTTCGACACCCGGTTCTGCAACGTGGGCCGGGGCAACGAGAAGGGGGACGTGGAGAACCTGGCCAAGCGTTCGGAGCGGACGTACCTGACGCTGATTCCGGTCCTGACCGATCTGGAGGAACTGGGCCAGAAGCTGCTGGAAGACTGCCGGAAGGATCTGGACCTGCCCGCCCCTGCTCCCCATAGCGGCAAGACCTGCCGGGAGTTGTTCGAGGAAGAGCAAAGACTCCTGCTGCCGCTGCCGGCGCAGCCCTTTGCGGCCTGGCGGGAGGAATCGACGTTTGCCGGCAGCGAGTCGCTGGTCCGCTTTCAGACCAACCGCTACTCGGTGCCGGTCCGCTGGGCGCATCATCCCTGCGTGATCCGGGCGTACGTGGACCGAATCGAACTGCTGTGTGAGCAGCAGACCGTGGCGGTGCATCGGCGTTGCTACGACCGGGACCAGTACGTCCTGACCCCCGAACACTATCTGCGGCTGCTGGAACGGAAGCCCGGCAGCCTGGACAACGCTCGGCCGTTCAAGGGACAGCCTTGGGGGGAGGACTTCCAGAAGATGCGGAAGGAGCTGGAGTATCGTTCCGGCAGCATCGGCACCCGGGCGTACATCGAGATCTTGCTGCTGATGGCTGAGCATGACCCCCAGGAAGTCCAGACGGCCGTGAGCCTGTGCGTACAACGCCGGGCGTTTGCCTATGAGGCCGTGGCCAGTGCCCTGCGGAACGAGCCGGTTCGGCCGGCGATGATCCTGGATCTGTCCGACCGGCCGGAACTGATGCCTGTGCCCGAGGGCCTGCGCCCGGCTGGCCTGTACGACCAACTTCGCCTGGAGGAGGTGCCGGCATGAGCAAAGAACAACTGCTGTTGGCCAGCTACCTCAAAACGCTCAAGCTGCCGACGATGCTGCAGGAGTACCCGGCCGTGGCCCGAGGGTGTGTGGAGTCGGAAGCCACGTACGAGACGTTCCTGCAGCGTCTGGCCGAGCTGGAGGTCCAACACCGGCACGTCCAGGCGGTGCAGCGGCGGCTCAAACAGGCAGCCTTCCCGGTCACCAAGGAGTTGTCGGAGTTCGACTTTGCCGCCGTGCCCAAACTCAACAAGAAGCGGGTGCTGGACTTGGCGGGCTGCCAGTTCATCGAATCTCGGACCAACGTGGTGCTGATCGGACCGCCGGGGATGGGCAAGACCCACCTGGCCATCGCCGTGGGGCGGGAAGCCTGCCGGCGGGGCTACAAGGTGCGGTACTTTACGGCGGCGGGGTTGGCCAACACGTACATCGAAGCCCGAGAACAGCGGCAGATTCTTCGGCTGGAGAGCACGATCCGCCGCTGTGATCTGATCGTGGTGGACGAGTTGGGGTACATTCCACTGGACCGGGCCGGGGCGGAGCACCTGTTTGGGTTCTTCAGCCAGTGCTACGAACTGACCAGCCTGATCGTGACCACGAACCTGCCCTTTGCCCAGTGGCCGGCGGTGCTGGCCGGTGATGAGCGGATGGCCGGGGCGCTTCTGGATCGGCTGACCCACCATGTTCACATCGTGGAGATGGACGGGGAGAGTTACCGGTTACGGAGTAGTCTGGGCCGACGCCGGCAGACCCAGCCACAGGCAGGAGGTGAAGCCGACCAGACCAAAGGTTGAGCACGTCAATCCCAGCGCAGGTCCGCTGGGATTCCAGATCGGCGTGCGGTTGACAGCGTCCTGCAGGACGCTATTCTTGGGTCCCAGGTGGCCCCCAATCGGGTGCGCATCCTGGCCCCCGTTTGCATTCCCGTTACCAAGGCTCGCCCACTGGACTCGTTGGTCGCTGAGCATGGCGTGGACCGTTCACACGTCGGCAGGATTCTTAGGCTTAGCGGCCTTGCCCCTGACATCGTCGCGGCGGTCTTGGCTGGCGAGGAACCTAACGGGTTGTCGGTGGCC
>JAZDKM010000058.1:0-11659 GCA_043803085.1 Planctomycetota bacterium
GAACTCAAGCGTGTTTCCAACCTCTGGCTCAAAGAGCGCGGGCGGAAATGGGCCGATTTTCAGTGGCAGGGAGGCTACGCGTGTTTTTCGGTGAGTCCGTCTAATCTGGAACAGGTCAAAGAGTACATAGCGAGACAGGAAGAGCATCACCGCAAAACGACATTTCAGGATGAACTCAGAGCGTTACTTGCCAAGCACGAAATCGAGTTTGATGAACGGTACATTTGGGACTGAGACACAACCCCGTTGGGGTTGATGGGGTCTGCCACACACCAACCCAGGGTAGTCCCGGTGCGCCGGGACAACCCTGGGCTGGGGGCCGTGGCCCCGTTGGGGCGACCGGCGCCCACGTCCGGGGTGCGCTTGAGAAGGCCGGTGTTGCCCCGGCCGGGGCGTGTGCTCGCTCCGTCTTGCGAGCAGCAGAAACCGGGTCGGAAGCCTTTTTTCTGCTCTTGTCCCTCTCACGGGTCGCCGACGGCTAATAGCTATAGTGACTCTGATAATGGTCGATGATGGCCGCGTCTACGCGGAAGACGTACGCCAGCAGGGCCGCGCGAATCCACATGCCGTTGCGCACTTGCTCCCAGTACTTGGCCCGCGGGTCGGCGTCCAGCCGCACGTCGAGCTCATTCCGTCGCGGCAGCGGGTGCAGGATCGCCAGATGGGGTTTGAACCGGACGGCCATGTCCACGTCCAAGCGGAAGCGATCGTAGTCGAGGGCTTTCGACTCGCCGGCCACGTCGTGCTCGTCCTGCAAGCGCGTCATGTAGACGGCGTCGCAGCGGGAGATGACCTCGGGGAGGTTCTCGGAGATTTCGTACTCGACGTTGTAACGCCGGACGTATTCGAGGATGTCCTCTTTGATCTGCAACTGCGGCGGGGCCACGAACAACAAACGCACGCCGGGATAACGACACAGCAGGTAGACCAGGGAACGCACCGTCCGTCCGCGGAGCAGATCCCCGACAAACGCGATGGTCTTGCCGGCGAAGGGGTTCTCCTCGAAGGCGTGGATCACGCCGTCGGCCCCCACGCGGCTGAAGCAGCGGTGCAACGTGTAGATGTCCAGCAGGGCCTGCGTCGGGTGCTGGTCCTTGCCCGATCCGCCGTTGATGAGCGGAATGCCGCGCCGCATCTGGTTAAGCTGGTGGGCCATCGCCTCGGCGAAACCCTCGCGCGGGTGCCGCATGATGATCACGTCGAAGTACTGACTGAGTACCCGGACCGTATCTTCTTCGCTCTCGCCCTTGACCTCCGAAGAAGTGGAGGGATCGCGCACCTCGTTGTAGGCCAGTCCGATGATCTGGCAGGCGGCGGAGAACGAAAGGAACGTTCGCGTGGACGGCTGAGTGAAATAGAGCATGGCCCGCTTGTGGCTCAGCAGCGTGCGCAGGAAGTTGGCGCCCTGCCGCGTCTCGGCGACGGCCCGCACCTGCTCCGCCAGCCGGGAAAGCGTGTGGATGAGTTCCCGATCGAACTGCTGGGCGAGGATGATGTGGAAGGGACGATCGTCACGTGCCAGCAGCGCCACGCGATGGGCCGTCGGCATTTGAGAGGGATCTTCGGGCATGGCAGCCATGATTATGACCTCCGCTCGAACAAGACCTGCACGGTAAGCGGCCGCACGGGCAGGCACCTCCCACGACCCGTCGGCACCACCGCCGGGATTACAAACCCACCGGTTCGCCGTGTCAACCACTCAACGGCCTTCTCCTGCCTTTAGTGGAGATTCGAGCGCTTCTCCCGGCTCCCACACCTCCGGCATGCTCAAGCTATGCAGGGTCAGTGTCCCCGAAGGTCTTCTTCACCACCGCCCGCTCCTCTCCCTGGCAGCCCGTGGTGAAAGTGGCCAAGAGCAGTGTGGCACGGGCATCTTGCCCGTGGAAACACAGGCTGGAAGCCTGTGCCACAACTTTTGCCACGGGCTGCTAGGCGAATCCGAAGCTCAACTGCGTCTGTTGCGTCCGCTTGGGGGGTACGGTGCCCACCGGGCAGGGCGTATCCGGCATACCGCCGGTCAGGCCGAAGTGCTCCCGGCTGATCGCAAACAACTGCTGAATGCTGTGCCAATAGTGACCGCTGCCGTGCATCCGGGCGCAGAACCGCGTCTCGTTCATCCGGCCGTTACGCATGTCGCGGATGCGTTCTTTGACCCGCACGTAGCGCAGGGGCAACTCGTGTTCCAAGCGTTTCAAGAACACCGACTCGACGCTGCCCGGCAGGCGCACCGGTGTATAGCAGGCAGACCGCGCCCCCGCTTCAGCCGCCCGTTCGAGAACCTGCGGGATTTGCGTGTCGTTCAGGCCGGGGATGATCGGGGCGACGATCACCCCGACCAACACGCCTGCCTCAGTCAGCCTGCGGACGGCCTCGAAGCGGCGGGCCGGCAGCGGGGCGCTCGGCTCCAGGCGCCGCGACAGTTCAGCATCGGCGAAGGGGATGCTGATGCAAACCGAGACCCCGGCGCGCCGGGTCATCTCCGCCAACAGTGCGACGTCGCGCACGACGAGGAAGCTGCGGGTATTGATCGTGACCGGCGTGTGCAGGTCTCGACACACCTCGAGGCAGCGCCGGGTGAGTTGGTAGACGGCCTCGATCGGCTGATAGCAGTCCGTGATGCCGGAGAAGTGCAGGTACTCGCCACGATACTTCGGGTGGGCCAGTTCGCGGCGGAGCAATTGGGGGGCGTTGATTTTGGCCACCAGCTTGCTCTCGAAATCCGTGCCGGCCCCCAGCCCCAAGTACTCGTGGTAGGGCCGGGCGTAGCAGTAAGCGCAGGCATGCTGGCAGCCGCGATAGGGGTTGACCCCGTAGGTGAAAGGGATGTCGGGGCTGTCGTTGCGGACGATGATCGAATGGGCCGTCTCTTCGTAGACCTCGACCACCACGGGCGGCGGTTCTTCAAGATACTCCCGGTAGACCGATTCAAAAGGGTTCGGCGGGTTGTCCACGCGTCGCATTGCAACTCCTCCGGGTAAGGTCCTCACACCGGGACGCCACGACACAGTATATTCGGTATTTGTTAGGGGTTCAAGGCCCAATCGAGTTTCAGAGCGTCTGACCAGAAGATGTGGGACCGGCTTTCCAGCCGGTCAGCGACAGGCTAGAAAGCCTGTCCCACAGGTCCATTCCGTTAGAAGCTCTAAGGTAGGGGGCGGGCTCGTGCACCACCCGAGATCATGGTCCGCAAGTGCGGACCCTGCGCTTCCGACCGGCTACGTGTCGCCGGCGATTCCGCCAGGGGGGCTCGCCGCGCCGCGCGGCTCCCGCTTCGTTGACAGTTGAGCCATGCACCCTATAGTGGCCCGCTTGGAACCCGGGCGAACCTTACACCGCGTTTTGTGGAGATCGCGAGATGACCAAGATGACCAAATGGGTTTATTCTTGGGGTAACGGCAAGGCGGAAGGGAAGGGAACGCACAAGGACCTGTTGGGTGGCAAAGGGGCCGGGCTGGCCGAGATGACCAAGATCGCCCTACCGATACCCAGCAATTCCATCCCGGCTGGAATCGCCGCAGATCCGAGCAAAGACTCCTTGCTTGGACCGACGACGCGAGGTACACTATGGTTATGGTGAAGTGCAGGCATTTTCCGTTTTAAGGTAGGAGAGAATCCAATGTCGCAGTTCGATTCCTTTCGTGTTAAAAAGGGGCCGGCACCAGACGAGTGGCTCATCAAGGGCGGGCCGGAGATCGATGTTAGCCTGTTACATGAGGCGTACCCGAACATATCGGTGCGCCCCGGGAAACGCCTCGGCGCTTGGATCATCGAAGCCACTGAAGGATCGTTACCGGATGCCAAGGTCGAAGAGGCTATCTACCGCCTATACGCGGCAATTGAGATCCGGGGCGAGACCGACTCGAAGCCTCCCGTCACCTGGATGGCTATCCATAAGCTGACCGCCGAAGCCACGCCAGAGGCGTTTGCCGTCGCGCGAAGGTACGCTTCGTGGAACCTCTCCATGCTCCGTCAACTTTGGGACCAGGCAGAGCATTCACCATACGTGATGGACCACCACGATTTGTGGTGGATGAAGGAGCACGCTGACGCTCGCGTGAACATCCAGGACGTGCTTTTCCGGATGCTTGCGAACGCGCCACCACCGGGTCCATTGTGTTGAAGAGCGAAGCTGCGCGCCAGCACAATCTCGGATGGCAGCGCAACTCGCAGAGGTTCGCAAGGCCCGCGTTCATAATCACTACGACATTCGGTGGGGGTTGGGGGGAAGGGCTGTGGACCACTCTGCTGGTTGCTCATGGAGATGCCTCAAGAATACGCCGTCCGGGGAGAGGAGTCTGATGTTTCCGGTAAGTGAGGGCTCGGTCAGCCGTCCAGCTAGCGAGAATGGGGTTGTCGGCCGAGACGGGTTATCCACTGGGTTCCTGGGGAAACTCGGCACCCATTGGAGTAGGGGAACTCTCTTTGGTTCCGCCCAAGCTGACCGGGATTTCGGAGGTTCCACTGTTAACGCAAAGTTTTCCAGCTACCACACGCTGTGTCAAGTCTGACGGAAAAATATAAAATGGTGCTTATGGCAATGAGAACGAACTGGGTGTGTTCTTTCGGTAGCGGCAAGGCGGAAGGGAAGGGAACGCAGAAGAACCTGTTGGGCGGAAAAGGCGCCGGGTTGGCGGAGATGACCAGTATCGGTCTGCCGGTCCCGGCCGGTTTTACCATCACCACCGCCTGCTGTGAAGAGTACTTTCGCCACAACAAACGCTGGCCGGCAGGACTCGAAGCCCAGGTCAAGGCCGGCCTCAAGAAGCTCGAATCCCTCTGCGCGAAGAAACTGGGCGACCCCGCTAACCCGCTCTTGGTCTCGGTGCGGTCCGGCGCCGCCCGCTCCATGCCGGGGATGATGGAGACGATTCTCAACCTGGGTCTGACCGATGTGTCGGTCGAGGGATTGGCCCGCCTGTCGGGGAACCGCCGCTTCGCCCACGATGCCTACCGCCGCTTGATCATGATGTACGGTTCGACCGCGATGGGCATCCCGCGGGCTAAGTTCGACGAGGCCTTCGAGGAGATCAAGAACTACCAAACCCGTCGTCGGATTGGCAAACCGCCCCAGGAAAAAGTCTCTGACACCGAGATCAACGAGTACGAGCTCGAACATGTTCTCACCCGTTTCAAGGAGATGTATCGGACGGAAATCGGCACGGAGTTCCCTCAGGATCCTTACGAGCAACTCGTCGGGGCCATTAACGCCGTGTTCGGGAGTTGGATGGCTGATAAGGCCGTCACCTATCGACAGGTCGAGAACATCACTGGATTGGCCGGCACAGCCGTGAACGTGCAGCAGATGGTCTTCGGCAACATGGGTGAAGACAGCGGTACGGGTGTGTGCTTCACCCGCGACCCGTCCACCGGGGCAAACCAGTTCTACGGTGACATGCTGATGAACGCCCAAGGCGAGGACGTGGTGGCCGGGATCCGCACCCCGCTGCGGCTGAATGCCTTGCAGCAGATGATGCCCGAGATCTACGTCCAACTTGAAGCCGTGCGGGCCATCCTCGAACTCCACTACCGCGACACGCAAGACCTGGAGTTCACGATCGAACGGGGCAAGCTCTACATGCTGCAATGCCGCACCGGGAAGCGCTCGCCCGAGGCTACCTTCAAAATCGCCGTGGACCAGGCCACCCAACCGCTGCTGACCGCGCCGGAAGCGCGGCGGCTGGTGGAGAAGAAATATCTGCCGAAGAAATACGCCGCCGCGGCCACGCGTCCCATCATTACCAAGGCCGAAGCCATTGCCCGAGTTCTCCCCGAGGACATCGAGCGCTTGTTCTACCCGGTGATCGACCCGAGCATCAGCCCGACCGAGTTGGAGCGACGGAAGATCGGGCAAGGCATGAACGCAGTCCCCGGGGCGGCCTGCGGCCAGGTCGTGTTCACGGCGGCGGAGGCGCAAGCCCGCGCCGCCCAGGGGATCAAGGTGGTCCTGGTCCGCAAGGAGACCTCCCCCGAGGACGTGGGCGGGATGCACGCTTCGGTCGGCATCCTGACCGCGACCGGCGGCCCGACCTCCCACGCCGCCGTGGTCGCCCGCGGTTGGGGCAGGTGCTGCATCGTCGGGTGTGAGCAGCTCGCGATCGACTTGGCGGCCCGCAGCCTGTCCCTGAATGGGACCGTCATTCGCGAGGGCGAACCCATCACCCTCGACGGGTCGGCCGGCTGGATTTTCCAGGGCGAGATGCCCCTGGTCCGACCCCAAATGCCGGAGGAGTTCCGCATGCTGATGAAATGGTGCGACGAGGTCCGCCGCCTGGGCGTCCGCACCAATGCCGATACGCCCGGCGATGCGGCCCGCGGGGTGGAGATGGGGGCCGAAGGCATCGGCCTGTGTCGCACCGAGCACATGTTCTTCGACACCGAAGAACGCCGCCTGGCCATGCAGGAGATGATCGTCGCCGAGTCCGAAGAGGCCCGCGTGGCCGCCCTGGAGAAATTGTTGCCTTACCAGCGGGAGGACTTCAAGGGCATCTTCGAGACGATGGACGGCAAGCCGGTGACCATCCGGCTGATCGATCCGCCGCTGCACGAGTTCCTTCCGCAGACCGAGGCCGATATGCAGCGCCTCGCCGACTACGCCCACATTGACGTGGAGAGCATTCGCAGACGGGCGCAGCAATTGCACGAAAGCAACCCCATGCTTGGGCACCGCGGCTGCCGCCTGTGCATTACCTATCCGGAAATCCTGGATATGCAGGTGCGGGCGATCATCGAAGCGGCCATCGACTGCCAGCGCCGCGGCGTCATCGTTCTACCCGAGATCATGATCCCCCTGACCATCGCGGCGGAAGAGCTGCGCATTCTGGCGGGCCGGACCCGGGCGGTGGCCGACGCCGTCCTGGCGGAAGCCGGGGAGAACCTGGACTACCAGGTCGGCACCATGATTGAGACGCCGCGGGCGGCCTTATTGGGCGACAAAATCGCCGAGGTGGCCGACTTCTTCAGCTTCGGCACCAACGACCTCACCCAAATGGTCATGGGGCTGTCGCGCGATGACGCCGGCAAGTTCCTCCCCGAGTACGTGGACGCACAGAAGGCGGCCATTTTCCCGGACGATCCTTTCCAGGCGTTAGATCAGGAAGGTGTCGGGCTGTTGGTCAGGTGGGGTATCGAGCACGGGCGCTCCATCAAGAGCAAGCTCAAGATCGGCATCTGCGGAGAGCACGGCGGGGAGTTGAAATCGGTCAAGTTCTGCCACCGCGTCGGCATGGACTATGTCTCGTGCAGCCCCTTCCGTGTGCCCATCGCTCGGCTCGCCGCCGCCCAAGCCGTCCTGGAGGAAAGAGCAGCGCCGCGGCGGGCCCGGACCGCGGCCCGAAGGCCGACGGTCAGGAAGCCGGCGGCGAAAAAGCGGGTCGCCGTCTCCGAAAGGGCCACTCCGACCGCCAAACGGAAGGTGTCGAAGAGAACGGCAGCAGAAGCCGTCGGGAAGGGGCCCGCGAGAAGACCGGCCGCGAGAAAGACCGGCAAAGGCCGGGCGACCCCCAAAAGCCCTGCCAAGAAGGTTAAGAGCGTCTAACAAAAAGATGTGGGACCGGCTTTCCAGCCGGTCAGAGACAGGCTAGAAAGCCTGTCCCACAGGTCCATTCTGTTAGAAGCTCTAAGAAACCCTATCGGTAGAGGAGGAAGGTGACGATCGGGACGCCGCCGTCGGCGTCAGAATCCCCTGGGGCGCCTTTGCCCCCGATCGGCCCGCCGCCGGAAGAACGAATCTGAAACGCGGCAAAATCACGCAAGTCCACGTCACCGTCGAACTCGAAGTCAAACACACCGCAACCGCCCTGGAACAGCCCGCCGCCCGGACCGCTCAAACAGGGCACAAAGTAGGCGAAGTCGGTCAGGTCCACATCCCCGTCAAACTCACAGTCCCCAGAGCCTAACGCCGAGAACTTCACGAAATCCAGCGGACCGGCCAGAGTCGTGAGGATGGGTCCGCTGACCGTGGGCGTTCCCGAGTAGCTCTGAATGATCGAGAGACTGCCGAAGGGCTGTTCATTATTCGTGTTGGCCACATAGGCCCGATCGTCCGGCAGAAAGACCATGAAATGCGGCTGCGGACCGACCGGCAATTGCACCGACATGTTCTGGACCGGGTTGAGCGGGACCGCAGTATCAAACATGAAGACTTTATTCACCGTCTGCCCCGAGACGTAGAAGCGAAGACCATCGGGCGTGAAGACACCGGTGCTGGGCCGCGCCGGCGGCGTGTGCGTGATGGAAACCTGCCCCACGTGGGTCAGCGCGTCCAGGTCGAACACCTCGATCGTGCTCATGGGACCGTGGAGCGTCACGTAAACGATGTTCTCGGTCGGATGCAGGTCGTAGCCCTCCGGCTCGGCCGTCGGGGGCAGATTCTGGGCCTGACCCACGATCTGATACGTCTGAAGGTCAACCATGAGGATGGCCGGCTGGTTGCGAACGGTGACCACGGCGTGGCGGCCGTCATGGTCGATGCAGGCGCCGATCGGATGCAATCCCGTGCTGATCGAGGTGATCAACGATCCCGTCGGCGGCCAGGCCGAGGCATCCAGTTGGACCACATCCAGGCGGTCATCGGCGCTGACCACCCCGTCGGTGCCCCTCGTGGCCACCAGGAGCCGTTGGTAGTCCGGCGTGATCGAGACCCCAATGGGCTGCCGGCCCATCCCGGGAACGACCACGTCGGCAACCTCCAAGGTGTCGGGGTTAAGCGCCACGATCTTGTCATCGAGGTGCACGGACACATAGACCCAGCGACGGCCGCGGTCCACGGCCATATCGCTCGGCGTATTCCCCACGGTAGCCCGTCCGAGAACCTGGTCCGTCCCCACGTCGATCTTGGCCACGGTCGTCCCCGCCCGTTCCGTGACCAGCACAAACCCACCCGCCTCTGCCTCGGCATCGCAGACCGAGAAGAACGCAAGCACAAGCCACCAGACGGCGAAGGCTTGCCGCATATCCACTCCTCCTCATATCAGACTCCGACCACCATCGGCGACCTCAGGGTGCGCTCGTGAATACCCGCTGAAATTCAGCGAAATCGACCAAGTCGATGTCATCATCGGTCTCGAAGTCGAATATGCCGCATCCCGAGCCCACCGGGCCGCCGTCAGGACCGGTGAGACAGCCATAGAAGCCGGCGAAGTCGTCCAGGTCTACGTCACCGTCACCGTCGCCGTCGCCCGCGTTCGCCAGGAGCGACATCTCGCGATCATAGTCCAGGTTGATTCCAAGGTGGTCGGCAAGACGCCCGGACACCCAGACGGGGTAAAGCGATGGATCGCCCAGCGGATAGGTGCGGTTGACGGGGTTGCCGAGGTCGCTGCCATTCATGCGCGTCCATCTGGCCGAGCCGGCGCCACCGAAAGCGGAGCGAGTGGCCGCGTTGATCATCTCGATGGCGTGACGAAAATAGCCCGGCCCCTGGGCGTGGTCGATCTCCGCCTGCATCCGCAGATACATTCCCGGATAACCGCCGATGTGTCGGACGGCTTCTCGTTCCGCCCACCAGGCCACGTTGCCCGGCGAAGGATTGGTAACCGTGCTCCAGTGGCCGCAGACGGCTACTTCGTGACCTGCGTCATAGAAGGTGATGACTCGGTTATCGTGCGGGCCCTCCTGATCCACCAGGTAGGCTACGGGCAAAGTGGGATACCTACCCAAAGCGCCGGCGCCAATGGCAATTCCGAATGACGCCGTCTCCAAGCCGATGTTGCGCGGGTTCACGTTCGAGCGCGCAGCCGTGAATTCCGCGACGGCCTTCAGGTCGTCCTGGTGAATGAAACCGTTGCAGTTCTCGGTTCCCTGGCTCCGAAGGTTCCCTGGCTGACCCGTGCCGCGCCCTTCAGGATTGAAGACGACGACGACAAACCCGCTCGCGGCGAAGGCCCGATATCCCGGGTTGTCGGCCAGCGGAGCACCCGCGCCCGTACCGCCCGGAATGGCCATGAGCGCGGGGAAGCGTTGACCTGGATACAGCGCCGGCACCGGCTGCACGATGCGCGTATAGAGCTGGTTGCCGTTGGGTGCGGTCACCCACGTCTCGACCGATTCGATGGTGAAGGTGCTTGGGGTCCCCGAACCGGGGACGTAACGAAACGGCTGTGAACTATACTCCGTCCGCCACAGGTCGGCCATCTGCGACAGCGTCACCCAGCGGACGCGGCCCTGGGCCACGTACGGCGCCAGCGAATCGATGAAGCTGCCCAGTTCAGCGATGCTCTGGAGCGTCAGCCAGTCCTGGGCGTACCCCAAGTCTGCCGTGTAGAAGCCATCGGCGGGTGCCTGGCCGGTCTCGATGTCATTCAGGAGTTGCTCCAGAAGGGGACGCGAACCGTTGCAGCCCCCGATATATAGGAGCCGCTGATTGGGGTCGTCCACGTAGAAGTTGTACTCGTCTTGGGGCCGCCAGATGCCCGACGACTCGTCGTCGTTCCCCTGGTGCTGGTAGGTCCCCGCGCCCCAGAGGTGGTCCGCCCGCCAGAAGTACGACGGGTACACCCACCCATAGACCCCCGCTTCGTGCTGCTCCCAACCCTGGGAGTACGGCGGGTCGTAGATGAAACCGCCGACGTTCTTCGAGGGCGTCACCCCCAGTTGCTCAATCAGGTATGCTACGTCGGCATAGTTGTACTGCGTCTCGTGGGCGTGGGGGTCCACCTCCACGCCCAGGTCCTCCTTCATCCAGCGCACGATGTTCTTGCCGCCCGTATCGTCCGTGACGCTCCCCACGTCGTACATAGCGACGGCTTTCAGGTAGTTCCAGTCGGACTCGAAGTTATAGGCTGCTCCCCGACTGGTGATGGTCTCCGCCATCAGCTTCACTAGGTCGCGATTCTGGAGATAGAAGTTCTGGTCCGCCATGTAGTCCGGGCGGCCACCCCCAGGCTCCTCGTTGTGACTGACGATGGTTACGTATACGGGTGGGTACGCTTTGGCGGTACCACCCGCGGCCAACCCAAGACCCCCGGCGAGAAGGTAGAACATCGTTCCCGTCGTTCTAGCGCTCATGCGAACCTCTTCTTCGAAGCAATAGTAAATTTTTCAAAGCAATAGCGGAGAATCCCCCGCCGATCGCAGAACAAGCACAGACCTCTCCAACGCATCGAGGACCAGCCTCCTCCTGGAACAACGGACAGGTCCTCCGATTATTGCCGACTCAGGTCCGGCTGGATCACAAATCGGTATGCGTAGGCCGCCATAAAGCGCGACGCCCTCGATGAGTTCGAAGCTTGCGGCCGGATCACCTCCTGCCCCCGCCGGGGTGTAAGTCCTCTCCGCCACCCGGATCTCTTCCACGGCTCCGTTGGTGCCCGCCGCCGCCAGGGCGTTTTGGAAATCCTGGTACGCGGTGGGCCAACTCGTGCCGTCACCCCCGGGAGGCGCGTCCACGTCCACGTAGAGCATCGTCTGACCGTAGCCTGCAGGAATGAGCAGAAACGCCACGAACGCCACAAACACTGCGATGGCGCTCGCTCGGTTAAACGACATGTTTTCACCCTCCGTCGCCGGGTCTACACCGGGCCTACCTCCTGCGTAACTGCGCAGATCGGTCAAGGCGGGCTCACCCGACTGAGAGCTTCTAACAGAATGGCCCGCATTTCCCAGATGCCGTTGTTCCTGATGGCACGATACGTGCATGTTTTCCCTGTAATCCGAAGGGTTT
>JAZDKM010000059.1:0-3273 GCA_043803085.1 Planctomycetota bacterium
GGCGTTTTCAGACCCCGAGCGGTGCGAGGTCCATGCGCCAGATGGACACGACCTCTACCGGTCCCGGGACACGTCCAGCCGGATAATCCTGCGGTTCTGGCGGCGGTGCCTCGGTGGCGGACGTGTGTCCTCGCTGGCAGGGCCTGCCATGGTGGGCATGGTGCAGGCCGAGATCACCGGGCCATCGTCGGTGAGAACCAGTAGCCCGCAGCAACCGCCGGGCAGCCGCGCCATGTAGTCGGAGGCCCCCTTGTGGTCCCCGACGAAATCCCTGGCGGCGTCGCCCACGAGGACGGCCGCCACAGGCGTGGTGGGGCTGGCTCCGCACGGCCCTGCGACGAGCCAGCCGGTGAGGGCTTCCTCCAGCAGCTCGCCGGGTAGGGTGTCGCCAGCGGCTACCACGACGAGGATCGAGCGGGCCTCAACGCCCAGCTGCCGTAGCTCACGGAGGACCCAGACGACATCGGGGGCGGCCTGCCGCCACACCTGCTCGTGCCCGGAGGGCAAGGCCGTCAAATCGTACTCGTTCACGATGGCCCCATTCCGTCCAACGGCGCGGAGAACACGAGCGCCGCGTTGTCGTCGACGTCGACCACCAACACCGCGATGGTGCCTGGCGGTCGGGCCATCACGCGCTCGATGGCATCGGCGCCGACCATCGCGAGGATCGGCGTGGCCTCGGCCACCGGAAGCGGTGCCGAGATGGAGGGCCGGATGCCCCGCTGGAGGGCCTGGCGGAGTCGGTGCTCGACCAGGGGCTCGCCGACGACGGCCTCGCCGAGTTGGCGGCCGAACACGCCGCGAATGTCGCTGACGATGATCAGGTGGTCGGCCGGCGGGATGCCGGTCGCAGCGACGGACACCTTGAGGACTCGCTTGATTCGGATCAGCTCGGCGAGGACGAGAGCCTCGTGCTCGGGGCTCGGCCGCAGGTCGTCGTCGGCCGGGGGATGGGGGGCGTCGTCGGCGGTCACACCGGTACTACGCCGGGGCTGCCCGAGGGCTTTAGCGAATCTGTTGACGGCAACATGCTTGCCGTCGAAGAGGGCCCGCGCTTACCAGGAACGCCGGAACGCGGTGCAACGGCCAGGGGCCGCCCGCCGGGGCGTTGCCGCCGAGGCAGCACAAGGGATGCGGCTCAGGTAGGCTGAACGTTCGGCGGAACCCAATGTCAGATCCTACGGCCTTGTCCAGTGCCCGGCCGCCCCCGAGGCGCTTCGGATTCCGAGTCGGCAGTTGGGGTGTGAACGTGACTTTCGACACTGGCAAGCTGGAGCTGTACCGGGCGCATCGTCCCGAGCTTGCGCACCTCACCGTCCTTTGGAAGACGAAGAGTGGCCAGATCGACGTCCACCTGACCTACGGGCATGAGGCCGCGATGAGCGGGCCCGGACCAAAGACGCATGAGGCGCTGATTCAAGTCTACCGTGACGAGCTGGAGGCACTTGGCACGAGGGCGAACGAGGTCATGCAGCAGTTTGTGCTGGAGCAACTCGCGGCGAAGTACCACCGGTTTCGCCCGGGCTGGCTGGCTCGCAACGGGTACGTTGTCCAGGTCGTCGCTAAGAAGGTCGTTCTCGACTGGCTGGCGGGTTTGGCGCCGAAGAGACGGGGGAAGCACCGCCTGGACCCCGAGACCGCCTTCGACCTTGAGCAGGTGCCAAGCGAGTTCTTGGGCGAAGCCTACGATCCAGGCGTCCTCCACGTGCTCCGCGAGGAAGGCGTGCGGACGCAACCGGCGCCAGACGCCGACGTGTCGGTGTGTGCTGTCCGCCCTCGTCGGGGCAAAGCCGCCGCTGACACCATCATGCTTTCGTACATGCTGGGCCTCGATGGCAGGGTTGGCTGGTGGGGGATGGCCAACAGTGACGCGCTGAGGCTACAGCGGGTCCTGCTCGCCCGTTTCTTCGATTGGGCGATTCCGCTGGTTCGGCCTCACCACGGAGAGGCGTTCGAGAAGCTCGTCGTAGGGTTGGGGCTCGACGAAAGCAGCGAGTCGCAGCGATTCGCGCAGAGCGTCCGCCAGTTTCTCCGTGACCCGAGAAACCCAATTCGTCAGCCGTACCCCGGCATGGTTATCCGATGAAAAGACGCCCACCCTCATGGGCTTTCCCCAATTACGAGTAGCACGGCGAGGTCGTCTGCTCCGAGTGCCTGCGGATCTACGACGCTCGTGGGCAACAGCTGGAGCCTTGGGACAACCTCCCGCCGCGAACCACCTTCGGTCAGGGCTGGTTCTCGGTCGGCGCCGTTCACTGGTTCCCCGCCACCGACGACACCGTGTTCCCGTCGCGGGACGGCAAGCGGGTGCTCGCTCAGGCGATCTGCGGGAGCATCTGCGAGGTAACCATCACGTGGGCGCCCAAGGCTGGGCGTGCAGGAAGTGCCTGCGGGCGCTGGAGAAGTTGGGCGGTGCGACCTTCGGTGGGCCCAGCATCCACTAGACCCATTGGCGGGTGCCCGTCCTAACTCTCGTTCTTGCCGCCCGAGTCCTGCTTCCCATCCACGAACCCACGGAGTGGGCCATCCACGAACTGGTTTGGCCGCCAGCCACCCGCCACCTTCTCCACCAGGAAAGCGTCGACCGCACCCAGGGTAGCGCCGACGACCAGGCCTGGGACCTCTGCCAACGCCGCCCCTGCTCCGGCTCCGGCGGCCGTGAAGACCAGCCAGCGGAAGACCTTGGTTCATCGCCCTGGGCGTCGACGGGATCATCACCAACCATCCCGATCGCCTGATCCGCCTTTTGAAAGGAAGATGTTTATCGGAATGATGCGCCAAGCAACGCTTCGCGGAAAGCAGAGGGTCATCGTCCAGCTCTATGAGATCCAGGATCCCGGAGAGGCGGAGCGGTTGGTCGAGATGGGGGTGGACCACATCGGGAGCGTGATACTCTCGCCGGATCAATGGAAGGTCCCCTCGGTCCGGGAGATCATCCGCCTGGTCCGCCAGTCGCGCTCCAAAAGCAGCCTGATCCCGCTTTTACCGAAGATCGACGATATCCTGCGCGCCCTGGACTGGTATGAACCCGACCTCGTCCATTTCTGCGAAATGATCCCCCTGGCGCCCGGGGACGGCAAGAAACGCGGCGAGGTCTGCACGGAGCTGATCCGCATTCAGGGGCGTGTGAAAAAGGAGTTTCCCCCGCTCGGGATCATCCGTTCCATCCCCATCCCCCGGCCCGGCCCGGCCGATTCCGCGCCTGTCCGGGAGGCAATCCTGGAGATTGCCCGTGCTCTGGAATCCTGCACAGATTGGTTCATGACCGATACC
>JAZDKM010000060.1:0-17175 GCA_043803085.1 Planctomycetota bacterium
GTTCCCGAGCAGGTGGCGATGAGATCGGCGTCCCGGCGCGCCGGGAGGTCGGCCAGATGGGCAGGAACCGTGGCAAGATAGGCCGTTTTTGCTTGAATCGGGTGGCTCACCCGGGTACGATGGCCGCTTAAGGTCTGATAAATGGGAAATATCGGGTCAATGGCAATCTGGGCGTGATGATCTCACGCTCTGGCTACGATGCCGGTGCCAAGGCGGTTGCCGCCCAATACCGCATAATCCTTCAAACCCTCCGCGAGGCTGAAGAAAGCGATTGGCAACAACTCATCGGCGAAAGGGCGTGGTTCACACTATCCGGTGTTCAACTCAAGCAGGCTAGCGTGTCGGCGTCGCTATCCGCGAGCGACAAGCCTATGCCTCTTCCTTTTGACACGACAGTTTTCAATGACCAATATGCCGAGATTTCCAGCATCAAGCAGATGTTCTGGGATGCATGGAAAGAATTGTCGCAGCCTCTTGGCGATATTACGATCCACGCCGATTTTGGCGGTCAACCTTGGTTTGTCAGCTACAATGAGACGTTTGTTGAAATCAAAGCCTTCGATGCTTCGGCTACAGTCGCTGCGAAATTGTTCCCGGTAAACTTGCACTTCGCGGAGGGCGAGGTGCTGGAGAGTATTGATTCGAATGATCCGGCATATCGCCGACTCGTCAGTAAAGGCTTCGAATGGCGGCGAGTGATCAGCGAGCAGCCAGGCCAAGAGATTGGCCCCGAAGAGTATCAGAAGATGATGAGCGAATCGAGATTCGCGGTTGACTTAAAAAACGCGAAGAAATGGCTTCGTGTTGTTGTTACCCAAAACAAAGCCAAAAGCGGAACCTAATACGGCAATGCACCCGACCCGCCTCGCCGTTGCGCGCTTCGGACATCACGTGCCTCGGCGGCGGTCCCCGGCATGCACCCCGTAGGCGGGGTTCCGCACCTGGATCGAGGCCCGGGTAATCTCGGTCAGCGGGAAGACACAATGTCTCTAGACGACGCGCTCTTTGTGACATGGAAGGACGACGGCCGCGAGCACCTCCCGTTGGACCCCTTGTTGGCGAGGCATGCAGCCGTGCGAGTCGCCGTCGCAAATGCGATCCACGGCGGGCATGACCTTGAACCGGAGATGTGGCCGTTCGTTGCCCTCCAGACGTTTTCATACGCCTTCAACATCTACAAGGCGATAGGCATGGTCCTTCGGGAGCTCTACCACGAAGCAGCTTCCGCGATGGTTCGCCAGCTCTGGGAGGTTTCGCTGAATCTCCACTGGATTGAGTGTGACCCAGATCGCCGTGTGCAGGATTTCTGCAACTTCACGACCATGGAGATGCGCAAGACCTTGGTCCTCGCTATTGAGAGGAACGCAGGACGGCCGGACGAGAATCGGCCCTCGGTCGATGCGACAATTCTGGAGGACTTCGATCGCGCGATGGCAAGGTTCCAGTCGAGATTTCAGTATCGCGATAGAGCCGGGCATAAGCGGCGGCACGACAACTTCGCAACCTCATCGATCCAGACTCGCTCCGCTGAACTCGGTGATCCCTGGGAATCAGAGTACCGTCTGGTCTACAGGCTGACATCCATGCACGCGCATGGCGCGCCCGGAGCCGTGCTTCAACAGATGTTCCACGCGCAGTCTGCCTCGCGAGAGGCGAAAGAAAGAGATGCCTCAGCGCTCGTGGCGCTTGTGTCCATGAAGCTTCTAGTCCGCGATCTTCACCTCCTTGTTCGCCAGGGTGTCATTCCCGACTCTGCGACAGCGGACTCGGCGTTCGACGAACCTGGCAGCTGGTGGCTGTGGGGCGGAGCCCCCGCTTGCTAGCGCTGCATCGCTAAGTGTTCGTGCCCGGTTGCCTTGACGTCATGGTGGACAATCGGTTACGCGCGACGCGCGGCCCTTCCTTGTGCGCCCTGGAGACGCTGGCCTCTCTTGCCAGCCAATTCTGGACGCCGTCCGAATCCCCGCTGTGTGCTCGCGGAGTCCCACTGCCCGATGTACCCGGCGCGCATGCCCATAGGCTTTAACTTCAGGTTTCCGCCGCGGCGGCAGGGGCATTTCGCCTCTCTTTCACGAGTTCCGTTCGCCTTCGGCGAACTACACTCGGGGCTACAACCCCCGGCCCCCGTTGAGGGCGAACTCGTGGCTGCAACCCGCCGCGCGCCGTCGTCGCCGATCAAGTTGACCGTGAGGTTCAGCGAGGTGAGGCCGGGCAGGTGCTCCGCGATCGCCCGCGCACCAGCTTCGCCAAAAGCGCATTCTGGCGCGGCCAGCACTCGAACCGAGGACGGAATTCGACCCCACAGCGCCGGCCGAACGAACTCACGATTGAGCACGACGATGTGCCCGGCCGACCAGCCGGACTTCCGCAGGTGTTCCACCCGCCACGAACGGTACTCCTGCGAAGTGAGAATCCCCACGTCGGCCCACGCTTCCGCGTTCATCCGCGCGAGCAGCGCGTCCAACTCGCTCTCGGTCGAAATCCTCGTCGCCATGCCGGCGATTATGGCCTACCCGCGCAATGTATTAAAGCCCCACCGCGCTCGGCGAAAACGGGTCTCGGCCCGATCACGCGCCAAGTACTGAGGTTAGGGATTCCGCGCGCGGGCGTTGACCCCGGCACCCTCCAGGCTCCGGTCCACAGTCTTGGGCCGCCGCGGACTCCGCGCGCTCGCAGAAGGCGGCTCGCAAGAGAGGTCAGGAACCTTTTGCCGGAACGGGCCCGGATGGTGCTCCGCACAGAGGCTTCCTGATCCCGTCTGCTCGGAAGGTGCCCATGATCGCGAACGTAAAACTACCAAACAAAGCCAAACTTAGGAAAACTGGGTAAACTGGGAAGAGCTAGATCCATGACACGGGACTAAACGAAAAGGGGTTGGCCACTTGCACCACGGGCTGCTAGAGTACGTCCGCGTCGGTCTGTGAAGGTTCGTACCGCGGCAGCGGGCCGAACAGCCGTCGCATCTCGCTCAGAATGCGCACGACCCGCCGCGCGTCATGCACGGCCATGAACTCCCCCTTGATCTCCGCCCGCTCGAAGATGGGCTTGCTTTCGCCCAGACGCCGTACCGGGGCCAGCTTGGCCAGCTCAAGCTTCCCCGTCGCGAGGGTTCGACCGTAGTTCTCCCGAAACGACACGAATCCGCCGCCTTCGAAGCTGGCCCCGCCTGCGCTGCTGACGATCAGGTAGCTTACGGTCGCATTGATCATGGTCTGTTCGGCATAAGTCCGGCCGGGGTCGGGATGCCAGATGCCGTGCAGGTGTACGACCTGAGTAATCCGCTCGTCGGGATCTTTCTCGCCGGTGCCGATACGTCTGGCGACGCAGTCAAAGTGCCCGGCGGAGTCGAGCATGTAGTAGCATTCGTCGAAGTCCTCGAAATAGGGCGTTGGGCCGCCCTCGGTCCGGTGATCGACGACCTCGAAACGCGTGCCCTGGGGCCCACAGCCGCCACAAACGGCGGCGCCGGTAAACACGAGTAGGCTGAGGCGCCGGCAGCGCGGTCGGCCGAGTACGCGGCGTGGGGGCATCTTTGAAGTACTTCTCCAATCCGGTTGGGCCGCGGCATTGCTCATTTTGCGGCGGATTGACCATAGCGGTCCGCGACGCACGCGTCAAACGGCGGTCCGAACCCACCCGCGCCCACCATAGGTGGGCTTGGGCATGCCATCCACCATCGGAGGGCTCGGTCAGGCCACCTGAACGAACTTTCAATAAACTCGCGTGTCGCCAGTCCGTTGTCCGAGCGCTATCAGCCCGTGGTGAAAGTGGCCAAGAGCGGTGTGGCACGGGCATCTTACCTGTGGAAACACAGGCTGGAAGCCTGTGCCACAACTTCTGCCACGGGCTGCTATGCCAGGCTCTCGCGGTAGCCATTGGAGGCGCCGAAATCGTGGCGTATAATCCGGCCGCCGGTTGGGAGTGCGACCAGGGCGGTCTTGGCGCCCGTGACTGTTCTTCGGGCCGACCGGCAATATTGGACTCACGAACCAACATGGGGAACTCCATCTACCGACTGGGTGTGGTCTCTTTTCTCAACGCGCGCCCGCTGATCGAGGGCCTCGACCGGCAGAGCCCGGGCGTGGACATGGTCTTCGAGGTTCCTGCCGCCCTGCCCGGGTTGCTCGATCGGGACGCCGTAGATGCGGCGCTGGTACCGGTCATCGACTTCGTTCGGCCGGGGCGAGACTGGCGCATCCTCTCCGACGCCTGTATCGGGTGCGACGGCGAGACGTTGACCGTTCGAGTCTTCTCGCGCGTGCCGCCCGAGGACATCCGCCGGTTGCACGTGGACGGCGATTCGCACACCTCCGTCGTGTTGGCTTCCCTGATCTGGCAGCAGATGTACGGCACACGACTGCTCATTACGCCGTATCTTGAGGATGTGCCGGAAGACCAGTGCGAGGCCGTTCTGTTGATCGGCGACAAGGTCATTAACCATCGGCTGATGGAATTGAACATCGAGATCGACCTCGGTGGGGCGTGGAAATCGCTGACCGGGCTGCCGTTCGTATTCGCGGTGTGGGCGGCCAAGCGCGATCGCGACGTGGGGGACCTGGCCGCCACGCTCGCGCTGGCCCGGGACAGGGGTTTGGTTAACCTCGAGCGCATCGCTGAGACCGCCGCGCCGGGCATGGGCTGGCCGGTGGAGTTGGCCAAGCGCTATCTGACGCGCCGATTGGTGTTCACGCTGCGCCCGCGCCTGCGTGAAGGACTGGATCGCTTTCTCGAAATGGCCCGCGGTAGCGGGCTGGTGCCCGGGGCGCCGCGAACGGTGTACGCATGACCATCGCCTCAAGCACGCCGTGTACCCCTCCTGCGCGAGTCTCGCGGATCAGTGAGGCCGAGGCTTTCGACCGCTACCGCGCGTGCTCGATCCACGACCTCGGCCGGCAGGCCTTTGAGGTGTGCCTTGCCTTGCATCCCGAGCCCTATCGTACCTACGTCGTGGACCGCAATATCAATTACTCCAACTTCTGTACGGCCCGGTGCATTTTCTGTAACTTCAAAGTCGATCCCGGCGACGCGGCCGGCTATGTGCTGAGCCTCGATGAAATCGGCCGGAAGATCGAGGAGTTAATCGCCATCGGCGGGACGCAAATCCTGATGCAGGGCGGTTTGGTCCCGGCGGAAATGCTGCCCTTCGACTGGTACCTGGACTTGCTGCGGTTTATCAAGCGTCGTTTCCCGGCGATTCACGTCCACGCCTTCAGCCCGCCGGAGGTTTATGCCTTTCACCAGATGTTTGGGACGAGTGTGCGCGACGTGCTCTTGCGCCTTCAAGAAGCCGGTCTCGACACCATCCCGGGGGGCGGGGCGGAAATCCTCGTGGACCGGGTGCGTGACAAGATCAGCCTCGGCAAGACCCGGACCGATGAGTATCTGCTGGTGATGCGGGAGGCCCACCGGATCGGGATGCGTACCAGTGTCACTATGATGTTCGGGCACCTCGAGACCATCCCCGAACGCATCGAGCACCTACGGCGCATCCGCGACTTACAGGACGAGACGGGCGGCTTTACGGCCTTCATCCTTTGGACCTTCCAGCCGGAGCGAACGCCGTTGGGACGGGTCCGTCCGTTCCCACCGGACTATGCCGGCCTGCCCGACGGCAAGCATCTGCAGTTGGCCGACGCCGGTGAGTACCTGCGGATGCTGGCGTTATCGCGGATCTATCTGGACAACATCGTCAACATTCAGGCAAGTTGGGTGACCCAAGGTCCGAAAATCGGCCAACTGGCGCTATTTTTCGGGGCGAACGACATGGGTTCGGTGATGATGGAAGAGAACGTCGTATCGGCCGCCGGGACCACTTATCACCTTGATGAAGCCGAGATTCGCCGGCTCATCACCGATGCGGGCTGGGAACCGCGCAAACGCAACTGCTACTACGCATTGGTTGAGTAGCGCCGGGCGTTCCTACCCACCACCCCTTGCGAAAATCAGCTTGTCCCCGGCGCTGGGTACGGCCGGCGTCAGGTACGCCGCCCACCTCGGGCAACACCCCACGATTCTGCGCAGGTCTGCCCGCGTGAGGTGCGAAATGTGGGTTATCTGTACTGGGAAGCCGGACTGCCCTTGCTATTCCCGTCGGATTTCGCTACATATCGAAGGACCAAGGCCGAGTTGGGTTGGCGCCTCAAGAAAGACAGCGACGTGAAAGGTTTTCGTAAAACGGAGGTAGATACTAGTGGTTAGGTAGAGCGTTCATGGCAGACCAAAGCCCGATTTGGGAATGCGCCCGGCGTGATCTGGTGCTGATCGACCCGGATGGAAACCAGGACGTGTTCCTGTGGGAGCATAGTCAGCGGGTGGCCCAGAACGCCCGGCACATCGCTGCCCTGCCCGGGGTTCCCGTACGCCGGATCGACGCGACGGCCCTCGAGGCCGCCGCCTTGTATCACGATGCCGCATGGGCCTGCCAGTTTCGTGCCGGGACGGTGGGCCGGTTTGAAATCCTTGGCAAACCCGCGTCCGACGCACAACGCGCGCTGTCGGCGGCCCGGCTCACCGAGGCGCTCGCCGGCCGCCTTAAGCCCCGCATCCTCGAAACCGCCGGCGATTTAGTACGCCAACTGAATGACCCGCACATAGAGGCCGTCGAGGTCCAGATCCTCAGCGATGCCGACAACCTCGACGAGATCGGCAGCCTGGCGCTGTGGAACCTGGTGAGACGCCACACCTGGGAGGGCAAGGGCGTGGAGGCCGCCTTGAAGACCTGGGAGCGCCAACGCGAATTCCGCTTCTGGGAGGCCCGCATCAACAAGTCCCTGCGCTTCGAGGCCGTCAAGCAGATTGCCTGCCAGAGGTTGAAGCTACTTGACCAATTCATGGACCTGCTCGCGAGGCACCACGCCGGCGATGATTTCCTGGAGCTCGCGAAACGGGTGCCCCAGCGAACACGCTGATCCGGAAGCTCTCCGCCATCTGTTTTCAGCTTTCCGCCTGAGGCAAGTTGGCAGGTCGAACATCCCTCTTGCCGGCCGCGATCCTTTGGCCGTCGGGAGCACGCTTCGCGCCGTTAAGGTGGGACGCGAATCCTTCCATCGCGCCAACCGAAATCGCCGGACCCGAGTAAGGGCAGCGATTTAACCGGACGTGGTGGGTAAAGTCGTGCTGAGCGGCCGAACAATTTTTTTCGAAATTCATTTGCCTCGCGTCGGTTTTTGGCGCATACTTCTATTGGATGAAACAACCGAATAGAGTCGGCGTGGAGGATACAATTTTCAGGTCGTTTGACCTGGTCTCGGCCCAGAGAGCGCCGGGACGATTCGAAGAGAGAAGCCTCGCCCCGGACAGATAGTCGATTTATCGTTCGCGGGGAAGCGAGGCTTCTCTAGCGCGCACTTCGTGCAACTGCCTCTTGCACAAATGATTTCCCGTCAACAGTAGGGTACTCCAACTCGACCTCTGCATGACCGAGAGGATTCGGTTGACCGGATTCACCCGGTTTGATAGCGTGCACGAGACCGCCAGGGTCGGCAGGTGCATACGTTCCGCCGATAGGCGGGCAGCGGGTAGGTTAGGTCATCGACCTGCCCTACCAAGGGAATCCCCGATGACGGACGTGTCCTGTTCCCCCGTCCTGACCGATACTCAGGCCAAGCTCGAGGCCGCGCGGTGTTTGATGTGCGAAGACCCGCCCTGCGTAGCGGCGTGCCCCGCGCAGGTACCGGTCAAACACTTCATCCGGGCGATCCGCTTCGAGTCGCCACGCCGGGCCATCAACCTGATCCGTGAGCGCAATGTCTTCGCCGGTGTGTGTGGACTGGCCTGTCCCGTCGATGAGTTGTGCGTTGGAGCGTGCTCGGCCACCGAGTTGAGCACCCCCATCGCCATCGGCAAGCTCCAACACCACGCCGCCGAGACCGAACTCCGCTCGGGCCGCACTGGCCGGCCAGGCCCGGCAAATGGATGCAAAGTGGCGGTCATTGGCGCGGGGCCTTCCGGACTGGCTGCCGCGGCGGAGTTAGCCAAGCTCGGCCATCGGCCCACTGTGTTCGAGAAAAACCGGCGGCCCGGCGGCATTTGCACCTATGGTGTGCCCGCGCACCGAATGCCGCAGGAGTTGGTGGCCGGTGAAATCGAGTACATCAAGAGCCTGGGGGTCACCATCAAGACCTCCACCGTGTTCGGCACGGACGTCACCATCGAAGGTCTGTTGGCGGAAGGATACGAAGCCGTGTATCTCGCCGCCGGCTTGCAGCAGGCCGCCATCCCCGGCATCCCGGGCGACAACCTCGCCGGCGTGACCACTTGGAAAGCCGTGCTCGACGGCGTGTCGGCCTTCGACTTTGGCGAAGGCGATCGGCCGGTGGTGCCGAACAGTGTCATCATCATCGGCGGCGGTAGCGTGGCCATGGACTGTGCCAGTGCGGCCCGACGGCTCGGGGCCGAAGAAATCGACATGGTATGTTTGGAAGCCCCACGCGAGATGCCCGCGTACCACGACGAACTCGACGAGGTCTGGCAGGAGGGCGTGCGCTTTCACACCCGTTCGATGCCGCTCGAAATCACCGGGCGGGACGGCAAGGTCTCCGGGCTCAAGGCCGTCCGCATCCGCTGGAAAGAACCTGACAAGTTCGTTCCTGCCAACGCCGAACCTCTCGCGGGGACGGAATACTGGCTGCCCGGCGAGATGGTCGTCTTTGCCATCGGCGCCAAACCGGCGCCGGGCTTGGCCAAGGTGCTGCCCGGGGTAAGGCTCGACGGCGGCGGCCGGATCATCGTCGATCCCGAAACCGGAGCCACGTCACGTCCAGGCGTATTTGCCGGTGGTGATCTCGCCGCCGGTGGCGGGGCTACCATCGTCAGGGCCGTCGCCGAGGGCCGCCGCGCCGCCCAGGCCATCGATGCACACTTGCGGAGGTCGGGTCATTGACCCGAGGTCGTTCCTCCTGTCCCGCGCCGTTCTGCGGCTCGCGGCACCCCGTCGGACGGTCCTCGCCGTCTTCCCGGTCCTGTTTTGTGCTTGTTTGCCCCACTATTCCCACGGGCAAGATGCCCGTGCCACACCACTCCTGGCCACTTTCACCACGAGTTGCTAATTGACGCTACGTCCGAGAATGGGGAGTCCCTTTGGAGTGGGTGTGCCGCTCCGCGGCGTCGCACCGGCGATATCGTAGGCTTGCTCCGAGCGGGATGACCGCCGTGACGATCCCGCCCCGCTTCGGGTAACCACGAGACCACCGCGCCCTGGGAGGCCAACGCCGGCCGAACGCCTCAAAGGCGTGCCGGCGGGTCCCGGCATTCGGGGGACACGACCATGAGGCCTCTCGGGGGAACGCTACGGTCATGGGTCTTCGTTTTGGTGGTGGGCGGATGGCCAATGGCCTCAGCCACCGGCGGGCGGGCGGCCCAGCGCAGCCTGGCCGACAAGCTCCGCTCCGGACCGGGCGCGACCAACCATCCGGTCGGCGTCCGGCCCTCGGGAATGGTGAGGGTTCCAGACGGCTGGCCGGTCGCCGACGACGGTTCGATCACGTGTCTGACGTGCCATCGCCAACTTCCGCCCCTGGAGGGCGCGGCGCAAGCCTATTTGCGTGACTTTTTTGAAGAAGATGCTGAACCGCTCGAGTTCTGCAGGAAGTGTCATTCGGACGACACCGGCCGCAGCGCGGCCGCGCTGCACTGGCTGGCCGTCGGCGAAGCCCACGTAGATGACGAAGCCACCGGGTCGCGTCGCTCCGGCGGCCCGCTCGATCCCGAATCGCGCCGGTGTATGGGGTGTCACGACGGGGTCAACGCGGTCGAAGCCCAGAACACCACCGGAGGGGGCCGCGGCGTGGGCGACCTCGGGGACCGGAGCCGCAACCACCCGGTGGGCGTCCGGTATCCTGAGCACACGACCCGAAACCGTACCGTCCCACTCCGCCCGATGAGTCTGCTCCCGAACGAAATTCGTCTGCCCGATGGCAAGGTGAGCTGTGTCTCCTGCCACGACCTCTACGCGACCGACCGCGACCGCTTGACAGTGCCCATCGAGCGTTCGGCACTCTGCTTCAGTTGCCACGAGATGGATTAGAGAGCATGGTCCGCAAGCGCGGACCTTACAATTTTCGCGCCACTTCTTCAGCCACTTCCACCGTGGTGTTGTCGAGGCCCACGTCGTAGGTGCCCACCTTGTGCTCCTGGATGACGCGGGCGACGGCGGCCTCCAGCCGCCGGGCGGCCTCCGCTTCGCCCAGCCAGTCGAACATCAGCTTGCAGGCGAGCAACGTGGCCATGGGGTTCACCTTGTACATGCCGGCGTACTTGGGCGCGCTGCCGTGGGTCGGCTCGAAAACGGCGTAGTGGTCGCCGATGTTGGCGGCACTGGCGAAGCCCAACCCGCCCACCAGTCCGGCCGCGAGATCGGACAAGATATCGCCAAACATGTTCTCCGCGACGAGGATATCGTAACTATGCGGGTTCTTCACCAGCCACATGCACTGGGCGTCGATGTTGGTTTCCATCATGGGGATGTCGGGGTAGTTTCTGGCCACCTGACGGGCGGTCCGCATCATCAAGCCGCCGGTCTCGCGCAACACGTTGGGCTTATCGCAGACGGTCACGGACTTGCGGCCGTGTTTCCGGGCATACTCGAACGCCTGGGTCACGATGTTGCGGCAGGCCTGGCGGGTCATGATCCGGGTGGAAAGGGCGATGTTCTCCAGGCCCGCGGCGCCGAAAGGCTTCATCCTGGGATGCACGCACAGGGCGTCGAAGACCGTTTGCGGGAGAGGGTGGAACTCCACCCCGCCGTACATACCCTCCGTGTTCTCGCGGAACACAACGAGGTCGATGCCCTCGCGGTAGTTCAGCTGGTTACCCGGATAAGCCTTGCACGGGCGCAAATTGGTGTGCAGGTTCAACACCTGCCGCAATTTCACGATCGGCGAGAAGTAGGCATGGCCCTTGCCCTTCAAGGCGGGGTCGAGTTCGGCCTCGGCCTCCTCCCTGGGTTTGGAGGTGATGGCCCCGAACAGGGCACAGTGGGTGCGTTTGAGGATCTCCAGGGTGCGCTCGGGCAGAGCGTCGCCCTGCTTGCACCAGAATTCCCAGCCGATGTCGCCGGGGACGTACTCGGCGTCCAACTGCAGCGCGTCCAGCACGATGCGGGCTGCGTCCATCACGTCCTTGCCGACACCGTCTCCGGGTAGCCATGCGATCTTGTACTGAGCCATGGTGCTTCTGCTCCGTTGGGGGGTCTCAGGGCCACGAAGACGTGGCCGCGCCACACACGTTCAGTCGCCGACCCCTTCGCCCGGCCGCAAAGCGGACGGCGCGCCGCGGCACAACGTATCCATCCCGGCGGAAAACGCAACCGGCCCCAGGGGTGCGCTAATTGTTCTGGAACTCGAGCAAGTCGACGTCGAAAATGAGGGTCGCGTTGCCTGGGATTTTGGGTGGGCTCCCCGCCTCTCCGTAGCCGAGTTCGGGCGGGATGAGCAGGCGACGTTGGCCGCCGACCCGCATGGAGCCCACGCCTTCGGTCCAACCTTCGATGACCTGATCGAGACCGAACTGGATCGCGTCTCCGCTGTCGAACTCGGTGCCGTCGGTCAGCCAACCGATGTAATTCACGGTCACGCGGGCCCCCGGCAGAGGCTGCTCGCCCTGTCCCACTTCGACGTCGATGTAGGTCAGCCCCGAGTCCGTAGTGATGGGCTCGTACCCCTCCAAAGGTGGGATGTCACCGATACCGCCGAAGATCGGGGAATCGGAATCTATGCCGTTATCATTGGTGTTGTCCACCGTGTTGTCGTTGGCATTCGCGCTGGCGTTGTCATTTGCGTTCTCGGAGGTGTTGTCGTTGGCGTTGGTGTTTTCGTTCTCATTCACGTTGGCGTTGGCGTTCTCGTTCGCGTTACCGTTTTCGTTGGCGTTGCCGTTGCCGTTCTCGTTGCCCGCCCCGTTGTCATTCTCATTCAGGTTCGCGTTTCCGTTCCCACCGCCATTGGGATAGCCGGTGAAACTCCAGACGGGGGAAGACCCGGGTTTCGGACCCAGAAGCTCGGAAAACTCCACGCAGCCCGACAACCAGAACGCTGATACGACGATCAAGCCGATCCGCCAAGCCATGGCTCCACTCTCCGACTTTGTGTCCTGTGGAAGGAAGACCACGCGGCCACGGCCGCGCTCACAGTCGGGATGATACCGGCTGCTGACGCTCCAGTCACGCGTGGCCTTCCCCATGCTTACCTCGTTGACTGAGAGTCAACGCGGTAAGCATGCCACCCAACGGTCACGTCCGGGTTGGTGGGCTGGGCACGAAAGGGCTGCGGCGTGGGCGATCCGCGGGGTCGTAGTTGCAGCGCTGAAACTCGGCCACGATTTTGGCGAGGCGCACCAGGTGTTTCCGGCCGCCCGGGGTCGCCTCCAGACCGACAAACTGCAGGCCGAGGGATTCCGCCCCGCGGGGCGCGCTTTGGCGGCGCCGGAGCATGGCGTCCAAGGTCAGAGGTGGGGCCCCGCGTTTGTAGGCAAAGTGACAGACCACGGTTTGCCCGGTGCGAAGGGGCGGGTTCGCGCACGTCTCGATGCTGATGCCGCCCGCCGAAAGGTCCTTCAGCGTGGCGTGATAGGCGTGGTCGGGGGGGTCAGTAAGCCCGGAAGGAGGGAGGTCGTGCGCCGCCCAGTAGCGTACCGCGATAGTGGTGCCGCGTGGTGGCGGGGAGCGGTAGTAAACCCGGCGCTGCAGTTCCTGCACTTGCTCGGGGCGGTGGATCACGATGGCCGGAGGGCATTCCTGGAGATCTTCGACGACGGTGCCGAACACGCATTTCTTGTGCCCACGACGAAACGAGACCCCGATTTGCTCGCCGCGGGTCAGCATGGTGACCATACCCGGCTCGGTGTTCAAGGGACTGGCGATGAGCAGGTGAGGGTCAAAGGCCGGCGAAGCAAGAAACTGCGACTTGTGGGTGACCCAGTCCCTCCCTCTGCGGGCCACGATCACTACCAGCGTGGCATTCTCGACGGCCTCGGCGAGAATCTCGTCCCGGTGTCTGGGCTCAACATAGCGCATTTGATCCATGGGTTTATCCGCCAGTGACGACCACCAGGTCGCGGAACAGCGCGTCGGCGAGTTTCTCGCGTTGGGCCTCGACCGCGGGGCCGGAGACGAACTCCAGAGCCAGGATGACTTGGCCGGGGCTGGCACCCGGCGTTTTGCAACGGACGTGCGCGGGCATGCGGAAGGTCTCCGCGGAGTCGGCGAGGGTGAATTCCAGATGCACCGGCCGCTGGGTGTTGCACAGGTCGGCGCCGGCCCGGTCGAGGCGGGCCGCCAGGCCGCCCAAACTGATGTTCAAAAGAGTCGCTTCCAGGGCCGGTCGGTTTTCCGACGCAAGCGGCGTAATCCACACCGGGGTCTTGCTCCGCAGGTTGCGGCGCTGGTAGCGTCGCCGCTGGAGCGCGTAGAGATGGCTCGGCTGGGCGATCTCGAAGCAAAGGTCTTCGTCGTGGCGAGCGTCCAGAATGTACGTCGAGAAGAGGAAACGGGTCCCATCCAGACCCAAGGTCGCCTCGCAGTAAACCGAGACAAGCGTTTCAGGCTCGACGACTTCGGCGCCTTGAGGCCTGATGAGCAATCCGTCCACCGTGTGATCCACAATGACAGCGATGATCGGCGGGTCTTCGCCCCGGGTCTGCGGCAGAATGGAGAGGTCAGCGCTGCGGCGCGCCGCGTATTCGAGGAGCCATCGTGATCGCCATGGGTCGAGTTCGATGGCGTAAACGGACCTATCGCTCGCTAGGGGGTTGATCACGGCGCACCAGGATCTGGGGGCCACGGCGCTGGCATACCCCTTTTGTCGGAAACTGCGTTGGAGGACTTGATGTGGCGCTCGGATGTGGCCCCATAACCGCAGTAGGGCGGGCTTGGCCCGCTGGAACAGAGCGGGGTGGGGCGAGTTCGGCCCGCGGCCGGAACAGAGCGTCGAGCGCAGTGGAGTAAGGTCCGCGCTTGCGGACCATGCTGTGCACCCCGTCCCCCGAAGAATGGTCCGCAAGCGCGGACCCTATGATCGGGCAGAACGTCAACCGGTTTCCGCGGGCCCTGCGGTGGCCCGGAGCTTGTAGGCGCCCGTCAAGCCCACCAGCAAGCCCGGAAGCGACCACAAGAGCTGGATCAGGCGAACGGCCATCGCCATCCAGAGCAACTGCGACAGGGTGCCGTGCGAGCCGAGCATGAATTGCCGATAGACCGCCTCGGAGGTGCCCAACCCCTGGAAGGAGATGGGGATGGCCGCGACCACCAGTCCGGCCCCGATGCAGGCGTAATAGTCGAAAACCTTGGAGGCGGTGAAGTTCATGCGTAGGGCATAGGCCGCCAGGACGAAGCTGGACACGGCGAAGAACTGGAGCACCAGCGTTAAGACCACGGAGCCGCCGAAGTAAGGGACATGCTGGAGAAGCCGGCGGGTGGCGGCATCGACCCGGCGAACATGTTCGAGCAGCGGAAGTCGCGCCGCCAGTCCGCGGGGGAGCCAGCGCTCCCGCACGCCGGTGGAGAAGAAGAGTCCCACCAGAACGACCGCGGCAACCAGACCGGTGTTGATCAAGTGGCCGAGCTTGCGGAGCAGGGGGTCCTCGGCCCCCACTTCAATGGTGATCCCGACGAGCAGGAGCAGGCAGCCCAGCCCAATCAAACGATCCAGCAGGATGGTGGTCAGGGCCTCGGTCTTGCGGTCGGTGTGGCGGGCGACGTGATAGGCCTTGAAGACGTCCCCCGCGGTAGTGCCGATCGGGGTGACAAAGTTAAGAAAGTTTCCTGTAAAACAGAGCTTGACGCACTCCCCATAGGAGAGCGTGATCCCCTGGGCACGAAACACGAGCCGGAACCGCCACGATTGCAGAAACGTGACCGGCGCGAAGGCCGCCAGACTGAGCAGCAAGTCGAAGGTGCGACTCCGCCGCCACGCGGTGACCAGGCCACAGGTGATCCGGGGCTGCCCTTCCTGGTTCACGGCGACTTCGGCCCAGGAGCACGTTCTAGGTTCGCCGCCGGGCCCCTCGATCGTGACCGTGCGTTCACGCTCGTCGATCTCCAGGGCACGCCACTGGCGACCGTCCTGGAGGGTAACGTAATCATGCCAGGTGACGCCGTGGAGCACCCAGGCCAAGGCCACCGCACATATTATGATGCGCAAGCCGGTGAAGAGCCGTTTACGTACCTTTGGATTCAACCCCGCCGTCCGTTACGCGCCTTTTCGGACCATCCACCCCGGGCACAGCCGCGCACTAGTATCGGGAATTACCGGACCTGACAAGAGCGGGGAACCGTCAAGCGGTCAGCTATCGGCTTCCAGCCGTCAGTCTTCAGCACTTGCGACTCGGGGACCTTGGACTTCCGCTTCAGTCGGGGGCGCGACGGCCGCATCGGCCGCCAGCGGCACCGGAGAGACGACTTCCAGTGCGGGATGCCGCCCGGCCAACTGGTTAAGGTGCGTGGCGGTGATGCGTACGTCCATCTCGACCCAGTTGGGACCGTAACGGCGCTCGAGCACTCCGGCCTTCTGGTCGATCTGAGCGATCAGCCTACCGTCGTGGACGGGCACGCGGACGGTCACATTCACGGTCCTGCGGTTGAGGTCTTCGCGGACCCGTTCCACCAAGAGGTCCAACCCCAGGCCGGTCTTCGCAGAGATGCGGAGGGCGGGGGACAGGCGGTTCTCCAGCACCTGGATGATGCTGGTGTCGGCGGCGATGTCGCACTTGTTGAGCAGGGTCAGGGTCGGCGTCCGATCGCACCCGAGTTCTTTGAGTACCTGCTCGACGGCGGCGGCCTGACGAGGTGCGTCCGGGGCCGCCACGTCCACTACGTGCAGCAGAAGATCGGCATGGAGGGTCGCTTCCAAGGTGGCCCGGAAAGAGGCCACCAGACGGTGGGGAAGGTCGCGCACGAACCCGACGGTGTCGCTGAGCAGTACGGACTGACCTTCGCCCAGTGCCCACCGGGCGGTCTTGGTGTCCAAGGTGGCGAAGAGCTTGTCCTCCACGTACTGCCCGGCATCGGTCAGGGCGTTGATCAGCGTGCTCTTGCCGGCATTGGTATAGCCGACGAGCGAGACGGTGAACTCGTCGCTGCGGGCCTGCACTTCGCGGATTTTGCGCCGGTCGATTTCCTCGATCTCGCGTTGCAGGTGGCCAATGCGGCAGCTGACGATGCGGCGGTCGATCTCGATCTGGCGTTCGCCGGGCCCGCGCGTCCCGATCCCCCCGACGGCGCCGGCCCCGGTGGCGCCGCCGGCGCCCGCGATCCGCTCCAGGTGGGTCCACATGCCGCGTAGCCGCGGGGCGGTGTATTGCAACTGCGCCAGTTCCACCTGCAGGCGGGCTTCGCGAGTCTGTGCCCGGGAGGCGAAGATATCCAGAATAAGTTCGCTGCGATCGAGGATCTTGCGTCCGATGACCGCTTCGAGGGCGCGAATCTGGGAAGGACTCAGTTCGTTATCGAAGATGACGACCGTCGCGCTGCCGGCATCTGCTCGCTCGCAGATCTCTTGGACTTTCCCGCGGCCCACATACGTCGTTGCTGACGGGCGCAGCCGCTTCTGAATTATGCCGTCTACGACCTTGGCCCCGGCGGCGGCGGCCAGCGCGGCCAACTCGCCCAGCGGATGACGCGGGTCAAAGTCCACGCCCGGCAGAATTACCTTAACCAGCAGGGCGCGTTCGCGCTGAACCGATAAGTCCTCTCGTACCAGTTCTTTCAACCGTCGGAGTCTCGCTTTGAAGGTGCCCGGAAGGTGCGGACCGTCGAACGGCCGAACCCCCATCGCCTCGTAGCAGAGTATACCGTTGGTGAAAGCCGCGCGTCAACGCAGGTGAATCGGGAACGGTGGGTTCCGTCCGCCGGTGGCGGACCTCACCCGCCCTACCGCTCCCGGAACTCGGACGTGAACGGCAGGTCGAAGATGAAACCGGCCCAGCGGCGCTCGAAATGCTCGTCGACCGGCCCGAACACCGTCTCAAATTGCGCAAGCTCTTCTTCAGGGGTAACCTCCTGCCCTGGCCGGCGCTGGGCCAGCATGGCGACATACTCGGCCAACTTCGCCCTATGCTGACGCTGGAAGTAGAACGCCAACCCCCAGGCCTGGGCGTAGTAGTAGCCGACGTTCGGGTCGTTGGGGTCGGCGGCGAGGTCCGAGAGACTCAGCAACTGGCGAAGGGGGACAAAGCGCCCCACGG
>JAZDKM010000061.1:0-4321 GCA_043803085.1 Planctomycetota bacterium
GCCGCTGCGATACGCTTCCTCGAAAATGGCCGGGCAATGATTCAGCCGATTCATGCCGTGGGTCGAGCCGTGCAGTTGGCCTTCGTTGAACGACGTCACGTTGCCGTAGTCGTCGCCTACTGCCGCGCTGTACACGACGGCGAGAGGGAACGTGCGAGGACTTCTTCCGCAGATTCCTTGCACCGGCGGCTTGACAAACGCTGCTTCATAGATGGCATGGCCAAGCCCGCCGATAGGCGGGCGCCGCCATGCCAAACGGCAGCAGGGCTCACGACGAGTTCAACGTCGAAGGCATCAGCGCATGTCTCAGCAGTCGGTTCCGAAACACATGAAATACAAGACCTGCCGACGTCAGGACGAGCCGGGACATGTCCATGCGCTCACCTTCAGTTGCTTCAAGCGACGCCCCTTCCTGAGTCGCGAACGTAGCTGCCTGTGGTTCCTCGACGCACTGGCGGCAGCGAGACAGAAACACCGCTTCGATTTATGGGCCTATGTGCTCATGCCCGAGCATGTGCACTTAGTCATTCTTCCCCGAGAGGTGGGCTATTCGATCAGCAACATTCTTCTGGACCTCAAGCGACCGGTGGCGCGCCAGGCCGTCCGGTTCGTCCAACAATACGCCTCCGCATTCCTGCGAATGATGAGAGACGAGCAACCTAATGGGAAGATCGCCCATCGGTTTTGGCAGCGCGGCGGGGGTTACGACCGCAACTTGGTCAACCCGGACTTGATTCACGCCACCATCGAGTACATTCATGCCAATCCGGTTCGGCGCGGACTCGTGAAGTCGCCCGACGACTGGCGCTGGTCAAGTGCTGGGTACTATGCGGGACGGGAGGACGTCGTATTAGGGCCGGATGTCGGGAGTATCCCCACCATCGGGCATTGGAGAGGGTGAGCATGGCGGCGCCCGCTGGAGGCGGGCTTGGCCATGCCACCCCGGCCTGGAGGAGCTTGAGCATGGCGGCGCCCGCTGGAGGCGGGCTTGGCCATGCCACCCCGGCCTGGAGGAGTTTGAGCATGATGGCGCGCGCTGGAGGCGGGCTTGGCCATGCCACCCCGGCCTGGAGGAGTTTGAGCGTGGCGGCGCCCGTCGAAGCGGTAATGGTTGATTACCTGCACGAATTACGCACCCGACTTGAGAACGCCGGGCGACGAAAGCGGCCGCGGAATTACCGCATCCCGGATTTGTGGCAGCAATGGGACTATGCTGGGGTGGTCCGCCGCGCAGGCCGCGAAATCCTCATCGATCCCTACGACTACCTCATCCAATGCATCGAGCGGGTGATGCTCCCCGCCCATCCCGGATTCGGCTTGGGGGGCCGGAGCTTATCCCGAATTCAGGGCGTGGTGCCCGCCTCGGGGGACAAGGTTCGCGAGGGCGGTCGGTCGCGGCGGGGCGGCGATTGGATCCGAACCGGAATGATCTACGGCATGCTCGTACGCATGACCACGGCCTGGGACCACGACGGAGACGGGCGGCTGTCCTCCCGCCGCTGGACCGAACTGGGCACCTTCCTCAAGTCCATCCTGCTGCTGCCCATGCTGCGGCGGATGGGGGTCAACGTGATCTACCTTGTGCCGATCGCCCAGCACAGCGACCTCTACCGCAAGGGTGAGCTCGGTTGTCCGTACGCGGCCAAGAACTTCCTGCGTCTCGAACCGCGGCTGCACGACCGACTACTAGGTGATGACCCAGACGACGTCGAGTTGGAGTTCGGTGCGTTCGTGGAAGCCGCCCATCGGATGGGGATGCGCGTGATGGTGGACCTTGCGCCGCGCACGGCCGCCCGCGACAACGACTGGATCCTCGACCACCCCGATTGGTTTTACTGGATCGATCGGCGCTTCACGAAGCGCTATGCCTCCCCGCGCCTGCCGGGCGTGACCTACCTAAACCCGATCGCCTCCAGGCTGCACGAGGTTTACGGTCCGCAGGTGGTGCGTGAGCACCTGGCCCAGTTCCGCCACGCCCCCGGCGTCACTGACCCGCGGCGTTGGGCCGCGTTTGCGGACCGCGCTCGGCGCCGGCCGCCGCGCGATCTCCTGGCCGCCATCGCGCGCGAGTTCGGCGTGATTACCCCCCCGGGCTTCAGCGACTGCATCAACGATACGCAGCCGCCGTGGTCCGACGTGACCTATCTGCGGATGTACCTCGACCACCCGATAGCGGCCGTCGAGCACCTCGATGACCCCAAGAACCAACCGCCCTACGTGCTGTTCGACGTGGCAAAGGCCAGCCTGTTCCCCGGGCGCCGGCCGAACCTGCCGCTTTGGAGAGCTCTGGCGGGCATCCTGCCGTTCTATCAGCGGTTCGGCGTCGACGGGGCGCGGGTCGATATGGCCCACGCCCTGCCCAAGCCGCTGGAGGAGATGATTCTGGATCGGCCGCGCCGGATCGACCCGGACTTCTGCTTCATGGCGGAGGAACTGGGCGCGCAGAACCATGCCAAGGCGTACCGTGCCGGATATAACATCTTGATCGGCCCGAGCTGGTACATGGAGCCGCGAGCACACCACGGCCTGGTCCACAAGTTCGCCTATCAGGTTCTGCGAAACCTGCGCGTGCCGGCACTGGCGGCCGCCGAGACACCGGACACGCCGCGGGCGGTGACCCGGCGCGGCGGCCGACGTTATGTGCGGGCGATGGCGGCGCTCAACAGCTTTCTGCCGCGCGCCGTCCCCTTCATCAATTCGGGGCTCGAGTGTTTCGAACGGCAGCCGATGAACCTCGGCCTGGATTCGCGGCCGCGCGACCGGTTTGCCCTTCCCAGGGATGATCCGTTTTACGGGAAGCTGGCCTTCTTCGACCCGTTTGTGCTGCACTGGACCCATCTCGGCGGTCCGGCAATGGTCGAGCTTTTCGCCGCGCTCGCCGCGGTTCGACAGCGCTACTTGCATGAGATGGCGACACCGGCCAACCACTTCGTTCCAACGGTGACGCGCCAGGCGCGCTGGGTGGTCGCGAGCGGGTTCCTGGTAGAAGGTGGGCGTCGAGCGCTGCTGGTGCTGGCCAACGTAGATTTCGAAAGCGAGCGCCGGACCACAGTCACCCGCCTTCCCCCCCGGGTGCGCCGGCGCCTCACCGCCGAGGTCCTGCTGTCACTGTCCAAACCGCACAGCGCCCCGCTGATCCGGCGAGGCCGAATCAGCGTTTCCCTTCCCCCGGGCGAGGTGTTGGTGCTGCGGCTCTGACCAGATGAATTGGTAGTTAGCAAGTTATGGCGCCCCCAGCAGCCCGTGGTAAAAGTGGCCAAGCGCGGTGTGGCACGGGCATCTTGCCCGTGGAAATACAGGCTGGAAGCCTGTGCCACAACCTCTGCCACGGGCTGCCAGGCCACGGCGGCTGATCCTCCTCCAAAGTCTGGCACACGTCGTGTTATGGGAGGTTGGTGCAGCCGCCACATAGGAGGCGGACGCCAGGAGAAGAGTGCCACAGGAGTAGCGCGATGATTATTGAGACGTCGCGTTTCGGTCGGCTCGAGGTGGACGCTCAGCGTCCGATCACTTTCCCGGAAAGGATTCTGGGCTTTCCCAACCAGCAGAAGTACGCGCTCGTCCAAACCGAAGAGAACAGCGGGTTCTATTCGACTCGGCGCCCGTTGATGCGGCTCCCCTCCTGGCAGCCCATGGGCCAAACCGGCTAGATCGGTGTTGGAGATGCGGGCCCTCTGCGGGTATAATAAGGGGATTGGCGGCCGGCGCCGCGGACGGATCCCAGCCTGGCCCGAGGGTTGCCGGATGCATCGGCATAGCCGAGGAAGGAGCCGAGGATGTTGGTGCTCTCCAGGACGCGCGACGAAATCATCATGATCGGTGATGACATCCAAATCACCGTGGTGGATATTCGCGGAGATAAAGTTCGTCTCGGGATCAACGCGCCGGTGCACATCGCCGTGCACCGCAAGGAAGTGTATGACGCTATTCAACGCGAGAACCGCCTGGCGGCGCAGGGGCAACCAGGGGAGATCTCCGAGGTGACCGAGACCCAACACGGTGACAGTCATCCGGCGGAAGAACGGTGAAATCCCACGCCGTTTGGGGGAAACATCTTAACCCACCATCTTTCGTCCGGTCGTCAGCCGGAACCCGGCAGTTCCGGAACCGTGCTAAGAACCCGTCTTCGATTCTCGTCTAAGCGGACACAAGCCTTCTAGCGATCGCCAACGCTCAGCAGCAGAACGCCCTGTCGCCGCTCGGCGGATAACGGGCACGACCTCGAAGCGGGGGGGCGCGGCGCCCCGCGCGCCCAGTGGTGCGCGGCGTGGGGGGGGTTAGGGTCGGCGGGGGCCGCGCCCGCCCCCGGGGCGCGCCACGG
>JAZDKM010000062.1:0-4729 GCA_043803085.1 Planctomycetota bacterium
TTAGGACGCGTAAATAAATAAAGGTTTCACCTGGTGTCCGGAGGCTGTATCGTCGTGGGGTATGAAGACTGCCTCCGAACTTCAGGCGAAACTGGCCCGCGTGTGGCCGCTTCTGGACGAGCGGACTCGGCGGATCATGGCCGCTAGCGAAGCGCGCGCCCTCGGTCGGGGAGGGATTTCGGAAGTGAGCCGTGCGTGCGGACTGTCGCGAAAGGCCATCGCGAACGGCATCAAGGAAATCGAGGCCGGAACGGTGCCGCCGCCAGGCCGCGTCCGCCAGCCCGGAGCGGGACGCAAGAAGATCACCGACCATGATCCCCGCTTGGCGGGCGCACTGGAACGTCTGATCGATCCGGACGCGCGAGGCGATCCGGAAACACCACTACGCTGGACTTGCAAAAGCACGCGGACCCTGGCTGCGCAACTCACCCGACAGAAGCATCCGATCAGTCACATGAAGGTTGCCCAACTCCTTCACGCGCAGGGGTACAGTTTGCAGGGCAACCGTAAAACGGAAGAGGGCCGTGACCATCCCGACCGAGACGCACAATTCCGCCACATCAACAAGCAGGTCAAGCGGGCCATGGCGACGGGAACGCCCGTCATATCCGTAGACACCAAGAAGAAGGAGTTGGTGGGGAACTACGCAAACAGCGGACAGCAATGGCGGCCGGAGAAGAAGCCTGTCAAGGTCCAGGGGCACGACTTTCCCGGTCCCGACGTTCCCCGCGCGTATCCCTACGGCGTCTACGACATCGACCGCAACAGGGGCTTCGTGAACGTGGGGACGGACCACGATACCGCGGCGTTCGCCGTGGCGTCCATCCGGGGCTGGTGGCGACACGAAGGCCGACGTCTCTATCCGGCGGCGAAAGCCCTGCTGATCACCGCGGACGGCGGAGGCAGCAACGGGTCGCGGTTGAGATTGTGGAAGCTGGAACTACAGACACTGGCGGACGAAACGCGCCTTTCCATTTCCGTCTGCCACTTCCCGCCGGGAACGAGCAAATGGAACAAGATCGAACACCGACTGTTCTCGATCATCTCCTCGAACTGGCGCGGCGAACCGCTGCGGGACTACGAGACGATCGTTCAGCTGATCTCCCGGACGTCCACGGCCAAAGGTCTCAAGGTGACCTGCCGCCTGGACCGGCGCAAATACCCGACTGGCCGCAAGGTAACGGACGAGGAAATGCAGCGCGTGAATCTGGAGCGCCACAAGTTTCACGGTGATTGGAACTACATCATTCGCCCGAGGTCACCACAGGAACGTTGATACCTTTAATTCTTTACACGGCCTTAGCCCCTGGTGAGCCCCGAATGGTCGCGGCTCTCCGACGGAGGGCCGGACCGTGGTCGAGGGAGTCAAGGTCGTTGCGCGAAGCGAGAACGCCAAGCTGGGCCGTTGCGCGGCCACGTACGTGAGCCAGGCGACGTGCCCGGACTCGTGCCCCTTCCGGGGCCAAGGCTGCTACGCGGAGTCCGGCCCGATCGCTTGGGCCGCCACGTCCAAGGTCAACGGCTCGAAGATCCGGCCGTACGGCCTGGCCCGGCAGGAGGCCCGAGAGATCGACCGGCTGCCGGCTGATCGGCCGCTCCGAGTGCACGTCGTCGGGGACTGCCGAACGGACGGCGCGGCTCGGGTGGTTTCGGGCGCCATGGCCCGGTACGCCAGACGGGGCCAGACGGTCGCCTGGACGTACACCCATGCTTGGCGACAGATCCGGAAAGCGTCCTGGGGGAAGGCGTCCGTTCTGGCGTCTGTGGAGGCTGTGAAGGACATCCGGGCCGCCAGGGCCCGAGGGTACGCCGCGGCCGTGGTCGTCGCGGAGCACGTCTCGGAGCGGCCCTACGTGGTCGACGGGGAGAAGATCCTGGCGTGCCCTGCCGAGTCCGGCAAGACGGACTGCGCACGGTGCCGGCTGTGCACACGGACGGACTGGCTCAAGCGGAACCGGATCAGCATCGGCTTCGCGGCCCACGGCACCCGGAAGGGGACGGTCCGGAAGCTGATCCAGGCGGACCGATGACCGATCCAGACCGGCCGATTCTGACGTCCACTAAGCGGACGTTAGTGGACACCAGCACCAATCTCGAAGACTCCGCCAGGTCGTACGCTGAGGCCTCCAAGTCGGCGCGGACTCTCCGGGAGTACCGATCCGACTGGACCAGGTTCCTCGCCTGGTGCGGGACCGAGGGCCTTTCTCCCTTGCCGGCGGAGCCCCGAACCGTCGCCCTGTTCCTCTGCGCCAGGGCCGACCGGGGCCGCAAAGTGTCGACCATCCAACGCAACCTGGCCGCCATCTGTGAGGCGCACCGGCTTGCCGGCTTCTCGTCGCCTCGGTCCGATCCTGCAGTCCGTGCCGTGCTCCAGGGCATCCGGCGCCGGCTGGGTGTCGCGCCCGTGCAGAAGGCGCCCCTGCTTGTGAACGATCTCCGTCGGGCCGTCGAGTCCCTGCCGGACTCCCTGATCGGCAAGCGCGACCGGCTGCTCCTGCTCCTCGGCTTCGCGGGAGCGTTCCGCCGGTCCGAGCTCGTCTCCCTTGACGTGGACGACATCAAGGTGACCGAGAACGGCGTGGAGGTCCGTCTCCGCCGTAGCAAGACCGACCAGGAGGGAAAGGGCATGCTGAAGGGGATTCCGTACGGGTCGAATCTCGTAACGTGTCCGGTCAGGGCGTACCGGGCCTGGGTCGAGGCAGCGGCCATCGAGAATGGTCCGGTGTTCCGCCGGCTGGACCGACACGGCAACCTGCTGCCTGGGCGCCTGTCGGGAAGGGGCGTCGCCAGGGTCGTCAAGCGAGCGGTCTCGGCCGCCGGCCTCGACCCGGACTGCTTCTCCGGTCACTCCCTGCGGGCCGGCCTGGCGACCTCTGCGGCCAGGGCGGGGAAGACGGATAGGGTGATCATGCGGCAGACAGGACACCGGAGCCGGGCAACGCTCGATCGGTACGTGAGGGAGGCGGACCTGTTCCGGGAAAACGCCGCCTCGGGGATCGGCCTCTAGCGCTGTGCATCCATGCACCACCTGCGCTCTGCAGGCCGGCAGCTGGGGTGTGAACACTCGTCAGCCGCACCCAGAGCGACTATGCTTGAGAGTCAGGCTGCCGGGTAGCTCCCGGCGCTACAGTACGCGGGAAGCCGCAGTATCTCTACTCCAGCTGCCGCTACCCGCGTGCTGGCCCCACACGGAGTAGAACCATGGAGCAGCGCCAGAAATCACCAGCCTCTCCGAACGATCGCCGGCGAATTCCGGTCCAAGACATCACCTGGAGGGGAACGACTCTTCTACTTCCCCCAGTGGACGTGTACGACCGAGTCGGACATTACTACTCTGGCATCGCGCCCTCGGAAGTGCTCTTTCAGATCTTGCTATGGGAGACCAAGCAGTTTGCCTTCTTTCCCAAGGAGCGCTTCAACTTCCCCTACTTCGACCTGCCTCCGCACGATCTTCTGGAGCTCTTCCTGACGGTCCATCTCAGGGCTATTCTCGAGCGTCCAGACCTACGAGCCCTATTGGACGCGCCTGCCGAAGCCGATCCCCGCTGGCTCTACGAGAACTGGTTCCGGCCTCTCGAAGAGGCCCGGATCCAGACGACACACGAGGCCCTGAGAGCCAACTCTCATCACACGCCAAGAGTACTGTGCGACCTCGACCGAGCGCTGGGAGTCGACGTCGACAGGTACGCGCCTGATGCCTTCCTTGCGCTTGACGTGTTTCGGCAGGCAGTCGACGCGCAACAGACGCCTGAGAATGCGAGGAGATCCGACGCCCGTGCCAAGGACATCCTCCTGCCGGCGATCGGTACGGCCCCATCCGTGGACAGACTGCTCAATCGAGAGACTGCGAAGTTGGACAGACTGGTGTCTAGTGCCACGAAGGACAAGCAGCGAGTCTCCAGAGAGGCCACGGCAGGCGCTCTTCAGATGGTGGTTGGCAAGGCAGAGGTAGACAAACCGCTTGCGAGGTATCTCAAGGGCCGCTCACCACCCGAGGTAGCTTCCTACAAGGGAGGCGCGCACCAAGCAGTGGTATTCGATCGACCCTTGCGAGATAAGGTTGTGAAGATTGCCGGCCTTCAATACCGACGCAGCGGAAGCAAGAAGGGGGGGCGATACTACGACGCCCCGAATGACAAGGGGCTGCGCCTGCAGCCCGAGAAGGAGCCTCTCGCACCGATCGCAGCCTTGTCTCCGGCCGAGAAGAGGGATCTAGCCCGACGGATCGCGAGATGGGTCCGGAAGTTCCGCGACAACCGCAAGAAGTACCGCCGCGCTGTTGCCGCGGCTCACGTCGTCCGGGATGGGATTAGCCTTCGCGCGGCCCAGCGGCAATTCAATGTCCCCATGAAGACCGTCGCCAGGTGGAGGGACCGACTCGCTGGACACCTCAGGCGTGCCGCCTGAGTATTTCCCGAGAAAAACGACACACTCGCACCGTCTGGTCCCTGCTCGGTAAGCGTCCGAAGACGTTTTCACGGAGCAGCAGAATGCCAGTCGAGCCGAACCAGACTGCCGACCACGGCCCCGATCCTTCGGGATTAGTCGAGTCCGTCCTGATTCCCGATGTCCTGACTCCCGAAGCACTCGCTAGCCCAACTTCCGCAGTTGGAGCGAAATCCGAGCGTTTTTCAGGGGGTCTGCGCGCCCAGAATAGCGCGGTGGCGCCCTACGCCGCGTTTGGTCTCCCGGAAACCGATGTAGTGCCAACCTACCCGGTTGAAGCGGG
>JAZDKM010000063.1:0-2288 GCA_043803085.1 Planctomycetota bacterium
CCTTCACGATCTCTGACCGAAGGGCATGAAGTTCCTCAACCAGCACGCCGAAACCGAGTAACTGGCGGGGTGCAAACATGTCCGCCCAGCGGGGCATACCATAGGTACGGGGGCGCTCGTCTGTGGTGACTTCGGGATAGAGTTCCGTCGGAATGATGTTCTCCTGCTCCCAGCGTTTCCGATGTTTGGAAAGTTCCTTCTCGGCCTTTTCCAAGGCTTGGAGATCGGCTTCACCTGGTGGTTCAAACTTGAGGCCGCGAGGACCTTTGACGGCGACAGCATAGAGGGCGCTCCGCATGTTGCCGGCCTGGGCCTGGGCTTTGATCCAGTCGTCGGCTATCTGTTGACCGGAGAAGAGACTGATGCCTTTGCCGGCGCCATAGGTGGGTGCGGGCGGAGTCTTGCTGCGGGCCTTCTGCTCGCGGTTGTCCACGATGCGGACACTCCACTTACCGGTCTTCTTGTCCACAATGGGTTCGGCCCAAACGCGGACGGCGGAGTCCTTTGGTTTCAGCAGGTGCCAGTCGGGCACGAGGGGTGTGGGTGGGTGCCCCTCGGTGTCCGGGCAAGGCACAGTTCGGGCGAAGATGTAGGCGTGGACAAGGCCGTCCTTGCGCTTCGGAAAGAATGGCCCGAGGCGCTTCTCGGCGCGGGTGAGCCATTCTTTGGCCCAGTGGCGAGTACGTTCCGCGAGTTTGCCGTCGAAGCGGAAGGGGTAGTCCACGGTGGCTTCAAGGACGGTGCAGGCGACGGGGTTGTACTCATTGGCCAGAGTACGGAAGCCAAGGCGGGCGGATTCGAGGGGGATCGAGCCGCCGCCGGCCATGGGATCAATGACGGCAATGTCTTTGCCGAAGAGTCGCGCGGCGGCGGCGTGCGCTTTGGCGAGGTCGTCCTCACGCATGGGCCGCTTGAAGGCGCGGTCGCAGCCAAAGCCGCCTTCGATGCGCTTCCCGGTGTCCATCACCTGGCGAATCTTGACCAGTTCTTGGCCGGAGCGCCCAAACCCGACCAGGCGCTCAAATACCTCATGCGGGAAGTCGGCGGGGAGGAGCGAGCCGAGGACGGCGGCGCGGGAGACTACGAGCGGCCGGCGCGCCCACCAGACGTGTAGATAAGTTGTGGGCGCAAGGGCGCTGGCGCTGCCGCGTTCGCGCATGCACTCGACGCCTATGGCGGCGGCTGGGAGCCAGTCTTCGATGAGGAGTCGGGGTTTCTTCATTTCACAGCCTCCACAAGGATGCGTAGAGCGCGAACCGCGCGGATGCGCCGGACACCAGACATGAGGCCGAGCCACCAGGCTGCCTCTGTGGCGTCGGCGCGTTTCATGGAATCCGCGGCATTGTGCATGGCGGTAGCGTTGCGGAGCCCGCTTGTGACCAGCGCATAGCAGGCGACTCGTGCGCCGTAGTCCTGATCGAGTGGGTAGAACGGGCCGGGTGTAAGCTTGGTGACGTTGGCCTCACGGACAGATGCGCGAAGCAGAGACGCGCCTGCTGAAAAGGCCAGTGGGCCGATGGCGGCGACACGAGCAAGACGCTCCTCGCCGTTGGTTTTGAGGGAGCGGCGGTAGATGATGGCGGCTGTTCCGGCCTTGCGCTTGACAATGCGGAGGGCGAATGAGGCATCGCGCACGATCATTTCCTATCCCCTTCCTTTGCGGCCGGTTTGCCGAAGGTGGCGGAGGGGCTGACGTCGTCGCCTGCCTTGTCGGCGGCGGCTTCGAGTTGGGTCTTCATACCCGGACGGCCGGGGTCCTTGAACTTCAGACGGAGTTGTGCGCCGTAGGTCATGCCCTCCTGTGAGCACGGCCACAGAAAATGATGGACAAATAATCTGATTTAGCCAAGATGAGCGAGGGAAAGGGAAAGGAGCCCCCTCGCTTATCTTGGCCGATTCGATGAAGGGGCTCCTGCCTACAACAGAAAGGCGGGAGTAATGATATCACCAGAGATCCTCCAGAGCAAATCACTTTTTATCCTTTTGCACCAAATCGACGTTGATCTTGCCGAGAATGTCCGGTCAAACCACTGCCCCACTGTGGGGGTCCTCTGCATTACGCCACGTATCTGCGTAAGCCTCGGGGAGGCCCTCCTGATCTTGATGAGGATTACGCGATTCGTTTGAGTTTATGCTGCGGGAAGCAGGGCTGTCGGCGACGGGTGTTGCCGCCATCGGTATTGTTTTGGGGGCGCCGTGTTTATTGGGCGTCGGTGCTTCTGGTGGTCACGGCGCTGCGCCAGGGCCGGGATCGGGGCTATACGGTTGAGCGGCTGAAAGTGCTTTTT
>JAZDKM010000064.1:0-3294 GCA_043803085.1 Planctomycetota bacterium
ACCCTCGTTTTGACCGCTGCGGTCAAAACGTAGGGTTCAGGCGTTGGTTCGCCCGTCTTGAAGTGTTTGGCGGATCTTATCGGGGTGGCGTCGCAGGTCCAAGATTCTCCAGACCACAACTACGTCATCATCAAGAGTGTAGTAGATGGCATAGGGAAAGCGCTTGGACAAGAGACGGAAGTAGCCGAAGACCTTCGGATGAATGCCCGCATAGAGCACAAGCGAATCAATATCGGAGAATAGGGAGTCAAAGAAATACTCCCCCAATCCTTCGCCCTGTCTTTGGTAGAAGAGGCGTCCCTCGTGGAGATCTTCCACGCCTGAAGAGAGGATCTTGATCCTCATTCAAACCGTTTCCGAAGAACATGCTTTGCTGTTGCCCAGTCCGTGAGCTTTTCCTCGCCAGCAGCGACTCTGGCTTCTGTTTGCTTCAGGACGTCTTCATGCCAGGAGGGAGATTCTATGTCAGTTTTTGACAATTCCTCCCAGATAGCTTCCATTGTCTGGAGTTTCTCTTCGCGGGACATCTTCTCGATCTGGATTGTGCTTACCATAACAATGTTACTCTACACCCAGCTGCGGAATCCCTCAATCTCTCATTTCGTGGGCGAACGTCGCCGTTGAGGCTTCGTGAGCCCGGCTGCGGGTTCACGATAGACTCAAACGGATTGTTGAACTAAGCCGGCGTAAGGCCGGCAGGTTTTCTATTTCATAAGCGTTTTCGGGGTTCATCCTACGGCCAATGGGAGAACAAAACAACCCTCTCCCTCCGAAAGGAAATCCAATGAGCAACGCCCCCCGTCAACGCATGATCGAGGAGATGCAGCTGCGCCGTTTTTCGGAGCGCACGATCGAGTCGTATATCCGCGCCGTCGGCCAACTGGCCGGCTTCTGCTGGAAGAGTCCTGAGGACATTGCCGCGGAGGAGGTGCGGGAGTATTTCCTGTATCTGAAGAACCAGAAGCGTCTGGCACGAGCCACCACCACGATCGCCTTGTGCGGCATCAAGTTTTTCTACGAGGCCACCCTTCACCGGGAGTGGACCGCCATGAACATTCCGCGCCCACGATCGGAGAAAAAACTGCCGGTCGTGCTGTCGCGCGATGAAGTCTGGCGCATCCTGGGCCAGGTTCGTGAACTGCGGCATCGTGCGTGTCTGACGCTGATCTACAACTGCGGGCTGCGATTGGGCGAGGGGTGCCGGTTGGGCGTGTCTAACATTCAACGGGATCGAGGCTTGATTCATGTCCGCACCGCCAAGGGCAACAAGGACCGCTATGTTCCCATCCCCGCCGCCACGCTGGCCCTGCTGGGGGAATGCTGGAAGAGCCACCGCCACCCCCAGTGGATTTTCCCGGCCAGCGGGCGTGGTCGCGCCCAAGGCGCGATCGCCACGCGCAGCGTCCCGCTCCACACGGTCCAGCAGGCCTTCCGCCTGGCCCTGCGGGTCGCGGGGGTTAAGAAGGATGCCCATGTCCACACGCTGCGGCATAGCTACGCGACGCATCTGTTGGAGGCCGGTGTCAACCTGCGGCAGATTCAGGAATGGCTGGGACACAACTCACCCCTGACCACCTCGATCTATACCCACCTGACGCAACAGGCCACCACCGCTGCCGCGCAACAGCTTAATGCGTTGATGACCGCACCATGAGTCGGCTGGCGGAGATCTTCCGCCGCCATGGCCCCGCCTATCGCGCAGAGTTCGCCGATCGTATGCCGCAGGATCAACTGCGCGCCATGCGATCGATCGAACGCTGCCGGACGCCGGCCTTGGGCGGCCATCGCTGGCGGTGTCCCCATTGCGGGGAGAACCGTTGGTCCTTCCATTCCTGCGGGAATCGTCATTGCCCGGCCTGCGGGCATGACGATGCCCGGGAATGGCTCCGCCGCCAGGAGGCGCTGCGTCTGCCGGTGACCTATCACCTGTGCACCTTCACCGTGCCCGAGGAGTTGCGCGCGGCGATCCGCTCCCATCCGCGGGAAGGCCTGGCTATTTTGTTCTCAGCCTCCTCCTCCACACTTCTGGACTTGTGCGCCAATCCGAAATGGTTCGGCGCCAAGCCCGGTGTGACCGGCATTCTGCACACCTGGACCCGCGCGCAGATTTATCACCCGCACGTTCATTATCTGGTCACCGGCGGCGGTCTTGCGCCCGACGGTTCCTGGCGGGAGGCGGATCACTCGTTCCTGGTCCCGGTTCGGGCGCTCTCCCCAGTCTTTCGCGCGCGCGTTCGCGATGCTTTTCGAAAACGGCTGCCGGACGTGTTCGCCGCCCTCCCGGCGGAGGTCTGGCGGCGAGACTGGGTGGTGCATTCCCAATCCGTGGGAAATGGAGAAAACACGCTGCGTTACCTGGCCCGCTACATCTACCGCGTGGCGCTGGCCGACTCGGCGATCCTCGCGGCCGACGCGCAGACGGTCACGTTCCGTTACCGCGATTCCGACACGGGAAAAACGAAGAAGATGCCGCTGCCGGTCATGGAGTTCATCCGCCGCTTTCTCCAGCACGTCCTGCCGTCCGGCTTCGTCAAGGTGCGCTACTACGGCCTTCACCATCCGGCCCGGCGCGCCGCGCTCACCCTGGCCCGCGCGGCGCTGTGTGTGCGCAAGAACATCCCGTTGCCGGTCCTCCCTCCACCCCCTCAACCCAAGCCCTGTCTGTGCCCGCAGTGCTCCACGCCCATGATGTGTCTCGAACGTATCCGCCCGGTCCGGACGCCCCAGGCCCGCGCACCGCCGGAGAGCCCGTGAAAAATGCGTTTGTAATCTTTCCGAAGAAACGACGGAATCCTCGTCGCACGGCGGAGCGTTGTCTTGCACAGGGAAAACCGCTCCGGGTCGTCCACGTCGCACCGCGTCCGATCTGTCCTTGCGGTGAAAGAAGAGTCCAGCCTGACGAGATGTCTTACCCGGCAGATCTCGACTGAGCCCTCCGGGATCCCCGACCTCCAAGCAAAATACATATCCCGACTTGCAGCGCCCTACCGTCCGCGCGGCTTGTCCAACACAGGATTGCAGTGTGGCTACCGCACACTGCTAATCCTTATTTTGTTCGGCGCTGGGGTCTTCAAATCTACTTGGATCCCTTTTCTGAGCTAGAGTCCTTTGTCTTGCGGAAAATGGGATTGTCGAAGAGGGACGCTATTTGAGCACGAATTGTTGATGGCATGTTGGGATCGTTCTCCCAGAAAAGAAGCCAGTCGGCCACTTGTGGATCGGTACGCTGAAATGAGGATAGTGACCAGCCGGCTATTTGATAAGCCATTCCTCGGGCCACCTGAGCATTCAGCC
>JAZDKM010000065.1:0-22306 GCA_043803085.1 Planctomycetota bacterium
TCTAACAGAATGGACCTGTGGGACAGGCTTTCTAGCCTGTCGCTGACCGGCTGGAAAGCCGGTCCCACATCTTTCTGTTAGACGCTCTTATTCTCGGCGGGGCCGGCAACCCTCAGCGAGGAAGCGTCCTGCCCACCTCAGCGCCGGCAGCCCGTGGCAGAAGTTGTGGCACAGGCTTCCAGCCTGTGTTTCCACGGGCAACCGTGCTGGGAGGGCGAGCCTCCCGGCGAGCCGAATCAAACGGCTCGGCAGGAGCCTCGCCCTCCCAGTTTGCTAAAACCTGTCGCCCCCCCCCGAAACGGGGAAAACAGGGCTTGTGTGGCAGCCGATATGAAGGTAGGGTATAATGTAGTGTGCTAAGCCGTGCGGGTTTGATGGGCTTCTCACCACGGTGCGGATGGGCGTCTGGTGGTGGATGAAGTGCTTGAGTTGGCCAGGTTCGTTCCTCAGGCACGACACGAACGCAGGGGCCAAGGCGGCGTGGACGGCGACGATTCAAAATGAATGAGACCGCTAAGAAAATCGGGGCGATTGCGCTGGCTCTTCTGACACTAGGGATTCTGGTGCGGGTGGTCTGGCAAGGTCTCGCAGCCCAGGAGTCACCCAACGACACCCGAACGCTGATGGACTCTGAGACCGGCGACGTGTTCCCGGTCACGATCGAGGAACTCAAGCCCTACCCCATGCCCAACCCCAAGACGGGGAAGAACACCTTGTATCGAACGGAGGTTTGCTATTGGGGGGAAGAGTGCCGCAAACGGGGCGGTACGCACGTGATCATGAATACGCTGATGGGCAAGCCCGAGCCGACTCATTGTCCGGTGTGCGGGCACGTGGTACGGTTCCACAATCCGCTGCCGCCGGACTACAACCCGAGCGGCGTGGTTGAAAAGGAAGAGTGAGTAGACGGGTATTCCCAGCGCGCCGTAAGGGGATGGTTTCGATCGGCCGGTGGTCTGTTTGTGGTCTGTTTTACGTACTTCTATTGTGGGAGGCTGCTGAATATCGCTGTCGTGCTCAGGCACGCTTGCCGAGAAGCGGGGCTTCATGGGGAGGCTGGTCATGAACATCAGACAACCGAACAGAACGTGGCGCAGGCGAAGGGTCCGGGCGTTGTCCGGGGCGGTTACGGGTTTCACGCTGGTCGAGCTCCTGGTCGTGGTCTCGATCATCGCGCTGCTCATCTCGATCCTGCTCCCTTCGCTCAAGAAGGCCCGGGATCAGGCCAAACAGGTCAAATGCCTGGCCAATCTGAATTCCCTCAGCAAAGGGAACCAGATCTACGGCGCCGAATGGAATAGCTGGTTCCTGGGCTCGCCGATGACCACCGGTCAGCAGCTCTTTCCCGCCCGAGGTTGGGCGGGTGCCGCGGACGTGAATGTACCCCGCGACGTGGTCCAGGTGTGGGATTGGGCCGGGCCCATGGCGGCCCAGACCATGCAGCTTCATTGGAACCGTGCGGAACGTTGGCGGACCACGCTGATCACCGGGGTGTTCGAATGCCCGTCCAACCAATTGATTGCAGATGCCTACCCCGCGGGGCCCCCGAGTCCAACGGGCGAATACGCCGGCTTCGGCCCCCAGCGCGTGGTGAGCTACAACACCATGCGGGCGATGATGACGCGCAGTGACGGAAACGCCCCCGAGGGCACTTCGAAAGACGTTCTTCCGGAAATATTCCTCCAGTATTTCCACCCCCAGGTAGGGGGGAGCGAGGCTCCTCCCGCATCCTATCAACCACGGCTTGAACTGGTGGGTAACCCTTCGGAGAAGATATTTCTGGCCGACGGGTCTAGATATACGGAGGCCCTCACAGGTCTTCTCGACTACAGCTATGACTGGAAGGGCAGCGCGGGGGGAGCGTTCTCGAATTGCGCCCCCACGGCACCCGACGCTTACTTGACCGGCTTTCAGCGCTCTGCGTTGTATCCTCAACCTGCGAGATACACGTACCGCCATTCCAACGGTCCCACGCTAGGTCTGGTGGCGGTCTACTTTGACTGCCATGGCGAGTGGATGAGGGAGAAGCAGTCGCGCTGGCCCGATCCCTGGTGGCCCAAAGGCACGAAACTCCCGAGCGTCGAAGTGAACCCCGAAACCAGGAAACTCGTGATGGGACAGTTTGTTGGGGGCGTCTACACGGTTCGGCGGTAAACCGGGGTGTCGCCCCGGCCTGCATTTCTCACCACCGCTGGGAATTGGCTGGCAGTCTGCCCCCTCTCCCCCTGGGAGAGGGTTGGGGTGAGGGCCATCTATTCCGGCCTTTCAGGGCTTGCGTGGTTGGAACGCTCTTATACCCAGGGCGCTGCCCTAGCAGCCCGTGGCAGAAGTCTGTGGGACCGGCTTTCCAGCCGGTCAGGTGCGGATTTTGACCTGAAGAGACCGGCTGGAAAGCCGGTCCCACAGAGCCTGACCCGCCCTACGCGTGGTGAGAAACGCGGGCTAGGGGCCGCCGAACACCATCTGGAAACGCGCAAAGTCGTCCAGATCAACATCCCCGTCGTCCAGGAAGTCGAAGATGCCGCAACCGGGCAGCAGCCCACCACCGGGTCCGGTCAGGCACGGAGGAAACGCAACGAAGTCGGCGATGTTTACGAGCGTATCCCCGTTATAGTCACCCTTGCCGGCGTTGCATTCCGCCGAATACAGGCGGACGTCGTCGAGGTTCCAGCCGGGATAGGTGACGGACGAGTCGGTGGGCCCCATGCCCCAGCGAATGTTGACCGCGGGACGATCGTCCGCGAGAGCGGAGATATCGAGCGCCTGAAGCTGCCAGGAGGTATCGGCCACGGCGCCGCCGGTGTCGGCCGCGCGCCAGAGCACCGTCCAACTGACCCCGTTGCTGCTCACTTCGACGGTGGCCTGGTCGTAGTCCGAGTTGGACTCGACGCCCAGCCAGCGGCGGAACTCCAGGGCCACGTTGTGCTTGCCGGAGCAGTTGATGGCCGTTGTGATCAGATACCGGGCCGGGAGGTTGTTCGCATAGTCGCCGCTGAGGTTGTACCCATAGACGTTGGTGCCGGTGTACCCGTTGGCGGGGTCGTGGTTGTACGATCCGCCGCCGGTCGGGTGTCCGAAGGCCCACAGCCCCTCGGTGGTCCAGCCGGGGCTGGCGTCGAGATTATTCGCATAGAAGGTCGTGGCCGTCGGTCCGACGACCGCCGCCGAATACACGTTGGTGGGCGCACAGGATGGGCTTACCACGACTTGGCCGCCGGAACTCTGGACGCTGAAGTAAAACTCGGGCGTGGAGGTGCAGTTGGTCGCCGGCAGCATGGCCTGGTAGGCGTTTCCGCTCAGGTGGGTCAGCGCAGCCTCGATGAACGGCCCCGTGGAGTCGTAGCGATAGTAGATTCGGGCGGTGCTCGGATTAGCCGAATCAAACTGCGGGATGATTTCGAGCGCCACCGTGGTGTCCGCCCCCGCCGTGAGCTTGTTGGGCACGCCGCTCGGGAAACGGAAGGACACGTCGTTCGCCGCCCATTCGGTCAGGCGCAGAATGGCCGGCAGGTTTTCTTCGCAAGTCGGCAGAATCTGCTCGGGCGGCAGCACAAAGCCGAACTCGCCGATATCCCGTAACTCGATGGAAAAACCGAAGCGGTTCTGGTCGCCATAGACCCAATCGGTCGAGCAGCCGTTGGCGTCATAGAGTCCGAGGCAGATGGGGCTGGGCGTGTAGTTCTTGCCGTGGACCCCCTGGATCAGGGTGTGCATCTCGCTGCCCAGGGTGCTGAAGGTGGTGGCGTCCGGTTCGGGCACCGTACTACAGGTGTACCCCCAAGGCCACAGAATCAATTGGGAGTAGCTGTGGTAGTCCATGTAGGCCCGGATGGCGGGCCGCGCGCTGATGAAGTTGCTCAGCGCCTGGGTCTCCGGTTCGCTGAAGGGTGCGGAGCCCCGGTAGGTCTCGTCGGACTGGTAGGGGCTGGAGCCGGAGTCGTTGTAACCCCACTCGTAGCCCCAGTTGCGGTTGAGATCGACGCCGTATGATCCGCCCGGGTTGAGGCGGCGGTTCTTGCGCCATAAGCGGTACGTGCTCCAGGTGTACGCATACCCGTCGGGGTTCACGCACGGCGCCAAATAGATATCCAGACGATTAACCAGATCGGCCACGCAGGGGTCCGTGTCGTAGTTGTTGACCAGGTAGTCCGCGAGATAGAGCACGACCGGGCCCGTGATCCACTCCCGGGAGTGCTCGAGGGCGTGATAGAACACGGCCGGTTTGGGGCCTGGCCCGGGGCCGGTGATGTGCAACACCCAAATGTCCCGGCTCTGGATCGAATTGCCGATGTCGAGGACCTCGCAGAGGTCGGGGCGGGTCGCCGCCAGATTGTTGATGAAGGCGACAATCTGATCGAAAGACATGTAGGCGTCCCACGTGCCGCGGCCCACGGGTTCGAGCTGCCGCTTCACTAGAGGGCCGAGGTCGTCAATGAGCACGCGGTAAGTCAGGCCGGAGGCCTCCAGGTCGGCCATGCGCTCGGGTGGAATCCGGGCGTCGAGCGGGATGAGGCCCTCGTTCTCGCTCCAGATGTCAGGGCTGATGCTTTTCAGTAGTTGCAGGTCGGCCTGGGTGTTGATCTCGACGCGTACCACCCTATGCCCGGCGTAATCGACCGGTTCGGCGAACGCGAACATCGCCGGGGTCCACAGAAGCGCGACCAGAACGATCTTCAGCCGGTTGGGACGAATCATCGACATCCCCTCCTAGAGAGATTGACTCCATTTTGCCCAAGCGAGCGGCGGGGTTTACCCCCGCCATCCAGCGCCGGGGTGAACCCGGCGGCTCGCTCGCCGTTCGAGGCGCGGCGGCCACACGCCGGACAAACAGCTTCAGTTTAGACTTTTGGACCCCCTTATGCCAACAGTGCTCCGAAAAAGCAGGGAGAAAACCAGTTCCTCTTCCATCCACAGTGAGATTCGTAAACCCACAGTTTCCCCGCGACTCGCGCGATGTGTGTTTAGGGTCCGCGAGCGCGGACCCTACGGGGCTGCGTCGCATGAAAGCCTGGTCCTCATGTACACCGGGCCGGCCGGCACTGCGTTAGCGGACGATCCGCCGGGTGGCTCGCGTAAGCGAGGTCGGTTGCGAGCGGGCACCCACGTCGATAGACTGCTCGGCCTATGAGCAACGGCGCCGGGAAGAAAGGCCAGTACGACTTCGCCGCCATCGAAGCCAAATGGCAGCACTGCTGGAAAACCCAACGGACCTTCGCCGTGGGCAATCCCGGCGACCGCGGCTTCGACGGCACCAAACCCAAGTGCTACGTACTGGACATGTTCCCCTACCCCAGCGGCGCAGGGTTGCACGTCGGGCACCCGCTGGGCTACTGCGCTACGGACATCTACTGCCGCTACAAGCGCATGAGCGGCTTCAACGTCTTGCACCCGATGGGCTACGACGCCTTCGGCCTGCCGGCGGAACAGTATGCTATCGCCACCGGCGTGCACCCGGCCGTCACCACCCAATGTAACATCGAGAACATGCGCCGCCAGTTGAAGCGGTTCGGCTTCAGCTATGACTGGGACCGGGAGGTGACCACCTGCGTGCCGGAATACTACGGCCACACGCAGTGGATCTTCCTGCAGATGTTCAACAGTTGGTACGACCAGACCTTCGAGTGGCGGGACGAGAGTGGACGACCGGTCCGCGGCCGGGCCCGGCCGATCGGCGAACTCCAGGCCATGCTCGAACGCGGGCGACTCGGGGTCGATGAGGCTTACGGCCTGGTCCGCGATCCTAAGCACCACCCCCACCGCAAGTGGGCCGCTCTGGACGAGCGTGAGCGCCGCCGGGTGCTCGACAACCAGCGCCTGGCATTCATCGACGAGATTCCCGTGAACTGGTGCCCGGCGCTGGGCACCGTGCTGGCCAACGAGGAGGTCACTAACGAAGGTCGCAGCGATCGCGGCGACCATCCCGTCTTCCGCCGGCCGTTGCGGCAGTGGTTACTGCGCATCACCCGGTACGCCGACCGCCTGCTGACGGACCTGGACGGGCTGGATTGGCCCGAGCCGATCAAGCTCATGCAACGCAACTGGATCGGGCGGAGCACCGGCGCGGAGGCAGACTTTCCCATCGTCTCGGGCGGGCCTGAGGCCCCCCGGATGGACGACGAGCACGCTTGGCGTAAGCGCCGGGCCGCGGGCGGTTTTCCCGCCGTGCCCGAGCCGTACACCATCCGCGTCTACACTACCCGACCGGACACGCTCTTCGGGGCCACGTACATGGTCCTGGCGCCCGAGCACCCGCTGGTCGCCAGGATTACTACGCCCGAGCGGCGCGCCGCGGTCACCGCCTACGTGAGGGCGGTCGAGCGCAAGTCCGAGCTGGACCGCACCGCGGATACCAAAGAGAAAACCGGCGAATTCACCGGCGCCTACGCGCTCAATCCGGTCAACGGGGCAAGAATTCCGATATGGGTGGCCGACTACGTGTTGATGAGCTACGGCACCGGTGCGATCATGGCCGTCCCCGCCCACGACCCGCGCGACTTCGAGTTTGCCAAGGCGTTCGATCTGCCGATGCTGGCCGTGGTCCTGCCGCCCCGGGATTGGCTCCACGAGCAGATGGTCAGCCAGCGCTTTGATCTGCCCCACGCCGAACGCACCCGGCGCAGTAAGCTTGTCGAAAGTCTGGTGCAAGGCATGTTCAGCACCGCCGGCGCGCTGGGCATGACCGCCCTGAACAGCATGGCCGTGCTGGACGGCGACCCGGCCTGGACGGAACAGGTGGCGGCGCCTTTCTTTGCTCAGCATCCGGACTTGCTGCTTGATGCCTTCACCGGCGAAGGCACGGCCCTCAACTCTGGGGAGTTCGACGGGCTGGCCAGCGCGACCTTCCTCGAGCGGGTCACCGCCTGGCTGGCCGAGCGCGGCTTGGGCAAGGCGGCGGTCAACTACAAGCTGCGCGACTGGGTGTTCAGCCGCCAGAAGTATTGGGGCGAGCCGATCCCCATTCTGCACGGCCCCGACGGCGAGTGCCTCGCCCTCGACGAGTCCGAGTTGCCGCTCGAACTGCCGCCCATGGAGGACTTCGCCCCGACGCCGGCCGCAGACGACGCCGACACGCTGCCCGAGCCGCCGCTCGGCCGGGCCAAAGACTGGATCGAGGTGGAGCGCCACGGCCACAAGTACCGCCGCGACCTGAACACCATGCCGCAGTGGGCCGGTTCGTGCTGGTATTACCTGCGCTACCTGAGCCCGAGCGAGAAGTCCGCCGCCTGGGACCGGGCCGCGGAGAAATACTGGATGCCCGTGGACGTGTACGTGGGCGGGGCCGAGCACGCCGTGCTGCACCTGCTCTACGCCCGGTTCTGGCACAAGGTGCTTTACGATCTGGGCCACGTTTCCACCTCGGAGCCGTTCGGCAAGCTGATCAACCAGGGCATGATCCAGAGCTTTGCCTACGAGGATCGCCGCGGGGCGCTGGTGACGGCCGATCGGGTCACCGAGAACGCAGACGGGTCATTCACGCATCGCGAGACCGGCGAGCCGGTCACCCAGATCGTGGCCAAGATGAGCAAGGCCCTCAAGAACGTGGTGGACCCCGACGACATCATCGCCCAGTACGGAGCGGACACGTTCCGGCTGTACGAGATGTTCATGGGCCCGATCGAGGCCTCCAAGCCGTGGAACACGCGGGACGTACCCGGGCTGTTCAAGCTGCTGAATCGTATCTGGCGGTTGGTGATCGACGAACAAAGCGGCGCGCTTTCGCCCGCGCTGGTAGAGACCGAGCCGGATCGGGAAACCTGGCGTATCCTGCACAAGACCATCCGGAAGGTCGGCGCGGATATCGAGCAGTTCAAGTTCAACACGGCCATTGCGGCGATCTTCGATTTCGTCAACGCGCTGACTCCGCTGCCGCGGCGGCCGCGGTGCGTCATTGAGCCGTTCGTGCTCGTGGTTTCGCCGTTCGCCCCGCACTTGGCGGAGGAGCTTTGGCAGCGCCTGGGGCACGCGGAGTCGCTAGCCTATGTACGCTGGCCGGCGTATGACCCCGAGTTGGCCAAGGACGAGCAGGTGGAGATCGCCGTGCAGATTACCGGCAAGGTCAAATCGCGGATCATGGTCTCCGCCGACGCGGACGAGAAACAACTGGAGCAGGCCGCGTTGGCCGACGCACGCATCCAGCGCGAGTTGCGGGGCAAAACCGTCCGCAAAGTCTTCGTGGTCAAAGGCCGCCTGGTCAACATCGTGGCGAATTGAACGCTCCGTGGCGTCCCCACCAAGCCGAACCGCGACCGTCAGGGAGCGGGGGGTCCGCGTCGCGAGGGATGAGAATCCCGCCTTGAGGGGTGCGCGATGGGAATCTCGCACCAGCAGGGATGGGAGTTTCCCACCAGCAGGGATGGGAATCTCGCACCAGCAGGTGGCGCTGGCCGAGGTTGAAAGAAGCCGAGCCGACCAGGTAGATACCGATGCCCCTTGAACTCGAAGCCAAGTTTGGCGTCGAGACGCATGAGCCGGTCCGGGAGCGGCTCGGGGTGCTGGGGGCGCAGTTCCTCGCTCGCGTAGTGGAGACCAACACCATCCACGACCGCCCCGACGGCCGACTGCGCCAGAGCGGCTGCGGGCTGCGCGTGCGGGGCGTCGAAGTACTCGCCGGCGCGTCGCACCCGGCGACGCTCACCTTCAAAGGCCCGGTGCAAACCGGTCTGTTCAAGAAGCGCGAAGAACTCGAACTGCCGCTGGCCGATGCGGATGCCATGCGCCGACTGCTCGAAGCGATCGGCTTCGGGGAGGTCCTCCGCTTCCGCAAGCGCCGCGAAAGCTGGCGGCTGCACGATTGCCGCGTCGAGCTCGACGAGCTGCCCCGTCTGGGCTTATTCGTGGAGATCGAAGGCCACAACGAGGGCGTGGTCCAAGCAGCCCAAGTAGCCCTCGGTTTGACTGGGGCCGTCCACGAGCCGCGCGGCTACGTCGGGATGCTCGCGGAACTCCGCCCGCCGGACGCCCCGCCCCCTGCGGTGTTCGACTTCCCCACTCCCTCGAGGGCCGGGTAGACTACGCGACGCAGAAGCTGCGGCGGGTGAAACCCGCCCTACAGCTTCGGTAAAACGAGCCGCGGGCTTGAGCCCGGGCGGCGCCGCCCTGAAGTTGCGTGGCACAAGCGTTTCGCCCCGTGTGTATACGGGCGGGATCCCGACGTACCTCGGGATGCCACCGTTTCTGTCGGGTCGATGACCCGACCTACTGCTGACCGGCTGGAAAGCCGGTCCCACAGGAATACGACCGATGATCTACCTCGATAACGCCAGCACCTCGTGGCCGAAGCCGCCCCAGGTGACTGCGGAGATGGTACGCTTCATGAATGAAATCGGGGCCAATCCGGGGCGGGCCAGCCATCGCCTGGCCCTGGCGGCGTCGAACATGCTCCAGGCGGTCCGGCTCAAGCTGACCCGCCTGTTCGACGCGGACCGCCCTGAACGAACCATCCTGTGCCTGAACTGCACCGACGCGCTCAACATGGCCGTCAAAGGCGTGCTTCGCGAAGGCGACCACGTGGTGGCCACCCAGTTGGAGCACAACAGCGTGATCCGCCCGCTGAACGCCTTGGCCGGACGCGGGGTCATCGAGGTGACCTGGGTACCCGCGGACGGCGCGGGGTACGTCGATCCCGAAGCGATTGCCCGGGCCATGAGGTCGACCACCCGGCTCGTGGCCGTCGTGCACGCCAGCAACGTCACCGGCCTGATCCAGCCCCTGGAGACGATCGGACGGATCGTGCGCGAGCGCGGGGCCCTGTTCCTGGTCGATGCGGCCCAGACGGCGGGCGCGGTGGACATCTCGGTCAAGCTGATGAACATTGACTTGCTGGCGGTGCCCGGACACAAGTCGCTGCTGGGACCGATGGGGACGGGGGCACTGTGCGTGGGCGAGCGGGTCGATCCGCGGCCGTGGCGCGAAGGCGGGACGGGCGGAGACTCCTCGACGCCGACTCAGCCGACGCAGTACCCCTATGCTCTGGAAGCCGGCACGCCGAACGCAGTCGGTTTCGCCGGGTTGGGTGCCGCTTTGGAGGTGATCGAACCGGCGAAGACCTTGGCGCACGAGCGGCATCTGTTGCGACGCCTGGTGGAGCGACTGGGCGGAGTAGACGGCGTGCAGGTCGTGGCGGACACGGACGTGTCGCGGCGCGTGGGTACGATTTCGCTGACCCTCGCGACGATGCGGCCGGATGAGGTGGGGGCGGCGTTGGACGGATCGTTCAATATCGCCGTGCGAACCGGGTTGCACTGTGCCCCACTGACCCATCGCGTGCTGGGTACGTTCCCGGACGGCACGGTGAGGGTTTCGCCGGGCCCCTATACCGCGGTCGAGGAGATCGACCGACTGGCGGACGCGCTCTGCGACCTTCTCCGCGCGTAACCCAGAAACCATGCCTGAAGTCCTTGCCGGCAGGAGGGTGCCGAGTTCAAGGTTCGAACGTTCCACGTTCTAAACCCCACGTTCAAAGTTCAAGGTTCCGAGTTCGAAAGCTCACAGAGCAGGAAATGGGTTCGTCCGGTTTCGAACGTAACCCTTGCTGTTTTAGGGTGTTGCGCATCGCGTTATGCCACGTCTGGACGGAACAGAATGGGTTTGTTTGGTAATTTTACGTGCGCCGCCTGGCGCCGCCACATCAAGTGCGACTGGAAAATGGGTTCGTTTGGAGATTTCGTGTGTGCGAGCATTGTGTTTCTCCTGTACCAGGGCACGGCTGCCCTCGAGCGTCCGCGCCGATAGAACTTGGCGCGTGATCTGTGGAATGGTCCGAAACCGTAGCGCGAAGGACTACGCCAGCCGGGGCTGGTGCCGGGCCAGAAAGTATCCGAAGACGAACGCCACGGTGCTGCCGAGTGGAGCATACCAGGGCCAAGCCACGGTGAGGTAGGTCACGTTCCCATTTGCGTCGGGCTTCGCCGGCCAGTACCCATAGTGGCTGATGAGCAACATGCCGGCCAGGCCGACGACCAGCACCAGGGTCTGTGCCCAGGCCGGAAGCACTGGGGAAGGTAGCGGTTTACGTCGCGCAGCGTTCTTGCGTGCCAGCCCCAGCAGCCAGCCAGCCAGCACGATCACGGCGAAGGTCCAGCAGACCTTGTTCGTGAACGGCTGATGCCATACCAGGGCGAAGACATAGAAGACCGCGAGCGGGGCCGACCAGAGGTATCCCCGCCCGTCGACGTGGAGCGGAAGAAACGACAGGGCGAAGCAGGCCAGCAGGGCCCCGCCCGTATAGCCGGCCATCGCCAAGCCCAAGTCCAGGATCGAGGGGTACTTGTGCGAGATCGTCTCAGAGAAGTAAGCCATCAGACAGAGCACGACCCCCCAGAACATGATCAGGAGCCTGCTCACGATGACGGAGTGTCGCTCCTCCGCGGCGGTCGAAGGTGGGTCGGCGGCTGTCCCGACGGACGCTGCGACCAACCGCGCGCGCCACTGGCGCAGCGGCGTGTAGAAGGCCGCCAGGATCGTCTGACTCAGCGCGGTCAGCACGCCCATGACGGTGGAAATGGCCGCGGCGAAGACGGCCGCGATGATCAGCCCCTTGAGCCCCACGGGCACCACCTGCACGATGAAGATCGGAAAGATCCGATCGCCTTTCTGCCGGTAAATCTCCAGGGCCTCGCCGGTCAAAGGGTGGGCCTGATAGTAGGCGTAAAGCCCCACACCGACGAGCATGACCAGAAAGGTCACCACCTGGCCGAAGGTGCTGCCGATGATCGCGCGCCGGGCCTGCCTGGCATCCTGGCAACAAAACATGCTCTGGGTGAGCAGTTGATCGGTGCCGTAGGAGCCGAGACCGCCCCAGGTGCTGGCGATGACGGCCGTCCAGATGGTGTACGCCTTTAGCGGGCTGGGATCGAAATCGAAGAACGTGAACTTGCCCCAGCAACCGGATTCCCCGGCCGCGTAGCCGGTACGCAGCAAGCCACCGAACCCGCCGGTCAGCGCATGGCTCACGGTGGCCAGCGCGACCGCCGCCCCGAGCAGGAAGACCAGAAACAGAATGACGTTGCTCCAGATGACCGTGGTGATGCCGCCGATCAGGGTCCAACCGACCGCGACCACCCCGATGATGATGATCGCCCAGGCGAGCAGGTTGAGGCCGAACTGATCCACGAGCCAGTGCAGTTGTTTGTTCAGAATGACGATCATCACCTCAGCCGTCAGGTAGATGCGGGCCGATTGGGCGAGCAGACCGCCGAGGATGAAAAGGGCGCTGGTCATCGTGCGCACCTTCTGGCCCAGGCGGTTGCCCATGTAGTCGTAGGGGCTGTAGATTTCGCGTTGGTAGTAGGCCGGCACCAGAACATAGCCGACGATGATCCGCGCCAGAAAGGAACCGAACACGCCGAGCTGGAGATAGGTAAAATTGCCCTCCGGCTTGAAGACCACATAAGGCACGCTGATGAAGGTCAACGCGCTGATTTCGGTGGCGATGATCGAGCCGCTGACCGCGTACCAGGGAAGCTTGCGCCCGCCGAGGAAGAAATCGCGGATGGTGGCCGGCCGCCCGCTCATTCTGACGCCGAGCCAGGTCGTGAAGGCCAGGTAAGTGACGACGACCAGCCAATCCAGGCCGGTGAACGCGGCGCTGATGCCAGCCAGAGAGGGATTCATCGGGGCTCCGCGGTCAGGATGCGGGAGACCTGCCCGTCGTGCTCGGCCAGCAGACGTTCGGCTTCCGCACGCTCTAAGCCTCTGGCGTACATCACCAGCGCGGTCTTGACGCGGCCGTCGGCACGCTCGAGCAGTTGCCGCGCAACCGCCCGATCGAGACCGGTCACCGTCTGGAGGATGCGCGTCCCGCGATCGACGAGCTTGGCGTTGGCGCGGGTGTTCACGTCCACCATCAGGTTCTCGTAGACCTTGCCGATACGCACCATGCTGAGGGTCGTAACCATGTTGAGCACCATCTTGGTGGCCGTCCCGGCCTTGAGCCGGGTGCTGCCGGTGACGACCTCCGGTCCGACCAGAACGCGGATGGACACGTCCGCTTCATCCGCGAACTGGTCATCCGTCACGCACCCGAAGAAGACCGTTTTGGCTCCGCGCTGGTGGGCCCGCTGCAATGCGCCGTGGACATAGGGCGTGCTGCCGCCGGTGCTGATGCCGAAGACCACGTCGTTTTCGCCGACCTGGAGGTCGTCCATCGCGGCCGCCGCGTGTTCGGGATGGTCTTCGGCCCCCTCGACCGCGCGGTGGAGGGCATCCCACCCGCCCGCGATGACGCCCTGCACCATCGAGGGATCGGACAGAAACGTGGGCGGACACTCCGCGGCGTCGAGCACGCCGAGCCGCCCGCTGGTACCCGCACCGACGTAGATCAGCCTCCCGCCGGACTGGAAGGCGGCTACCACCAGCTCGATGGCCTGGCAGATATCCGCGCGGGCATCGGCCACGGCGCCGGCGACGGTGGCATCTTCGGAGTTCAGCAGGTCAAACGCTTCAGCGACCGACATGCGATCCAGCCGCATCGAACGCGGGTTGCGCAGCTCAGTCAGGAAATGACCGCGGTCTTGCACGGGCGATTCCTCCACGGACCTGTGGGACAGGCTCTCTAGTGTGGTCGGTCATGCTGATGGCATCTTATCCGAACCGCGACCGGGAGGGAGCGCACAGCGTTCAACTCAGCAGGGCCGCTCCCCTCTCTCCCCGGGAGAGGGGCAGGGGTAAGGGCTTGACCCCAAGCGAGGCCCCCGCTCTCAACCTCTCCCCCAACCGGGGAGAGGAGTCTCTTCGGACGCTCTAAGTCTGGCAGAACGGGTCGCCGGTGGCAATGTTCCCGAGTTCCCGACCGGTCCTATCTTTGGCGGAGTGCTTGCACAGCCGCGATGGCGGCGCCGAGGGCTGGTGGGGCGCGGAGCCTGCGGAGAGATAAAGCGGGCACGAAAGAACGAAAAGGGGACATCACGAATGTTGACGCCTGGGGCACGTTGGGCACCTTGCGACAAAACGAGAGAGACCACGGATGTCCCCCTTCCGTCGATAGAAGGAGCTAAGCTCCTGAAATGAAAGGGGTCGCACGAATGGAAAAGAAGACGCGGCGCCTTCTCATACAGAAGGAAACAGGCTGTTGTTCGGGTATTATACAGCCTGTATAATCACTGTCAGCCGGACTCGCGGCTTGGTAGAGCGCGGTAGGTCTCCATGGAACTGATCACCAACAAGTCGGAACTCACAGAGAACATCGGGCGGCTGAAGCAGTATCTCCAAAAAGCGGGGGTGGATCAAGACTTTGCCCTGGCCCTCATACGCAACGGCATTTGCTTTGTGGTGACCGAGGATAATGCGAATCCTTACGTTGTTTTTCGGGACCGAGTCGGGGAGAAAAAGGATTGAGTGAAAGAACAAATCCACGGTACGGCGTACCGCCGCCAGTGATTTGAGAGGTTGGCCGGAGAAGAATGAACGAGAAATCAATACGCGACAGGCTGGTTGAGCACGGGCAGACGCTGTTCCGTGCACCGAAGCAGACAATCCAGTTCACCAGGGTGTCGGATGCCAACGCCTTGCTGAATGATCTGACATCCCACCCTCATGCCTTCGTACTGGCCTGCGTGATGGACCGCCAAATCAAAGCCGAGAAGGCATCGATCATCCCATACCGAATCTCCGAGAAGCTCGGCGGGTTCTCGATGGCAAAACTTCGCCTGCTGTCGCGGGCTGATGTAACTCGGCTGATGACTGAGCCGGAACCCCTGCATCGCTTCGTCGACAAGATGAGCGGGGTCTTTCATTCGGCGGTTCAGCGGATCAGCGAAGACTATGCGGGCGACGCCGCCCGCATTTGGACGGGAAAGCCGTCCAGCGCGGAGGTCGTCTATCGCTTCCTTGAGTTCGACGGCGTCGGCCCAAAGATTGGGAGCATGGCTGCAAACAGCCTGGCCCGCGAGTTCAAAGTCCCATTTGCCGATTACTTCTCAATCGACATCTCGGCAGACGTACACGTCCGCCGAGTGTTTGCTCGCCTTGGTCTTTGCCCTGCTGACGCGACGGTGGAACAAGTCGTCTACAAAGCGAAGGCTCTTCATCCCGAATTCCCCGGCATGATGGACTTTCCATGTTGGGAAATCGGGAGGGGCTGGTGCAAGTCGCGCGGCCCAGACTGTTCCAGGTGTTACATGAAAGACTTGTGCCCCACAGCGGCAGGGTAGGAATGAACACGGCCAACCATCGCCTGCACTTTATCAGGAACCCGCTTGGCGGCCTCCCGAAGGGATAAAGGGAGGGGATAAGGGGACAGAAGGGACATCACTCATTTTTCTTTCGTTTCACGGGTCGGCCGGGGTTCCTGAGGGTAAACAGCAGGCCCAGCCGTCGGGAGGTCCGCTGCACCCAGTCCTCCGCGCCCCAGGGCCGGCCGCGGTTAACACATGTCCGCACCGGACCACCACTACAGCGCCGGATTCCCGCGCTCCTTGACCGCCGGCAACGACGGGAGATCCGGGCGGCTTAGGTCCCTGCCATCTTCCGCAGGACCACGGTACGCACGCGCTCCGCGATCGCCAGTGCGGCGCGGCCTTCGGGTTCGCCGACGGTTTCCTCCTCCTCAGCGGGATAGCGGCTTGGCTCCGCGTATTTGGTGAGCACCTCTGCGGCACCGAGCAAATCCAGGAACTCAGGGTCCGCCCCCGCACACAACTTCACCCGACTCTTTTCTCATACAACACCAGGCCGTGCTGCGCCGCTTCGTGCGTGACCGTATCCGGCGTATCCCGATTCCGCGCGTAGGTCGAAGGGCGCCTGACAATCACGTCCACCGGTTCGTTGAACTTCTCGAGCAGCGCCAGCCGAATCGGCACGCTTCTACGGAACCACGGGGCATCGGAATCCATCACCACCATCAAATCCACGTCGCTGTTTTCGCCGGCTTGGCCCCTGGCGTAGCTGCCGAACAGAATGATCTTCTCCGGATTGAATCGCCGTGCAACCAGCTCCGCCATCTCCTGAATGGTCCGCATACTGATCAAACGCGCACCTCCCTCAGCGCGGTTGCCTCCCTATCCCGACCGGGGGGACTCCGCCGTCGACAGTTCTCGGCTTGGCCGGCATCCTGAATTAACGCGTGTGCCTCCGCCCGTCAACCGCAGGCTCACCGGGTAGCGCTGAAGCCCCTCAGCACGTGCCTCTTCAACGCCCTTTCTGCGGGTTGTCTTGACGTGGGAAAGCGAGCCCCCTGGCGAGCCGCCGGGTTGATCCCGGCGCTGGTGAAGACCGTGGGGATGAACCCCACGGCTCGCCCTCCCGAAATGGCTCGGCAGGAGCCTCGCCCTCCCGGCAGGAGCCTCGCCCTCCCGGTCGAGCCCGCCGGTCTAGCGTTGGCGGAGCGCTTGCACGGCCGCGACGGCGGCGCCGAGGGCCGGGGCGGCGCGGAGCTTGGAGGCGCACACGAAGCCGGGCTTGAGTCGTGGGGGGTCGGTCTGGCCTACCGACGCCACTGCGTCGTCGCCGGCAGGCATGTGGCGGGTTTGAGGTGCTGACCCGACCGTGTCATCACGGGTAGGCAGATGGCGGGCAGAGCCCGCCCTACCAGATTCGAGAGGGTCGTCCACCAGGTAGCGGCTGATCATTTCCGCGTCGCCGGACGCGGCCGTGTACGCGGCCAAGTAAGAATCCAGCTTGGCGCCGAACACGGGCCCGTAACGCGGGTCGGCGTAGATTTGCCCCACGCGCTGGCCGATGACCACGCGATCGAGCGAAGTACCGCGGAACTCGTGCGCCGGGGTTAGCGCGCGATAAGCGTCGCCCCGATGCGCGGTTTCGCGGCGGCCGTTCTTAATCGTGTCCAGTCGCTCGAAAATCAGTTCCGCGAGGGTCAGGGCGACGGTGTCCATCCACGCCACGGCCGGCGGCTGCCCGTCCGCCGCGTCCGCTTCCGGGAAGCGCGGCGCGCCCGACGGACTGCTGCCCACCAGGCGGGCGTAGCCGTCGTTCATCGACTTGGCCGAGACCAGCTTCTCGAACGTCGGACCCAGGGCGGAGGGAATCTGCCAGGCTTTTTGAATCCACCCGCAGGCCTCGTCGAAGGTGACCAGCCGTCCGTGAAGCTTCAGCGCTTCGGCGAGACCCGTGCCGCCACCGAGGTAGTAAGCGTTGGGCACGTCGCGGAACAGCCCGTCGGCGGCATAGAGCTCGCCGACGCCGCAATAGTCGGCGTCGCTGCCCAGAGCGGCAACCGGGACGACCAACTCGACCTTCAATTCCGACAGGCGCTGCTCGAACTGGTTCAGATAGTCGGGGATACGCGGGCCGTTGTTGACCACGCAGTTGCCGCGTCCATCGGCGGTCTTCAAGCCGGGCATGCCTATGCCCACCAGCACGCGACGCGCGCCGCACTGGCCGGCTACGTCGGCCACCGCCTCGGCGGTCGACGCCACCCACAGCGTGCCTTGGGCATGTTCCGGGGCGGTCAGTTTGAGGGGACCGGCGTCGCGCTGGGCAAGCTGGTCCGTGAGCGGCAGGGGTACGAAGTCGGGCAAACGGTCGTACGCGCGCGCGGCGGCTTCGGCGCGGAGTACAAATGAGGTGGGATGGTCGAAATCGTCGCAGGCAACGGCATTGGCCTTCGTTTCGGTGGCGCCGCCGTCGACTCCGATGAGAATGAAATCCGTTTGCTTCGGTGTGTGGGGCATACCATGTAGCATTGTAATCCAAGACATGGCTACCCGCGATTCGCCGTGGCGAATCGCAGGTAGCCATGCCACCCGGGCTAGTCGTCCGATGCCGCCCCATGGTTAAGACGCTTCCGCCGTCGCAGGGCCGCCAGTCTCATGTGATCCTTGGCGTTGTCGTTGCGGTCCACGGTCGCCTGGTCGATGCGGTGATCGGTCCCGCCGGAATGGCGGATGACTTCGTAGATCGGCTCCCACACCCGTCCGATCGTGTAGCGCTCGCTGATCCGCAGGACCAGGTCGTAGTCCTCGCCGTAGTTGCGACAAGAGGGACCGTCATTGACGCCGAACCAGCCCACCTCACGGATCACTTTGACGTGGGCCGAGCGCGGCGCCCCGGCGCCGTTGACGCGCAGCAGGTTGTTCCGACCGTTGTCGGGGGTCCACTCTTCGTGGGTCACCACCGGAATCTCCGGGTTCGGGACGATTTCGCCAGTGGCCTCGTTCAGGGTGGCGACCTCGTACGAGCCGATGACCATGCCGATGGCAGGGTCGGAATCGAACACCTTCACCAGCTTCTCGACGGCCTCGGGCTTGAACCGGTCATCAGAGTCCAGTTGGACGTAGTACTTGCCCTTGGCCGCGGAGATACCCGCGTTGAGGCAGAGGCCGATGTTGTTGACGTCCACGATGATCAGGCGTACCGGCGGCGTATTTGGATCATAGAGGTCTCCGCTCGGCATATAGCGCCGGACCGCATTCGCGGTGGGATCGTCATGGCCGCCGTTCACGACCACGATAATCTCGACTTCGCGGACCGTTTGCCGCCAGACGCTTTCGATCGCCCGGCCGATGAATTGCGGGCGGTGGTTGACGGGGATGACCACGCTGGCCACGCAGTCCTTGAACCGGCGCAGCTCGTCGGCATCGTAGGCCACCGGCTGAACGTGCGTCCCCGGGGCGAGATAGGCGCCCGTCCGTTTGAGGTGCTCGGTCAGGGCATGCTCCATCTCGAGTTGGGCGGCCCTGTCCGCCAGCAGATAGTCGAACACGTTGTGCGTCTTGGCCGGCGCTGCCACCGAGTACAGGGCACCGCCGTAGCGATTGGCAATATGGACGGCCTCGTACTTCTCAGTCACCCGCAAACGGAGGTCGTAGAGGTCGGCGGCCTGGTATTTTTCGTTGAACCCGCCCAGTTCGCGCAGCACGGCCGTCGAGAGAAGGACCGCGGAACCGAAGTCCGTCGTGTCGCGGAGGCGCCCGGGATGCCAATCCAATAAGTGAATGTCTTTGCGGCCGCCGGCAGGATCGATCCGTTCGTAGTCGGCGTAGACCATACCGACTTTCTCGTACCGGGCGGCGGCCATGACCAGGGTCTGAACCGCCGTTTGGCGGAGCAGGACCGGTTTTTCGCCGTTGAAGATGGCCAGGAAGTAATCGCCGGTGGCCGCTCGGAGGGCAACGTTGTACATCGCCGCCCGGTTGGCGAAAGTGCCGGGCAGGTGGCGGAGGCGGTCCGCGTCGCCACCACCTGCCGGGTCGACGACGAGGGTGGCCGACGGGCCTCGGCTGTCGACGACGAGCACCTCGACCGACGGATGGTCCTGACCGAGGGCCGCGTTCAGGCCCTTCTCGAAAGCCGCACGCTCGTAAGGGAGCCGGTGGCTCAGGATGAGGGCGATGGAAACTTTGACGTTCTGGAAGTTCGTGGTCATGGGTAGACGCGCTCCAGCTTGGCGCTGGGGAAATAGTGCTCCAGGATTTGTACGCGAGTGATACCCTGGAGGGCCATGCCGAGTGCCCCGATCTGGCACAAGCCGGCTCCGTGTCCCCACCCCGCACCTCGCAGCGTCACCGTCGTGGGGAGCCCCTCCGCATCGCGCTCGAGGCGTACGGCGAACGCACTGCTGTACAGGAACCTGGGGTGCAAGGCTTTGCGAATCCGATACTCACCTTGCACGCGGAGGCTGTGGTGCAGGCCGGTGCCGTCCTCGAACTCGAGCGCCATCTCGCCGGCCCGGCCGGAAAGTCCCCGCGTCACGACGTTCAGGTCCCAGAGGCGCGCCAAGTCGCACGCCTCGGTCAATTGGGTCCGAAGCAGGGCCTCCAACTCCGCGCGTCGGTAGGTCACCGTCCAGCGGAAATAGCCTCCGGTCTCGTCCACGCGTCCCAGGTATTGAGCGAGCTGTGTCTCCGACACCACCTGTGGGCTGCAGTAGATGCCGCTCCCCACGGTCCACGCGCCGTCGAGGTATTCGTCGAGTCGGTCGGGGGTGAGCGGGAAAAACCGATGGGCGAGCGACCCGGCGGGAGCATCCACCAACGCACCCAGGCCGGGCTTGGGCCGGTCCCAGATGTGCTCGGGAGCTTCGACGATCCCGCCGCAACTCTTGGAGTAGTTCGCGTCGACCACGTGGCCGTCAGCGTCCACCAGGGCCAGTCCGCGCGTCGACGATACGGCCTCCAGGGCGGCCGAGGTCAGCCCACCGGTGCCCTGATAGCGCTGGCAGCAATCGTCGTTACAGCGGTCGAAGGGCTCCGCGGCGTGTTTCGGTTCGGAGAACGCGAGCAGCCACGAGCGGGCGGCGACGCACTGGGCCTTCAGGAATTCGCCCGGGCAGTTGCCGCTCATTTCCGCGGTGATCACTCCCGCCAGGTACTGTTCCAGAGGAAGCTCATTTACCACGACCAGACCGCGCTGACCGGGCCGTACTTCGAGACGCCCGTTGAAGGTCTGGTCCACCTGTTTTTGCCAGTGAAAACCGCGCCCGGCTACGACCTTTCGCACCAGCACACCCGCGCCTGGCCGCAGCGGTTGCGAACGCACGGGCGCGAGGCGCCAGGTGCTGGACGTGCGCTCCGCTTCGTCGCCGATGCGCATGGCGACGCCGGTGCCGGCCAGGCGGGCTTCGACCCGCACGGCGCTATGGGTTTCGGCCCGTCCGGTCGCGGCGGCGAGCTCATATTCGGCGTGCGGGATTTCCAACTTGACGGTCGAAAGGGCATCGTCATCCAGCACCACGCCCACGCGGAGCACCGGTTCGCGGGCGTCGTCCTGTTGCCAGTCATGGATATTGAGCGCGTCAGTCATGGTCTCTTGGCCATGAAGAAGGCCCGATCGAGCCGCGCGTCATAGAGCCGGTCGCCGGGCCGGAGGCTGCTGATCTGCACGCACGGCGGGGAGGCGTGAACCAAGTGCGTGGGGCTGACGGCCACGCCGGTGTGGTGAATCTTGCCGCTCGCATCGATGAAGAAAACGAGATCCCCGGCGCGCAGGCCCTTCCGGTGCCAGCGCGTCGCCACCAGCGAACCGGCGAAAGCCTGTTGCCAGGCGTCACGCGCCAGGACGAGGCCCGTTCGCGCGCAGGCGCTGCTCACCAACCCGCTACAGTCGAGGCCCAAGGGGGAGCGCCCGCCGAAGAGGTAGGGCGTGGACCGTAGATCGAGGGCGGCCCGGACGCGGGCCTCCGCCGCCTCTTTCTGCACGGCAGATTCCGATCGTAGTTTGGACGCCGGTAGCGGTGACCTGCGGCCGTCCGGCCACACCAACGTCAGGCGGCCGCCGACGTTCTCCCCGTCAACGGCCACCCGCGCGCCTCGGAAAATCCGGACCGACCCGAGGTCGATGTCGTCCAGCACGACCGCCTGGGTATGCGCCGAATATTGCTGGAATTCCTCGTCGGTCATGGCGTGAATAGCGTCCTGGCGGACCCAGCCCCAGTAACCGTCGCCGCTGTGCAGGAGATAGTCGCCGCCTTCTCGATCCAGAAGAAAGACCGGTTCGCCGAACAATAATTGGGTCTGTTCTTTCCCCTGCTCGCCGGGCTCGGCAAAGGTCAGAGCCAGGGAATGTTGGCAGGCACCGAAGCGCCTGTCTCCGAGTCTTTCCGCATCGGGCAGGACACGCATCTCATCGCGGACATGCTCGATTCCGACGTCGCCTAGCGCCTCCATCACTCCTTCGATGATCGACGGAGTGTTGGTCATGCCGCGGAGCACAACGAAGCCGTTCTCGAGAGCGGCAGACGGCCGGAAGAGCACCAGGCTGGGGTTCGTCACGGCCAGCCGGGCGAACATGCGGCAGAACCAGTCCACCCGATCGTGGGGCAGCGGCCCCTCCGCCCAAAGGGACCGGGCGTGCTCGTGAATTTTCTGGCTCGTCGTCGCGACGAGAGCCGCTTCCGCGGGCCCCGAGGGACGCGGATAGCCCTGGAGCGCTGCGGCGACCAAATCCTCCAGGGGCGGGGGGTGGATGACCCTGGCTCTCTCACGCACCGATGCGCCCCCGACCCACAATACTTGTTACCATACGCCAGCTTGCTCCGTGCCTGAACGGGGATGGACCGAGCCTGCGTAATCTAACGCACGGGCAGGAGAAAGCGAGCATCCCGGCGAGCCGCGCGTCCAAGAGCCGGTCCCCTACTTGGCTCGGCAGGAGCCTCGCCCTCCCAAGCGAGCGCACCGGTTTGGCGTTGGCAAGGGACTGGCGGCGCAAAAAGCGGGCCGGGGTGCAGAGGCCCCGGCCCGCCTTTGAAATCTGAAACCTCAAGTCTCAGATCACAGAACCGTCGGATCAGAGCTCCGTCCGATTCAGAGATTCTCGCGCCGTGGCACCGGCGTCCCGCCGGTGGAATCACAGGCCAGAGGCCTGTGCCACGCTACTTCGTCATGGGCACCTGCAAGGCCTCGGCCAAGGCCCG
>JAZDKM010000066.1:0-17367 GCA_043803085.1 Planctomycetota bacterium
GACACCCTCGGATACACCGCGCTGGCGTCCGCGTTCTTCACGAAGCAATCCCCATTGAGATCAAAGCGGCCGCGATCGGTGGGGTCGGTGGGATCATATTCCCAGGCGCAACAGTCCGGAACCTGCTGGGGCGATACGTGCGGATAAATCGCGCTGGCGTCCGCGTTCTTCACGTAACCGTCGTTGTTCACATCGCCCATCATCATGACGTACTGCACCTCGAAGCTCGCAGCCGCAGTCCAACCGCCGGCGTTGGTGATCCCGTACCATTTCCGATGGCTCAAGTTGGCGGCATTGTCCTTGATGCGGAGAATCCGCGGATTCCCGCCGTCGTCGTTCTCCACCGTGAAGGTGAAGCCGGCAGACAGGTCAGGGCCGAAGAGATCGGGTGGCGCTAGCAGCTCCCGGATCAAAACTTGCCCGGCAGCCGTCGGCCCCGTGATGTTCCCATCAAACGTCAGCCGGACGCAGTTCTTTTGGGTCCGCCAGAGCGTGCCCTGATTCGGAGGTGCGGCACCGGTCAGCGCCGGTGGCGGGAAATCGCACTCGTCAGGGATTCCGTTGCTGTTGGCGTCCGAGGAAGTTCCCTCGCTCAAGTCGCACTCGTCGGGGACGCCGTTGCTGTTACAATCGCCGCTGATGCCCATGGCAATGTCGCAACTGTCCGGGATGCTATTGGCGTTACAGTCAGTCTCGCACTCGTCCGGGGTGCCGTTGCCGTTGCAGTCCGGGCTCGGCAAAGCCAGGGCGATACCGCGGGGCGTGTCCAGCACGGTCGTGACCAGATCCTCGATGACCGTGCCGTCCAGGTTGGCCCTCTGGATCTTCCGGGTGAAGGCATCCATCCAGTACATCTTGCCCATGGCTAGGTCTAGGGCGATGCCCCTTGGAAGGCTTAACCCGGTCGTCACCAAGTCTTCCACGTCGGTCCCGTCCAGGTGGGCTTGCTGGATCTTTCGCGTGCCCTCGTCCGTCCAGTACATCCGACCCGCGCCCAGGTCCAGAGCGATACTGCCGGGGGTGTTCAGCCCGGTCGTGACCAGATCCTCGACGCCGGCGCCGTCCTGATTGGCGCGCTGGACCTTTCCCAGGCCGAGGTCCGTCCAGTACATCTTGCCTGCGGCGAGGTCCAAGGCGATGCCGCTGGGTCCGATCAACCCTGTCGCAATCAGGTCCTCGACACCGGTGCCGTCCAGGTTGGCCCGTTGGATCCTGCTATTCCCGTCGTCGGTCCAATACATCTTACCCGTGCCGAGGTCCAGGGCTATACCCCTGGGAATGCTCAAGCCGGTCGTGACTAAATCCTCGACGCCGGTGCCGTCGAGGTTGGCCCGCTGGATCCTGTCGGTGCCGGAGTCTGTCCAGTACATCTTGCCTGCGGCGAGGTCCAGGGCGATGCCCCTCGGGATGCTCAAACTGGTCGTGACTAAATCCTCGACGCCGGTACCGTCTAGGTTGGCCCGTTGGATCCTGTCGGTGCCGGAGTCCGTCCAGTACATCTTGCCGGCGAGGTCACAGTCATCGGGCAGGCCGTTGCCGTTGCAGTCCGGCTCCAGGCCGTCGGGCACGCCGTTGGAATTACAGTCCGGCGTCTGAGCCGATGTTGACGGGACGACAGCCGCGCTCAACGTGGCAGCCAACGCAATCGCAATGGACCTGCGGGTCATCTCTGTTTCCCCACCTTATGCCGCCGGGCGGTACCTGACGGCGAGGTCATGCCGGGTCGCGCGATGAGTTCGCCGGCCGGGGCACAACGGCTTTGACATCGAGCCGTGCATTGCTCGGGTCGGATCCTCTCCGCAGCCCCTGGAATAGGCGGGACGCATAGCCGATGAGGCTTCTCCCCCACCTCACCACAAAGGGGCGACCCGACGATCACCGGCGGCTTCGGCCGGCTGTGGACCTCCAGCGCCACAGAGCCATTATACTGCCCCGCCACCTGTTCCTGCCATACTATTAGGCGATAATCCTCCCCAGGGGGATTTTCCGCCTTCCTATAGCGGCTAGCCCAGGGGTCAGCCTCCCGGACCCCCTCCCACTCCTTGTTGTAGAAGAGGCAGCCGGGTCTGGCATGGAGAGCCTGCAGGCCCCTGCGTTGCGATTTACCGGACCGGGCCTTCGGGCAGGGGGTGCTCGAAGTGCTGCGGCCGGTGCAAATCGAAGTTGCCTTGTAGACACTCGCGGGCGCTGGACGAATCGCTGGCCGACCCGCGCTTCGAAATCACCGAGGCGGGTGAAACTCGCCCTAGCGTAATGGGCGATGCCCGTCCCATAGATGGTGGGTTGATAACCCGCCCTACGTTGCGCGGTGACGTTCAGCCAGGATGCGGGCGATGCGTTCGGCGGCCAGGCCGTCCCATTTCTCGGGCACCGGAACATCCGGCACCGATGTCGCCCGGCAACGACGATACGCCGTGAGGATCCGCTGCGGATCGGAACCTACCAACGTGTTGGTACCCAAGGTGAGAGTCACGGGGCGCTCGGTGTTCTCCCGCAACGTGAGGCACCAGACGCCGAGAATGGTGGTCTCCTCTTGAATCCCGCCTGAATCGGTCAGGACTACCGCGGCTTTGCTCATCAGCTTGAGAAACTCCAGGTAGCCGAGCGGTTCGAGAAGGCACAGTTGCTTCATAGCCTGAAAAGGGGCGGACGATCCCAGCTCTCCCAGCCGCTGCCGCGTGCGGGGGTGCATGGGGAAGATGATCGGCAGGTCCTGCTGAATGGCGTCGAGGGCCGCGGCGATGCGGCGGAAAGTGGCGCCGTCATCCACGTTGCTCGGCCGATGCAGGGTGACGATGTTGTAGCACCCAGGTTCGAGGCCTAGGTCCTCGAGGACGTGGGAGTGCTCGGCGAGCGCCAGGTTGGCCTTGAGCGTGTCGATCATGACGTTGCCGACGAAGTGTACCTTCGCGTCGGGCACGCCCTCGCGCTTGAGGTTTTCAACGCCGCTGGGCTCGCTCACGAAGAGCAGGTCCGCCAGCGCATCGGTGAGCAGGCGGTTGATCTCTTCGGGCATGGTGCGGTCGAAGCTGCGCAGGCCCGCTTCGACGTGGGCGACTTTGATGCCCAACTTCGCCGCTGTCAGGGCGCAGGCCAGCGTGCCGTTGACGTCCCCCACCACAAGGACCCAGTCGGGCCGATGCTCCAGGAGCACCGGCTCGAAGCGTTTCATGATCTCCGCCGTCTGCACCGCGTGACTGGCCGAGCCCACCCCCAGGTTCACCTCCGGCTCGGGGATCCCCAACTGCCGGAAGAAGAGGTCGGACATGGCGGCGTCGTAATGCTGGCCGGTGTGGACGACCAGCGGCCGCAAATGGGGGAACGCGCGGTACGCGCGCACCAGCGGCGCGACTTTCATGAAGTTGGGGCGTGCTCCACAGACATTGAGGATTTTAATCATACTTCGGTCTTGACCCCTGGGTCGGCGCTCGGGTCGTTTCCCAGCGTTGCCCTGTCCTCCGCCCAGGTCGTGATTCATCGTACCGTTTTCGGCCTGCCTCACGCAACCGCGGCTCGAGCGGCCTGTCGGGCGACCCTTCGTCGCTCACGGGCCTCGGCCAGCTTGCGGTCGCGCTCGGCGAAGAGGGCCCGTTTGCGGCCTTCCGGCTTGTCTTTCGGCGTCACGTGCCCGAGCGTGCTGTGCAGGCAAATCGGGCTGTACAACTCAACAACCCAAGACCCATAGTACCCCTGAGTCGCGAATTGTCTGCTATCCGTTTCACCCTTGGGCTGCTTCTCGACCCACCAGTCGGGGTAGAGAACAACTGGGCGAATCTTCAAACGCCGGCCCGTACCTTCCTCCAGGATGTCCCCGATCCGATCCGCGCAGGCTCGCACCCGGAATACCGGATTCCGGTCGGATTCCCGGCCGTCGATCAATACGCGGTCACCGTCATACTGAATACTGGCGTTCCCGCGCGCCGGTTTGCGAATCGTCTTGGTTTCGATGACAAACACGCCGCCGGGGCCGATGACGACGTGATCGATGTTGTAGCCGGGCTCCACAATATCGTGGTAGATGCGATAGCCCTTGGTACGCAATCCCTCCAGCCGCTGACCGCCCGCCCGCTCGCCGCGTACGCCGAGCCGAAGATTCTGGGCCTGCCTCCATGCCGAGGGAACCTTCACGGCCCCAACGATGGCGACCGCGAGAGTGAGTGCGGTCATAAAACCAGGATGGACGGCCTTCTGCCTCCACCACGCGACCCATAGGCTCCACGTGACGGCTCCCAGGACAACGATGACCAGCGCCCCGAACAGCAGCTTTTCGATCAGAAGGTCAAGGAGCTCGTTATGTGCGGACTCTCCCGCCTGTAGGAGAGGCTCTTGTTTGAGTGCGTCCTTCTTCTGAGTCTTGCCAGACTTCTTGAACATCAACGCGTTTCCCTCTGCATCCGGACGAGGTACACGCGCATTGTCGCGACGGGAGGAGCGGGTGCAAGCTGGTCAAGACGGCAGCACGGCGGTGCCGGGACCCTTCCTTCAAGGAATATGCGCCAGCCACACTTCGACGCGAGGGATCCGGCCGGTGGCCTGCTTCCCGGCGGGCCGATACACATACGTCAGGGCCTACTGCAGGAAAGCCGGGGAGCTGCGGACGTTTCGGGTGGATCGAATCGGGCTTGAGTAGCGTCGCAGCCAGGCGATGGCCGCCGAGTTGATCCGCCGGCTTCGCAGCGTATTGCTCTGCAGCATCTTCCCGCCCCGAAATGCCGGCGGCCGCCGCGTCCGGCAAGCGAGTCCCAGTGTGTATCCGCACAGGTGCGACGTCCCCGCGGCGAATCGGCAGAAGGGCCGATCGGTCCCAAGTGCGATGCGTAGCGCGCTACATTACGGCCGGCTCCTCCGCCGGACCCAGCTTCCCGGGCAGCCCAACTTTTTTCTGGGAAAGCTGCCGGGGGTGTTCCTTGGGCGGGGTGTTTGTGGAGGCACGCTTTTTCTGGGAATCCCTGCGAAGTGTTCTTCATCAGGGCGTAGACCGCCCGCCATCCCGTAGATCACCCACAAGGTACAGCATCGCGGAATCCTGCAGAATTCACCACAGACCCGACTTCGCCGGCCGGCCGGGCCTCCCGCCGTCTCTGATGTGGGGGTCCCGGAAACCGCCATAGACGAATCGCAAGGCCTCGCGGGGGTTTTTGAAGGCTTTCTCGCCGGCGGCTTTGAGACGCTTACGGGCGCGGTGGGAGTACCCGAGATTGGACGCCGTCCAATCCGTGAGGCGGAGCCAATGCTGTACTTGCCGCTCCCGCGGGGGGTGGGCCTCGGTCCGCCACTGTTGGATCAGGTTGCGGGCGGCTTCGGCCAGAATCTCCTCGCCGAGATAAACGCATCGCAACCGCCGTTTGCCGTCCACTCGCTGGCGGAATCTCACGACCCAGACGCTGGCCTGGTTCGGCCGGCGATGTTCGTACACACCGCCGTTGTGCATCAGGAGGGGCCGGGCCTCCCGCAGCTTGGCCTCGATCCGGCGCCAGCGCTGGAGCAGGTCAGAATTGTCTTCGAACGGGATGGAATGCACCGGCGTCATCTTCAGGTCGCTTCAGGTGGTGAACTCCGCCGGGAAACCGGCCCCGGTGGAGCAGGCCGCGAAGGATCCGCCCGAAAGCCCGACACGCGAGAGGGCTCGCCACATGAAAATCGCCGGCGTGCGAGCCATGCGCCGCTACGGCTCTAAGGGAAGGTAAACGCCGCCGGCGCTTCATGGCCCCGGCCGTTGGGTTTCGGCGCGTACGCTGCCATCCCGAGCAACGCATCCATTTCGGCGCCGGGGTCATCCAAGACGGCTCCTCGCCGCCGGGATCGGCGGGGAGTTCCTTCGTTCAGCCCGGTCACGTGCCGAATCCTGGCGCGAGCCGCGGACATCTCGGTGACAAAGCGGCTGAGCTTCTCAAATCGGGTCAGCCAGCCCTGCTCGACGAGCAGGCAGGGTAGATCTGGGAGGCGCCGGCTGCTGGCATCGGTCTTGGCGATCTCCTGGCTGATTACCAAGCGGCAGCGGAGCAGCAAATCGCCCGCCGTCCCCAGGATGACCGCAAACAGCGAGTCGGTCAGGAGATCGAGGTCTTGCTCAGCCATCCGGCGGACGCAACCAGCGATCTGTTGCAGGGTCACGGCGGTCACGTCCCGCACCGGCGAGGATTCAACCGTGCCCAACAGGGCCAGCAAATCGTTTTCGTCGACCAAGTGTTGGGCCTGCTGGGACGGGCTGAGTTTCTCCACGTCCGCACTGGCTTCCGCTCTCGGTGCCGAGGCGTTTCCTCGCCCGTTGTCCGGTGAGCCGCCGCCGGACGCATCTGCGATCAGCCGCCGCAGGTAATCGGCCCTTGCAGTCCGTGTCCGGAGGTCCAGGTGCGTCGCCCACGAGGGTCTGGGCCTGAGCTGAGCGTCTCCGGGAGCAGACGCCTCCGCCGGACTTTGCGGGCCACCGCTCTCGGCTGCGGCGGCTGGCAAAACGTCGACATCAAGTGTGGGCTGCTGGCTGACCGGATCGTCCGCGGCATCCGGCACAAGCTCTGCCGTACCGGCCGGTGTTTCCATTAGGCCCATCAGGCTCGGGCCGGGGCCGATGGAATCGGCTACCGCTTCCGGGAACATCGCAGTCTCAAGCTCTGGTGCCATAAAGGTTCCTCCAACACGCCGCTCAAGGGTGGAACTGTCCTACTCTTTGCTTCGACGGCCTACTCCAGTTCCGCCGGAGAACGTATCCGCCGGCTCTCTCGGGCCACCACCTCGGCGACATCGCCGAGTCTTCCGAAGTCAAGTGTACGCCTGCCGGCGAAGAAGCGCAAATCCACGCGGGTTGCGACCAAGTGGGGGAACCGCTTGTGCTGATACAACCCGGCGGCCGCGAAGCCGGCGAGCAGGCCCTACAGGTGCGTCGACGCCGGGCTGGGAATCTCCATCGTGCGGCCCTCAACCGCCTCGTCGCGGGCGTTGGGATCGTCGCCCCCCCCCCGTCGCGTGGCGTACCCGAGTAACAACAAGATATGGGTACGAACGGCGAGAATGCAGATTCGGACCAGGTCGAATTGCCCACCGCCGGTCAACAGCGTGCAGCGCGCTGCATAACGGTGTAATCGCCAGGCTGCAATCGCCGCTGCCCGGTCAGAAGCGAGCAGGGGGCTCCACAAGGGCGCGATCCCCGGTACCTGGTTGTAATCGCCGCGGTCATATAGCCATACTCGCCGCTAGCTGGTCGTTATCGCCGTGGGGGCGATGAAAAGTTCTGACCGGCGCCTCGCGCCGCTGAATACGCTTTTAAGTTGCTCTTATGAGCGAAGCGAATAAGAACACTATGCGTAAGCATGTATTACTGTAGGTATAGATGCATTTCCGGCCAAAACGTGATTCTCGCGTGTTACCGAAACGGCCGCTGTCCGCGACATCGTGCAGCGCGCTACATGCCGCCCGCGTACTCGCCCGGCGATGCTGTCCGGCGAATACCGACCAAAGTTGCGTGCCGGGGCCCGGGCCCGGGACGCGGCTCCCGGCCGCGTCCGATCGTGGGCGGGTTGCGCATTGGGAAGAAGCGGATCAGGACGCACCTCGGCAGTCGGAGTGGCGCGGCGATGGCCATCGTGGTAAGCTGTCCGCGAAGCCAAAAAAACGGCCCGACGCGCCTCGCGGGCGTTTACGTCGGGCCGAAAGGAAAAGAACCGTGCCGCTCGTTCTACCAGCACCCGGCCCCCTGCGCAAGCCCCCGGCGAAGCGGAATTTCGTTCGCTTCGCCGCCGCCCGGGATGAGCAGGCCGTCCGTCGGCTGCTCCAGCGAACCCACCATCGACCGAAGGGCGAACCTTGGGCTAAGTCGATTCTCCGCATCAGGGCAGTCCATCGTCGGCGCATCGCCCGGTGGCTCGCGGAGGGCAAGATCGACGACAGGATCGCGAAGCGGCTCCTGGGCTGTACGCCGCCGAACTCCCGTCTCCCGAAGCGCAACCGCCGCTACTGCGAGCACCCGAGTTGTCCGTTCTGCCACTGCCGCCGCCTTCTGAACGTTTACCGCGCGCTCTGGCACGGGCTCTGCGAGCCCGAGCTGGAGCGCCGGCGTATGAGCAGCCGCACGCGACGCGGCCTCCGCACCCGGCTAGCCCTGGGCGTGGTGGCGATCGACGTTGCCCCGGACGAGGCCGTCGAGGTTCGCGTCCGAGCGCTTCTAAACGACCGCGTCATCCGCAAGATGCAGCGTGCGGGCGGCATCCAGGATGGCATCGCGACCATCGGCATCCATCACGGGAAGCATGGATATGCTATTCGGATCAGCGTCCTCGGGCTGTCGGACCGGCCGGTGCAGCACGATCAGCCGCAAGGCCCGCGCAGCGGCGGATGGTGCGATCCGTCGAGGCAGTGGAACATCGAGTGGCGAGCCGCCGTCAGCGGGCACGACGCCCCAAAGTTCGGGCCGAAGGCGCTGCTCAGTCTGCTCGCTAAAGCCCTGCCCGCCGCCGTGGACGACAGCGGGCTTCACATCAAACGGCTCCAGCCGCTCGGCCGCTGCCGGCCGCTCATGGCTTCGCGGCCGGGCGTGTTTCCGCGTCCAATACGCTACAAGTCCGAACGTCTCGGCGGGTCCCGTTTCCGCACCGACCAAGCCTGTCCTGCCTGTGGCGGCTTCCGGTTCGATGTTGACCTTCTGCCGCACCTAGCGTCGCACCGTATACCCATTGTCGCCAACGAACGCTGCCTCAAGTGCGGCCACACCCGGCCCCTCGATGAGCGGGACCTGGCGCTCAACCCCTTCCTGCGTTACCGGAACGGCAAGGAGCGGAAACAATCGGAGCGGCTCGAACAGTTCACCGCTCGCCGCCTCCTCAAGCGGTTAGGTGGGGGATGTGGTTTGTCACGTTCCGGCATCAACGAGCTTATCGCGCGGTTCTTTGCCCAATCGAAAGCGATGAACAACTGGGTGGACGGTGGCGTCGTTTCGTTGCCGTGGGTGTCCAGGCAACTCGCGGCGCCGGTCATCCTCGCGACGCACCTGTTGCCCGATCAGGGCAGTGTGGAGGGTTTCATGTCGCCGGCGGAAAGAAATGGCAAGACCTGGGACCGAGTCATCGGCGCTCTTGAGCGTTTGAGCGTCGACGATCGCAGGCTCTGTCTCGTCTTGCGGCCGCCGGGCCGGGAGCGAGGGGCCGTCGTCGTCCACCGGCTCGATGATGCCGCCGCTTTCGGCCGGGCCGAGCGAGTGGGCCGTTCGGGCGCGATCGTCCAGCATCTCGACAACTTCCTCGATTTTGTCCTGGACAGCTGGCCCGACAGGCCGGAAAGTCGCGGAGAGCTGTTAGAGCGCGTGTACGGTTGAATCTCGTCGTCTCGGCGGGCGTCAGGCGCCTGTTTCTCGACTTCTCGGAGGTTTACGAGCTGCCTTGGTCACGGCGCGCACGAAGGTGGTCAAATTGACCAGTTCGCTCGGTCCGCCGTTACCCCCAGGCCTCTTGGGTCCGCTCGCAAGCCCCGCCAAAAACCCACATTCTTGGCCATCCAGCCGTGACGCTAGGGCGGACCAGGTCACGCCCCGGGTCCCGTCCCCGCGCCGGCGGGCGGCCTGGTCGAGCTGGCCAGGCCGCCGCCGCGCCGCAATCCTAGACCGTCTGTTGCGCCATCGCCATGAAGGAGGACGTGGTCGGTCTCCTTAGCTGCGAAAAGACGCTGACGGTCCTCTTCACCGACGAGCCCATCGACGACGAAGACACGGACCAGGACGACTACGACGACGACTGACTCACGTAGCGTTTCCGGCTCGTAACCTCACCCGCAGCCGCATCCCGCCCCATGCCAGCCTTTCTTGCCCCCCCCGTCTTGCTGCCGGAACCCTTTCCGCGGTATTTACACGGACTTGATGTGGTCAGCCATGATTGCGCTTGACTTTTGTTCGGAAAATTACGAACATATAAGGAGGCGGCTATGCCGCGGGTTGAGGTTGTCTTCTTCAAGGAGGACGACGGTTCGGTCCCGATGCGGGACTGGTTGGACAGCATCCAGAAGAAAGCCGCGGCCAAGTGCCTGGCTCGGTTGAAACGCCTGGAGGAACTCGGACATGAACTCCGTCGGCCAGAGGCCGACTACTTGCGAGATGAGATTTACGAGCTTCGCGTCGGGCTCCAGGGCAGCAACTATCGGATGCTCTACTTCTTTCAGGGCCGAACGGCTGCCATCGTCTCGCACGGCTTGGTGAAAGAACGAGCCGTTCCACCCGGAGAGATCGATCTCGCTGTGGAACGAAAACAGAAGTTCGAGAAAGCCCCGAAGACGCATTCGGAGTGATGAACATGGCCAAGAAAAAGAACCCCTTCCGGTCCAAGTCGCTAAAAGCGGCCTACGACCGCTACATCGGCGACGACCCCGAGCAGCAGGCCACCTTCGAAGAAGCACTCGCCAACGCCGAGGTTGCCCACAAGATTTACGACCTTCGCACCAAAGCCGGTCTCTCTCAGCGAGCCCTTGCAAAACTGGTCGGAACGACCGCTTCCGTAATCTGCCAACTGGAAGACTCCGACTATCAAGGCCACTCGCTTTCGATGCTTCGCCGGATCGCGGCGGCGCTGCACAAACGCGTAGAGATTCACTTCGTCCCAGTCAAACGCAAGCTCGCGTCAGCGTAACGCGGCGTGGCGCAGCGTGTCTGTCTGCGCGTCTCACTCGTACGAGGCCCTCATACCTGGCCCTCCGGCAGCGATGCCGGGACGGCTCCGATCACGCCCCGGACCCAGTCCCCGCGCAAACGGGCGGCGGCCCAGTCGAAGTGACCAGGCCGCCGCCGCACATCAACACATCCCACTCGATTTAGTCGCACGCGCCCGAGCCGGGCGTTTGCGGCCCGCCGGCGGGCTCCTGGGGCGGAGGATGATCCGCCCCAGAGCCGCCGTCACGTTTATCCGGCCGCCACCACAGGCAAGCGGGCCGCGGGCAGGCATCGCCCGCATTCTACGCATACCGGCGCATCCTCAGCTGCGCCGTTCTCGTGCGGGCACACGATTGAGGGCGGATTGCCCATGACGCGCTGCACAGTGCGCTCTAACGAAGCTCGAAAAACGACCCCCACTGGGCACGGAGGAACATCCTCCCCATGCACCGACATGTACGCGAGACCGGTGTTCGGAATGTGTGGAGGTTCCGGCATCGTCCGATCGAACGACAGCAAGAGCCGGACGTTCGGTAACGCCGCCAATTTGGCCAGCGCCGGGACCAGGCACAGCCTCGACCAGGCGCGCGTATAGCCCCAGAACGCTACGTCAGGACACGCGAGGGCGATGTACCGCCAGCCAAGGATGTACGCTTCGGCGAAGAAATCGCCCGTGGAGTGCAAGCGGAGTGCCTTGACGTCGTTCACGCGGATGGCCGCGATCATCAGGTCGGGCCAGTCCGGCCGCGAAAGCAAGCGGAAGTTCCTATCGGCCCGTTTGCCCACGCCCCCCCTAAACTTCCGGAGGAGTGCCCAGCCATAGCAGAGGGGTCGACACGCTGCCGATGCGATCGTAGCGCCGTTCTCGTCGGCAGCGTAGCATGTTACCAACATGGGGAGGTTAAACACCCGGGTCGTTTTGCTCGGACCAATCTTACCCTCGGCGGAGCCGAGCATCTGAGAAATCCCCAGAGCAGGGTCCTGCCAAGCGAGCCTTCTGTAGCGGCGAAGTAACGCTGATTCGTTCATCGTGCGGCCTCCACCATCTGCGGGTCGAGCTGCCCGCAGAGTGGCCGGAGCATCTCCCGCACCTCCCGGATGTCTCGGGTGAGGAGCTCGCGTTCGTCCTCGCCAAGCTGGTCACGATCCACGGCCTCCACGAGGTCCCGTGCGGCGGCCTTCAGGTTAGCCGCCGCTTCGAGCGGGCTGGTCGCTCGGGGGGCCGCGCCCTTCCGCGACTTCCCATCATCATCGCCCGGATTTGCCTTCGCTCTCCGTTGAGTACCCCCGCCGCCGGCGGGTTGCTTGGGCTTTTTGGCAGCACCCATCGCTTCATCCCGCCACGTGCCGACAGTAACGTGGGACAAGCCGTAAATCTGCCCGAACTCGCGGTTGCTGGGCAGCGCGTAGCCGCCGGTTTTCTGAGCCTCCAGCTCGCGCACGAAACACCTGCGTTTTTCGCCGGTGGTCAGCATTCGGCCGTGCCCCAAATTCATCCTGGCTGCCACCAAGACGGCCACCTCTTCCGGCACCGTTCGCAGCACCAAGCATCTAACTTTCTTGATCGCGGGGTTGTCCTGCATTACGTCCAACCGGCCGAAACTGTGGACGATGCGAAACCTGTCGTCATCAGCATTCGGCAGCAGGACGCCGGGATGGGGTACCGCGGCGAGATCGACGACACCGTCCACCACCTCAAAGTCGTCGGGCGAGCATGGCGGACACACACCGTCGCGGAATTCGAAGCTTGTGTCTGTCAGGTCGATTTGCTTGAACGGGATTTCTTCCACCTTGGCGGCGGCGAGCGTCGCGGTGTTGTCGAATTCGCTCTTCATGCCGCGTGCCCGAGAATCGGAGGTGACACTCTTGGCCGTCCCGCGTTCACGGCCAGATCTACTTTGTTTTCGAAGTTGGCCCATTGCTTCTCCTCGTTGCGTGGGTTGACGTCGGTCCGCACGGCCAGAAGAACCGTGCGCAGCCGGGTCGAGGGCCCACGCGTTTAAGGTTCCGCGCATGAGCGCTCAACCCCAACGGCTACGCCGCCGCCAGGTCGCAACCTACGTGGGCAGTAGCCCCAACACATCGGGAGATTGGATTTGTCTCCGGCGGTCGGTACCTGAACTCGCCCGCCGATCGCCGCAAGCTGCTAAGCGGAGTGCTGAACTTCTATCATGGGCAGAGCCACGCCGCTGCGCCGACTTCACAAGCGCGAGAACCTGATGGGCTGACATGCGCCCCAGACCGGGAATTCCTCATCCCGTTCCTGCAGTAGCAGATGGACTGGCCACTTCGGTAGGCCCGCTCTTGTTCCCTCCCGGACCTCCTGCGGGCAGCAGTTGACTCCCCATTTATATCGACTCGTTCGCACGACGTCAAGCCAGTCCCTAGCGGAAAAAGAATCACTGCCCGTCGGCCTGCCGGCGGGCTGGGCCGGTCCCGTAGCGCGCTGCGGAGCCTGCCGCCGGCTCCTATTCCGCCGCCTTTATGTTGACGGGGTTCGGTCTACGAGGGAGGTCGACCTAAACTGTGACCTAAATGCGAAACAAAATGCCTTTCTTGGTGTCCGAAATGCGGTTTTTATATGACCTTCGGATTTTCCAAGCGTGCCCCTTCGGCCACTCGGGCACCTCTCCAGACCGTCAGAACGGCCCCGCGGCATTATGTCACAAAGGGCCGTAACGGCAAGCGAGCCGAAGTGCCGCCAGCGCGACGCCCGCCGGGACATCATCCGGCAGGCGCCTGGTCCTCGTCGATCCGGTAGAGGCCGTACAGACCGGTGCAGCCGCGGATCTCCACCTGCTTCCAGAAAGTGACCGGGTAGTCGTCCGGCAGGCAGGCGTGGACCGCTTTGCTGATGAGCACTTCCCCGCCCGTGGTGAAGCCTTGGATCCGCGCCCCCAGATTGATTGTGTGGCCGACCACGGTATAGTTGCAGCGCTCGCGCGAGCCGATGTGCCCCGCCGCCGCCACTCCGGTGTGAATCCCGATCCCGCAGGTCAGCGGCTTCTCGCCCCGCCCGGTCCGCTGCCGGTTGAGTTCCGCGAGGCGTCGTTTAATGGCGACGGCCGTGCGGACGGCGCGGACGGGATGGTCCGGCTGGGCCAGCGGTACCGAGAAGACCGCCATCACCTCGTCCCCCACGAACTTGTCGATGAAGCCGTGGTGCTCGAAAATGGCCGAGGTGATATGGTTGAAGTATTCGTTAAGCAACGCGGCGACCTGTTCGGGAGCGAGTTCGCCGGCCGTCGCCGTGAACCCGCGTAAGTCGCAGAACAGGACCGACACCTCGCGCACCTGGGTACGCTCGATGGCGTGGGGATCGGCCTGGATCGCCTCCAGGACGGCTCGGGAAACACTTTGCCCCAGCATGGTCTCGATCCGGCGGGCCCGCTCCGCCAGCCGGCGCAGGTTCGCGCTCAGGATGATCCACTGGGCGGCCAGACCCGTACCCAGCGCTAGCCCCATGGCCGTTACGGGCGCAGCCACGGGAACGAGAATATGCGCGTCAAAGAGGGCGAAGGAGACGTAGGTCCAGCCGCCGAGAAACACGACGATTCCGACGCCCAGGTAGAGCACCAACCAGAGGGTACTCAGACGGTGCCGCCACCACGCGCGTTGGTTCCACGAGAACAGGCCGGCGGCCAGCGCCAGCCCTGCCACCACCCAAAGCCCCGCGGGGCTTTCCGTCAGTGATGCCCGAAACCAGCGCTGGTCCAGGATTTGTGCGATGACGTTGGCGTGGTAATAGAGGCCCGGGACGGATTTCTCCGAGAGCGGCACGGGGAACGAATCCTCGATCGTGCGGACGCCGCCGATGAGCACGATGGCCCCCTCCACTCGTGCTCGGTCAAAGCGGTTGCGCACCACGTCCTCGAACGTCAGCGTGGTCCAGGCCTCCGGTTGGACCGACGCATAATCGATCAGCGCCCTACCGGGAATCGTGCGTCCGCCCAGGCGCATCCCGAGGTCCTCACACGCAATAGTCGCCTCGGCGTCGCGCTCTAAAATGCCAAACCAGGCCGCTATGATCGGGAAATGGGGGATGTTCTGCTGGAGAGTGCCGTCGTCGTCGAGGATGGCCAGGCACAAGCCCGGTGGCAGCCGCCGCAGGACGCCGTCCGAGTCGGGATATACCGTGATACTGCCTTCCGGCGGCGCGCTCTCCAGGAACAACGGCGGGGCCCGTTTTGCCCAGCCGGCCTGATGGGTGACGGCCAAGAGCACGTTCGCCTGGGCGACGGCCTCAGCCAGACGTTGATCGGTAGCCGGGTCGATGAGGTCTTCGAGCCAGAAATCAAGTCCGATGACCGCGGCGCCTGCGTCGGCCAGATGATTGATAGCGTCGGGGAGGTGCTCGCGCAGCTCGAAGCGGCGGTCCGCCTGCTTCAGCGTTCGGCGGGTCTCCTCGCTTATCGCGACGATGACGATTTCCGGCCGAACCCGCAGCGGGCCGCGTGCGCGAAACCGCCAGTCGATGGTGACATTCTCGAGGCGCTGGACCGGCTGAGTGGTCGTCAGACCGACACCGAGCAACGCGGCCAGGAAGGGGCCCCCGACGCCCAACAGGCGAATCTGCAACGGCGTGAGCAGGGGACGATGCTCGAGGTAACTGGTTGCGCTGTGGTCGTCTGCCTTCATGGCCGAAGCGCGTGGGCCAGCACGGGCGTTTCGCCCATCCCCGGCCCGCGCCGCCCTTGAATGCCGGCGGCGGCGGAATCCACCACGATCAGCACCTGCCCTTGACTGAGCAGGCTGGCGCCCTCCGCACTGCGGCGCAGCTTCTCGGCATCCTCCGCGGTCACCACAATCCGCGCCGGCTGCTCCCCACCGGCGGCCACGGCTTTGATCACCACGCGGCGTCGCTCGCGCCGCCGCGACTCCTCCCCCGGCTGGGAAGACGGTTGCGTGGTCGCCGGTTGGGTGGCGGGGGGTTGGGTAGTGGGAGGGGCCCCGGCGCCTGGCTCCGTGTAGGACGCGAGCCGCACGTGCGGCAGGGTGGCCCACGCCCGGAGTTGCTCGAAGGTCATCTCCGTCTCGACGAACCGGGCCGGCGGCCGCCCGCGCGCGCTTTCTGCCGGAAGTCGGCCGACGTCATAGAGCAGGTCTCCCCCCTGGGTGACCACGATGGGAAACAACGACGCCTGCGTCCCCGTACCTCGGGCGTCGATGACCAGGACGCGGTCTGAAACATCGACGCGGTCAGTGACCAGCGGGACGCGGCGGGCGCCGCTCCGCGACACGTGCTGGCAATGCAAGTCATAGAAGACCGCGGACACACTCTTGACACCCCATAAAGGCACCCGCAACCGCACGCGCATTTCAGGCGGACGCAGATCGGGCCGCCATGCAGCCTCCACCTCCTCGTGGCCTTTAATGACCCCTTCGATCATCACGCGGCCGTCGCGGACATCGCCCGCGCGCCCGTGGGCGTCGACGTTGATGCCCGCCGCGATGGCCAGGGCACAGGCCGCCGCATCGAGGGTGGCGGCGCGCTGGGCCAGCAATTGGCCCTGTTGGTCCGCACTCTCGGCGATGCCGCGGCCTTCGGCGATGATGAACCCGCCGGTCCAGTCGATCTGCCCGGCGTGGCACGGTTGGATGTGGGGGGCGAATCCCGCCACGATGACTTCGTCCGCGACCGGGGGACCGCCGGAAACAGCGGTCACTGCCAGGAGGAGCGTGAACAAACCGAAGACGGCTGCAAAACGTGTACGGCTCATACGCTACCGGCCTTTCCGCCCTACCAGGGCCGCTGGGGGAGCCTGTGATTCAGCCAGCGTTGGTCGGGATTCTACCAGGATCGCAAGGCTTGTCAGGGGGGAGCTTCAATCGGGTGGCGCCAGGAATTGGGGCAAACCAGTAGGTCGGGCTCTGCCCGACGCATTCTGTAGGGTCCACGCCACCCGCCACCGGATCGGAGCGAGATGTCAAGGGTCGCCTGGGCTACGTTCCGTTGCCTATCCGCCCGTGAACAGCACCTGCAAGGCATTGAAATCGTGCAGATCGACGTCATCGTCGCCGTCGGCATCGTGGTTGTGACAGGGATCGCTGAGCGGCCCACCGGCCGGACCATCCAAGCACAAGAGAAACCGCGCGAAGTCGGTCAGATCGACGTCACCGTCGCCATCGTCGTCGAACGGGAAAAGCGACGGCTGAACGACTTCGCCGGTCAGGGTAAGGACGAGCACGGTCCCCGGCTGGGCCCCGGGCAGGTCCGCGTCGGAAACGCTAAATGTGTAAGTTGCTTGATAAATGCCCGACGCGGCGCTCGCATCCAGAAACGCATTAAAGCCGACACTGCTGCCCGCGGCGAGGTTGGAGAAGACGCTCGCATCGGTGTAGAGAACCAACGTGTCACCGGCGGAGTCGATCGCGTCGACATCCAAGGCCGCCGTGAAAGGAGGAGCCGACTCGAGGTTATAGATCACAAAGCCCTGCGTATGGAGGCCGCTTCCCGCCTGGACGGTGCCGAATGCAATCGTCAGGCCGTTCGTGTCCATGAGGGCATCGAACGAGGCCTCCGCATGCTCCAGGACCTCCGCCTGGACCTGGATGGTGTCGTCGCCGTCGGCCGACCCCGAGCCGGTCCCGGCCGACGTCAGCTCGGTGTTGTCCACGATCAAGCTCCCGGTCTTCAAGCCGGGCGTCGCCGTGGAGGACGACAGCCCCACGGTAACGTTGCGGGACGCGGGGCCGCCGACGAACGCCTGTCGCGGACCGATCGACGGCGATACGGCATCGCC
>JAZDKM010000067.1:0-2398 GCA_043803085.1 Planctomycetota bacterium
GGGCGGGTTTGAGATCTGGCACAGTCCCGTAGACGGCCTGGCCGTGACTGCCGGGACCGGGGACAAGCTGAAGATCGACGCAGGCACGAACAACATCACGTACCAGATTGCGATTTACGGGGCGTCGGCGCTGAGCGGGACTACCACGTCCACGAGTACAAGCACCAGCACGTCCACGAGTACGACAACGGCATGACCATCGGCAACGGCGAGTACGGGATTGTGGGCCGAACGACGGACGGGAAGCGGGGTATCCTTCCAATAGCCAGCGTCACGGCCACGGGGCAACTGGCATTGCCGTTTCGGACGACGGACGGGAGCATTGCGCTCATGCGGGTGGCCCCGGCGGACGCGGACGCGCAGTTCGCCTTTCCGGGGCGGATGACGGATGGCGGGATCGGGCTGTTCAAACCGTACCCAACCACCCCGAGTATAACCTGTAATTCCTGCGACCCGCCCATGCAAAGCGAGTACACTGTGTTTCTATCGGGGCTGATGGGCGACTTTGCGACGTATAATGGAATGCACACGGTAATGTGGGATGCTGATCCACCACACGAAAGGGAACCGTGCGCGTGGGTCAAATGGTTTGGAACGCCCGGGAGTAATCCGTACCTTGAACTCTACTATGAGCCGGTTTCGGGTTATCCCGGGCATTATCAGTGGACGCTATTCCTTCAACATGCGGACGACTGCAACATCTATTGGGCCACAGCCCCCGATCCTGATCCCTGCACGCCCACGGATGACCTTTTCGACATTTTGGTGCGTTGTGTGGACACGGGGTGTGCAGATACAAATACTTGCGAAGGTGGCACACCGGAAGACCCGGTACTCGCCGCAGGCCCCGACTGCGGAACATGCGTAGGCGACACGCCCATTTCGTGGACGATCGAGATTGATGGCGTGCCGCCCGAAAGCCCGTGCCATGATGAGCTTGCCGGAACGCATGACCTCGACAGGCATGTCGGGTTCTGTACGTGGTATTGGAGCGGCGACTTGCCGAACCAATACCCCAAAGCTGACGTGTTCTTCGCTGGCGGGAACATCAACTGCCGCATCTGGCATGACTCCAACACATTCTGGTTCTTCCAGGATTCCTATGGCGCGGGTGATCCGTGCCAGTTCAGCGGCGCAATGACTCTCGTATCCCAAGGGAATGAAGACTGCGCTCCTGAAGACCTCGGATGTGCCATCACCCCGAACTTCGCGTGAGGACGATATGGACTGCGGCGAACTCGATCCCGTGCCCAATGGCAAGAAGCTGGCGAAGTGCCGCCGCATTGGCGTGCGCGTACTCCCCGGCCCCAAAGGCCCCTGCGCCTGGTGTCGGCACGGCGCGAACAAGACGCCTCCAGGCCCCGGTGAGTTCGTCCATGACGTATCGGGCGTGGCCCTCGGCCCAAGGCCCGCTGCGGCGTCTCCTGGCGGCCTGCGGCTGTGCTCGCACCGTGGGGCGGAGGTTGGCACGCGCGAGTGCCCGACGTGCGGGAACCGCCGCGTGCAACTGAAGGTGTTCACGTGCCCGGTCCATCCCAAAGGAATCACGTTCCTGGACTGTGCAAAATGCGAAAAGGCGGTTGAACCGGAAACTGGAACTCGTTACGCTGTTGGTGTCGGCGGCGCTTCGGGTGCGGACCCGACCCGTCCGACTGTTCCTTGATCGGAGGCGACGATGGGCAGCATCGGCTCACGGTGGGCAATCCACCCGGACGTAGCGAAGCAGCACTCCCTCAGCGTGATCGTCTGCGCGCACAAGGAAGGCGACGAAGTGCGCAAGACCGTGGCCAGTATCCTTGACCACGGGGACGAGGTCGGACGGCTCCAGGTGATCGTCGGTGACGACGGGGCGCCGGACGGGTGCTGTGACGGGATGCCCTCGGGCGTCGAGGTGTTGCGCATGGGACGCCACGCAGGCCGAGGCGTAACCGCGAACGAAGCGGCGAAGCACGCCACGGGCGACGTGCTGCTCTACCCGGACGCGCACATGCGGGTGCCCGCAGGGGCCCTTGGCAACGTTCTGGCGACGGCCCACGAGTACCAGGCCGTGACGTGTGCAGGCGTCCAGGGCGAGGAGAAGGACCACGGGTGTCAGGGCTGGGGTGCGGCGTTCCGGTTCCACCGCCGGGGCCGGCTCGGGGTGCGGTTCTGCCAGCCGGAGGGCGGCATGACGCCGGGCGAGGCCGTGCAGGTCGAGCAGCCGTTCGGTGGGTTTTACGCCTTCCCGCGCCCGATCTTCGACCGCCTTGGCGGCTGGACGGACACGGCGGCCTGCTGGGGCTACTGCGAGCAGCCTATCGGGTTCATGGCCTGGTGTCTCGACGTGCCGATCCTGGCGGTCCCGGACATCATCAGCCACAAGTTCCGCAAGGTGAACCCGGCCGGCGCGAACGAAACC
>JAZDKM010000068.1:0-2539 GCA_043803085.1 Planctomycetota bacterium
CCTCGAACGCGGGGGCGTACCGGACAAGACCGTGGCGGCCCCGGAGGGCGTCGAGCGTCAGTTCCCCCACCATAAATACGTTCTCCGGAACCGGCCAGAGGCACGTCAGACCCTTCGGTGGTGCGGGTACAAAGCCGAAGCGCGGATAGAAGTCGGGATGGCCGAGCACGAATACCAGAGCGTATCCGGCACGGCGGCAAGCGTCGAGACCGGCCCGGACCAGAGCGGAGCCGACACCCTTTCGCTGGTCTTTCGGCAAGACGGCCATCGGTCCGAGGGCGACAGCCGGTGATGGGCCCGTGGCCGAGGTGATGGTTACATTCGTGAAGAGAATGTGCCCGACGACTCGGCCCTCCGTCTCGGCGACGAGCGACACGGCGGCGTAAGGGGTACGGCGGATGCGGTCGACGAGAACGGCTTCGTTCGGTCGGCCGAAAGCGCACTCATTCACGTGCCGGACGGCGACGTTATCCCTTGGCGTTTCGGGGCGAATAAGCACGACTCTAGTTCCTCCGGTTGCAGAAGCCCACGATCCGTTGAGCGTTCGCACGACCGCGCGCGCCAAAGCCCGCGGCTCGATCGTGCCCACAGCTATCCGCCGAAGAGTTCGACCGCGTCGAGCTTTTTATAGAGCATCTGCGGTTTGGTGAGGGCGTGACCTGCCGGCAGTTCTTCCGTCGCGGCACTCCACCGCAAAGCCCCCTGATTCAGCCGCAACATGGCCAGACACTTTTCCGTGGAGAAGGGCAGGAACGGGGCTATAAGTGTGGTCAGGGTCCGAACCGTTTGCAGACAGATATTGATGGCCCGCCCGCATGCCTCCAAGTCCGTCTTGCGCGAGCGGAAGGGGGCCGTGGTATCGAAGTACACATTACCCGAGCGGGCGAGCTCCATCACCTCGACCAGGGCCGCCTTGAAATGGCACTTCTCCAGCCGATCGGCGGTGTTTTCGGCGGCCGTGCGACAGGCCTCGAGTTGGGCGCGGTCGAAGCTGTCGCGTGTCCCCGGCGGCGGCACTTTGCCGTCGAAGTACTTGTGGGCGAAGACCGTCGTGCGGTTCACGAAGTTACCCAGCACGTTGAGCAGTTCCGTGTTGTTGCGGTTGATGAAGTCGTCCACGTCGAAGGCCGTCCGCTGCTGCTCCGGAGCGATGGCGGTGAGATAATAGCGTAGCGGATCGGGATCGAAGGTTTTGAGGTAATCCTCGATCCAGATGGCCGTCCCGCGGCTTTTGCTGATTTTCTCTTCCTCCTTACCGGGGTACTTGATGTTGAGAAAGCTGTTGGAGACCACGTTGTGCGGCAGTTGGTGCTCGCCCGCCTCGCCCTGAATCGAGTCGCTGTCGTGGGTGGCCGCCAGCATGGCCGGGAAGGTGATGGCGTGGAACACGATGTTGTCCTCGCCGATGAAGTGGACGATCTTGCGCTCCGGGTTCATCCAGTAGTCTCGGTAGGCCTCCCAGCCCTCGCCGCGGCGCTGGCAATCCACCGCGGTGAAGGAGATATAGCCGATCGGCGCGTCAAACCAGACGTACAGCACCTTGCCTTTGGCGTCGGGATCGTCCAGCGGCACGGGCACGCCCCAGGTCAGGTCGCGGGTCATGGCCCGCTCGGGCAGCCCCTCCGCCTCGATGCGTCCCAGCGATTGGTTCAGCACGATCGGGCGCCAGGCCGCGCCGCACGGTCCGGGGTCGCGCTTGGAACGCAGCCACTCGGTGAGCCGCCCTTGCAGCCGGTCCAGCCGCAAGAACCAGTGGACCGTCTCGCGCACCACAGGTGTGGTGTCGCTCATGGTGCTCTTGGGGTCGATCAATTCGAGGGGGTCCGTCGAGCGGCCGCAGCCTTCGCACTGGTCGCCGAAAGCGTTGGGACTTCTGCACATCGGGCAGGTGCCCTTGACGAAGCGGTCGGGCAGGAACTGGCCGACCTGGGGGTCGTAGAGCTGTTTGGTGGTGCGTTTGGTGAAGTAGCCCTTCTGGTGGATTTTCAGGAAGAATTCCTGGCTGATGCGGGTGTGCATCTCGACGAAACCGGGCTGATGCGTGCCGCCGTAGATATCGAAATGGAGGCCCAGCCCCGCGAACGCCACCTGCTGCGCGTGGTTGTACTTGGCGGTTAGTTCCTCGACGGAGAGGCCCTCCTCGCGGGCGGTCTTGAGGGCGGCCACGCCGTTGTCATCGCTGCCGCAGATGTAGCGCACGTCATCGCCGACGGCCCGTAGATAACGCACGTAGATGTCCGAGGGCAGATACGCTCCCGCGATGTGCCCCACGTGCAGCCGTCCGTTCGAGTAGGGCAACGCCCCGGTGATCAGAAACTTGCGTTGGGCCATCGATCTCCGTCCAGATTAGTTCAAAGTTCCTGGTTCGAAGTCCCGAGGATGCTCTCTTGACTCGGAACTTTGAACTCAGAGCTTCTCTTGTGGGTAGGATTGTAGTCGCTACGCGAAGGGGTACAAGGCGCGCGGTGGAAGGTTTGGCGTGTCGTAGTTCGGTAGGGTCCGCGCTCGCGGACCATCTCCGGCACATCACCCCGGCGAA
>JAZDKM010000069.1:0-18472 GCA_043803085.1 Planctomycetota bacterium
TTCAACATCACGGCACTCCTCGCCCCTGGGCCGCCTGTGATCCGGCCGCAGCAGTTAAGAGCTTCCAGCAGTAAGACCCTCCTGGGCAGGCTCTCCAGCCTGTCGACCGGCTGGATAGCTGGTCCCACATTCGCCCTGTCAGAAGCTCTGAGAACGTAGACCCTGGCGCGAACGGCCGCATTGTACAGCCCCCTTTCGCACCGCTCAATCACGGGACCGCGCTTGAATTATTCTCCGCAAAGCCCTACCCTCCTGTAAGAATACTTGGGCGGCTTTGGGTACCAAACAGCGATGTCCACGGCGACCAAACACGGGAAAACCGTTGCCACCCATGAGGTTGAGAGCGTAGTGGTGCGTTTCGCCGGCGACTCCGGCGACGGGATGCAGTTGGCGGGCACCCAGCTTACCAACGCCTCCGCCTACTGCGGCAACGACCTGAGCACCTTGCCGGACTTCCCGGCCGAAATCCGGGCGCCGCAGGGTTCTTTGTTCGGGGTCAGCGGTTTTCAGATCCACTTCAGCCGGGAACGAGTCCACACCCCGGGCGACCAGGTGGATGCCCTCGTGGTGATGAATCCCGCCGCCTTGAAGATGAATCTCCGCGACCTCGAGCCCGGCGGCGTTCTCGTGGTCAACCGGGATGCCTTTACCAAGATCAACCTGACCAAAGCCGGTTATACGACCAACCCCCTCGAGGACGGCAGCCTGAAAGGGCATCAGGTCTTTGAAGTCCCGATCGACACACTCACCGCCGAGGCCAACAAAGTCCTCGGTCTGGGCGCCAAGGCCGTTGCGCGCTGCCGGAACTTCTGCGCGTTAGGGTTGGTGTACTGGCTCTATAACCGCCCGACCGAGCCTACGCGCCGCTGGATCGAGGCCAAGTTCGCCTCCACGCCGGCCCTGGTGGAAGCGAACATCAACGCCCTCAAGGCCGGGTATCACTTCGGCGATACGGCGGAGATGTTCCCCTCCAACTTTCGGGTGGCCAAGGCCAAGATCGAACCCGGGCACTATCGCAGCATCACGGGGAACGAAGCCACCGCCCTCGGGCTGATCACCGCGGCCCAGCGGGCCGGCAAGCTCCTCTTCTACGGCTCTTATCCGATTACGCCGGCTAGCGATATCCTGCACACGCTGGCCCACTATAAAAACTACAACGTGGTCACCTTCCAGGCCGAGGATGAGATCGCCGCCATCACCAGTGTCATCGGGGCGTCCTTCGCCGGTGCTTTCGCCGCCACGGGCACCAGCGGGCCGGGGCTGGCCCTCAAGAGCGAGGGCCTGGGGCTGGCCATCATCACCGAGCTCCCCCTGGTCGTCATCGACGTGCAACGCGGCGGACCCAGCACCGGGCTGCCCACCAAAACCGAACAGGCCGACCTCCTCCAGGCCATCTACGGTCGGCACAGCGAAAGTCCCCTCCCGGTCCTCGCCGCCGCGACCCCGGCGGATTGCTTCCACATGGTCCTGGAGGCCTTTCGGATCGCCGTCACCTACATGACCCCGGTCATCCTGCTGACCGACGGCTATTTGGCCAATGGGGCCGAGCCGTGGCGGATTCCCGATGTCGAAACCCTGCCCACCTTCGACGTCAAGCACCCGGCGCGACCCACCAGCGGCGACAAGTTCCTCCCTTATATGCGTGATGCCCGCCTGGCCCGACCGTGGGCCTTGCCCGGCACGCCGGGGCTGGAGCATCGCATCGGCGGTCTGGAGAAACAGGACATCACCGGCGATGTCTCCTATGATCCGGACAACCATCAGAGGATGGTCAACCTGCGGGCCGAGAAGGTCGCCCGCGTGGCCGAGAGCCTCCCGCCCACCCAAGTCCTCGGCGACGCCCAAGGCGGCGACCTGCTGCTGGTGGGCTGGGGCAGCACTTACGGCGCTATCACCTCGGCGGTCGAACGCTGCCGCAGAAAGGGGATGAGCGTTTCGAGCGCTCACCTGCGTTACTTGAATCCACTGCCCGATGATTTGGGCGACATCCTGCGCCGCTTCGATCAAGTACTTGTGCCGGAGATGAACACCGGGCAGTTGCGCCGCCGTCTCCGCGATGAGTACCTCATCGACGCCCAAGGGCTCAACAAGGTCCAGGGGAAGCCGTTCATGATTCGGGAAATTGAAGCCAAGATCACCGAGTTGCTGAGCTAGTTATTCACCGCAGAGTAGGCAGAGACCGTGGAGAGAATGCAGATATGAGTACTGACACACTCCTGCAAATGAATCTGACCCCCAAAGACTTTGCCAGCGACCAGGAGGTGCGCTGGTGCCCCGGCTGCGGGGATTACTCCATCCTGGCCCAAGCCAAGAAGGTTCTGCCTACCCTGGGAATCCCCAAGGAGAAAATCGTTTTCGTATCGGGGATCGGCTGTTCCAGCCGCTTCCCCTATTACCTGAACACCTACGGCCTGCACGGCATCCACGGCCGTGCCATGGCCATTGCCAGCGGCGTCAAGATTGCCCATCCCGACTTATCCGTCTGGGTGGTCACCGGCGACGGTGACGGTCTGAGCATCGGGGGTAACCACCTGCTCCACACCGTGCGGCGGAACCTGGATATCAAAATCCTGCTGTTCAACAACCGCATCTACGGCCTGACTAAGGGGCAGTACTCTCCCACCTCGGAACTGGGCAAGAAAACCAAGTCCACGCCGATGGGCTCGGTGGACAACCCGATCCACCCGATCTCCGTAGCGCTCGGGGCCGAGGCTAGCTTCGTGGCCCGCGCCGTCGACGTGAACACCAAGCACCTGTGCGAGATGCTCGAACGGGCCGCCCGCCACCGCGGCACCGCCTTTTTGGAGATTTACCAGAACTGCAACATCTTCAACGACGGGGCCTACGACTACGCCACCGACAAGAATACCAAAGATGACGCCACCCTGTATCTCGAACACGGCAAGCCGCTGATCTTCGGCAGGGACCGCAACAAAGGCATCCGCCTGAACGGCCTGGAGCCCGAGATCGTCACCCTCGGCGACGGCGTCAAAGAGGACGACCTGCTTTTCCACGACGAGAAGATGGCCCAGCCCAGCCTGGCCTACTTGCTCAGCCGCATGCACTATCCGGAGTTCCCGGAGCCGTTCGGCGTCTTCCGCGCCGTGGAACGACCGGTGTTCGAGGACCTGGTCTACGACCAGATGAGGACCGCCATCGCGAAACAAGGTCCGGGCCGTCTGGAAGACCTCTTCGAGAGCGGCGACACCTGGACCGCCGAGTAGGGTGGGCGGAGCGCCGCGAAGCGGAGCGCAACCCACCACGCTACTTTTCTCGGTTCTGGTAAAGTTTCAATCCAGCAGCCCGATTAGCTCCTCAAGCTTCCAAGCATGATCGGTCAGCCCTGCTGCCATCGCCGGGGTGATTCTAAGGCTCTGGTGAATCCGGCAGAAGTTGTAGTGCATGAAAAACAGGCTGATCGCGTGGCCATGGTTTTCGATCTTCTTCGAGTGGGCGTTCGTCAGCCGGGTGAACCGCCTCATGCTCATCCTCATCGTCAGGTTGTTTCGGTCGACGATGCTGGTCGATACATGCTTCGGACTAGGGAAGCCGATAACCGCTTTCTTCGTGCATCCTACGCATCCGCAGGGCTGTAGCGGGCTTGATTGGCCGGTCTTGATTGTACTCCTTGATTAGCTGGGCGTAGTTGATTTCATGGCCGAAGGCTTCGTAAGCCGCCGCCGGGTAGCTGTTCAACCCGTCCGTCGTCAGGTCGGTGATGTTCACGATGCGCCCAGCCAGGTCCAGCATGAACGCCCGCGCATCACCGGGCGTCCGCAACCCAACGTGATAGGTAATCACCAGCTTCGTCACCGGGTCGATCGCGGTCCAGGTCCACACGTCTCCATAGCCGTACACCCCTTTCAGCGTGGCCGGCGCGTTCTTTTCCTTGGCGTAGCAGAACGCCCAAATTTCGTCGCATTGAATCCGCTCGGGCTTCAGGCTGCGCACGTGGTCGTTATGGTAAGCCGCGCAGGTACCAGCGAGGTCGCGGAGAAGCTTTAGGATCGTCGGCTTTGATACTCCTGTCATTCTAGCCGTAGCGTTAATGCTAGACCCCTCTACTAAGGCTGCTACCACGCTCGTTCGCTTGTCAGTCCCCAGCTTGTTCACGTATTTATTGTACACACAAAAAACATCGAGTCAAGAATTTTCCGCTTGCCGCCGATATTTTTTGTGTGTAAAATATGGACGTGAAAACTAAGCGACGAGGTCGGCCCCCCAAGCCCGCACCTGAAAGGCGGGAAGAAAGGCTTGACTTGCGGGTAAGTGCGGCGGAAAAGATGGCATTCAGATTGGCGGCCGAGAACTCGCAACAGGAATTTTCTGTCTGGATTCGGGTTCAATTACATCGCGCAGCCAATGGGGAGTTAGACAAGGTTGCCAACGAAGCTGAGGTGAACGAAACAACACGATGACGAGCACGGTTAAACCGACACCAATAGCACTAGTAGTGTGCGACTCGATTTATCAAGAGCCGGGCGGAAAAGTGGCCCTTGTCGGGCTGTTCAACAGCATTTCCGCTCGCTCTTTTCCGGTCGTCCACCCGCGACTCGGCGTCTTTGCGTCCGTTACGGGCCTACGTGAAGGATCACATGCCAAGCTAGACATCGTGCATGGCGAGACAGAGGAGGTCGTCGTATCCGCGAACGGGCCATTTCCGAAAGGTACTACGCCAATAGCCGTCGCCGACTTGCACTTTATTTTTGCGAATGTCCGCTTTCCAGAGGAGGGCACGTATTTTATCCGGTTTTGGGGAAACGATCACTTGTTGATGATGCGCCCATTTCAAGTGCGCGCCATTAAGCAACAAGGAAATAAACAATGAGCACTACTGTAGAAAACGTACTTAATTTTACTGAATCAACATCTCTAAGCGATGAGGAACTCGACACGCAGACAAAATACATCCACTCCTCTGCGACCTATCATCCTGCTGACGTGAATACAGAGGACATCATGAGCATCATCGAAGCGTCTGGTACGCTCGACTTTTGGAATTCGCCAGAAGAGGACAGGTACAGCGAGTAGGACGGCGATGCTGTTTGACCCCGGCCGCATCATCCTGGTGTCTTTTCCGTTCACCGATCACACTTCAGCGAAGCTACGCCCGGCCCTAGTCGTTTCGAGTTCGGCGTTCAATACGGCTGAAGATTTCGTTGCGGTTCCGCTTAGCACACAGCTTGCTCCAGATGGGTACCAGATACTCTCCACCGACCCATACTTCAGCGCGACACAGCTTCGCGGCGACTCAACGGTTCGGTGGATGAAGCCCATGACGATTAGCTCGAAAGTCGTAGCAAGACAGCTTGGCGTAATCCCGCCCGAGATTCTTGCCATAATCCAGGGCCACATTAGGTCCGTTTTTTCTTAAGCTTCTCGCCCGTGGCCTGCTCTACGACGCGTAGGGCGTTCTGGGACAGGTCGAGCTTGCGCTTCGGCTTCCGGGGTGGGTTTTCTTCTTCTTGTCCATGCCGGGAGTCTAGCATGGGCAGGATGGTCCGTCACCGGGGGGGGCAAACTTTACCAGTACCCTTTTCTCCCAAGTGGGGAGCGGTGCTTGACAGACCGTTGCAATATCCATAACCTCATTTTCTTTGTTCCGCGCGTGAAGCGCGGGGGTTTAGGGTTTGCGCGGAAGATCTCATGGGCTAGCGTTTTTCCGAACCCCCCGGAAATTGAAAGAGCTGCAAGATGTTACCAGTCGGCAAAATGTCCAAATGTCGGAAGCGCACGCGGCGAGCGCACCATGCGCGGGTTCCGGCGGCGCTGGTCGTCTGTCCCAAGTGTGGCAAGGCCAAGCTCCCCCACTGCGCCTGTCCGAGTTGCGGGTTCGTCAGTGCGAAATTGATGCTGCCCCTGCCCGATGAGGAAGGCTAAGGACGGCCTATGCCCACCAGAATCGCTGTCGATGCGATGGGGGGCGACCATGCCCCCGGCGCGATAGTCCGCGGTTCCGTTCAGGCGCTGGATGACAACGCCGAGTACGAACTCTTCCTGGTCGGGGACGAGAAACGGGTGTTTGCGGAACTCGACGCCATCGCCCCCGCCCACCGCGACCGCATCCACGTGGTCCACGCCTCGCAGATCGTGGAGATGGACGAATCTCCCGTGGAGGCGCTCCGCACCAAGAAGGATTCGTCGCTTGTCCGTATGGTCCATCTGGCCGTGGAGGGGGTGGTGGATGCCGTGATCAGCGCGGGCAATACCGGGGCCTGCGCGGCCGCGGCCCAGTTGAAACTGCGACCTTTACCCTGCATCTCCCGACCGGGCATCGCGGTCACGATTCCCTCGTTCCGCCGGCCGTTCGTGCTTTGCGACGTGGGCGCCAACATCCAAGCCAAGCCCCAGCACCTCTACGAATATGGCATCATGGCGGCGATTTATTCCCAGACGACCCTGGGCACCGAGTGCCCGCGGGTGGGTCTGCTTTCAGTGGGCGAGGAAAGCCGCAAGGGCACCGAACTGGTCAAGCAGACCCACGAACTGTTACGCCGTGCCGGTTCGATTGATTTTATCGGTAACGTGGAGGGCCGCGACCTGTTCCACGACAAGTGCGACGTGGCCGTTTGCGACGGCTTCGTCGGCAACATCGTCCTGAAGTTTGTCGAGGGTCTCGCGGAAGGCTTGTTCAAAACGATCGCCCATGAATTCGAGGACGAGGACCCGGCCGCCAAGCAGAAGTTTGACGGGGCGCTGGAGCGCGTGTGGGCGCGGCACGACTACAGCGAGTACGGTGGGGCTCCCTTGTTGGGGATCGACGGCGTGTGTATCATTTGCCACGGCCGGAGCGAGGAACGGGCCATTCGCAACGCGGTGCGCGTGGCGGCCGCCTTCGTCCACCACAATTTCACCCGACTGCTCGTTGATCGACTAGGCGAATAACGACAGGATGCGCTCATGAGACAGCCGCTGGGAGCGATTATTGCCGGTACGGGGTCGTACGTGCCGGCGGAAGTGCTGGATAATGCCTTCTTCGCCTCCTACCTGGACACCTCGGCGGATTGGATTATCCCCCGGACGGGAATCCGCACACGGCATCGGGCCGCCAAGGGTGAGACCACCGCCACCATGGGCAAGATCGCCGTAGAACGCGCCTTGGAAAACGCCGGGATGAGCGCCGCCGCCATCGACCACCTGATCGTTTGTACGGCCACCCCAGACCGCCCTCTGCCGGCGGCGGCCGCCATCCTCCAGGATCTGCTCGGTATCAACGGCATTCCGGCCTGGGACCTGCATGCGGCCTGCAGCGGGTTCGTCTACGGCCTGGTGATCGCAGGGGCCCTGATCCAATCCGGCCTCTACCAGAACATCGTGGTAATCGGGGCCGAGACCTTGACCCGCATCACCGATTATGAAGATCGCGCCACCGCCATCCTGTTCGGTGACGGCGCCGGGGCCGTGGTCCTCCGCCCCGCACTCGATCCGTCCCGCGGTATCATCTACAGCGATCTCGGCTGCGACGGCAGCAAGCATCAATATGTATGGATCCCGGGTGGCGGGGTGGCGGAGCCCGCCTCGCAGAAGACCGTCAACGAACGCTTGCACTACATGAAGATGCGCGGGCGCGAGCTGTTCAAGTTCGCCGTCACCACCATGGAAAATTCGATCGACCGGGCGCTGACCGAGTCGGGCCTCGGGGCCGACGATCTCAAGTTGATCATCCCCCACCAGAGCAACCTGCGGATCATCGAGTCCTGCCGGACCCGCCTGGGGCTCCCCCGCGACAAGTTCCTGGTGAACGTCGATCGGTTCGGGAACACCTCGGCCGCTTCCATCGGGTTGGGGCTGGACGAGGCCTGGCGCTCCGGCCAGTTGCGGGAGGGCGACCTGGTGATGTTGGTGGGCGTAGGATCGGGCGTGACCTGGGGGGCGGTCATCATGCGGTTGTAGTGTAGGTCGGGTCCTCGACCCGACGCAGCAGGAATTGACCGGCTGAGAAGCCGGTCCCACAAAGAATGACCGGCTGAGAAGCCGGTCCCACAAAGAATGACCGGCTGGAAAGCCGATCCTACACGAGGCAGGAGGCATGGACAAGGCCGCCCTTATCTTCCCCGGGCAAGGTTCGCAGGCCATCGGCATGGGGCGGGACGTGGCGGGGGTGAGCCCACGTGCCGCCGCCGTGTTTGCCCGGGCGAACGATATACTGGGTTTCGACCTGCGGCGGTACTGCTTTGAAGGCCCCGCCGAGCCGCTCGAGCACACCGACATTCAGCAGCCGGCGATCTTTGTCACCAGCGTGGCGATCTGGGAGGCGCTGCTGGAGAAGGGGCTTTCCCTCGCCCGTTTCCACGCGGCCGCCGGTCTAAGCCTCGGCGAGTACACGGCCCTCTATGCCGCGGGCAGCCTGGAGTTTGACGCGGCGGTCCGTCTGGTGTACCGGCGGGGACAGCTCATGCAGCAGGCCGCCCTGGCCTCCCCCAGCGGCATGGTCTCCCTGATCGGTGGCGACCAGGAAGGGGCGCTCAAGTTGTGCGCCGCGGCGGCCCAAGGCGAAGTCTTGTCCCCGGCGAACTTCAACTGCCCCGGGCAGATCGTGCTCTCCGGCGCGAAAGCGGCCTGCGCCAGGGTCGTCGAGATGGCCGAGAAGTTCGGTTGCCGGGCCCTCCCGTTAAAGGTTTCCGGCGCGTTTCATTCGGCCCTGATGCAGCCGGCGGCGGACCCCTTGGGCGAGGTATTACGCAGCACCCCGCTGCGCGAGCCGCGCATCCCGGTCATCGCCAATGTCACCGCCGAACCCCACACCGACCCGGACCAGATCCGCCGGCTGCTCCAGGACCAGGTGGTCCGGCCGGTACGCTGGCAGGAGTCGATGGAGCGACTGATCGCACAGGGCTTCGACACCTTTGTCGAGGTCGGTCCCGGCCGGGTGCTTACCGGCCTGATGAAGAAGATCAACCGCCAGGTGCGGAGTATGAATGTGAGCGCGGCCGACCAGCTCGACGCCGCGCTGGCGTGGTAGAAGGGAGTCCTTGCAGCTTCTATGAAAAGCGACCAGCACGTGCTCACCGGCCAAATCGCCGTCGTTACCGGGGCCAGTCGCGGGATCGGCAAGGCGGTGGCCCTGAAGCTTGCCGCGCTGGGGGCGCGGGTCGTCGCCTGCGCCCGGAACGCGGACAAGCTCGCCGAAGTCGCCGCCGAATCCAAACAGCGGGAACTGCCCGGGAGTATCGAGCCGACCGTGCTCGACGTCACCGACCGGGCCGCCATCGACCAGTTCGTTGAAGATACCGTGGAGCGGAACGGCGGGATCGACATCCTGGTCAACAACGCCGGCATCACCCGCGATCGACTACTCATGACCATGGACGACCAGGACTTCGACGACGTGCTCACGACCAACCTGAAATCGGTCTTCTGGATGACCCGCGCCGTGAGCAGGTACATGGTCCGCGCCCGCCGCGGCCGGCTGGTGAACCTCTCCAGCATCTCGGGCCTGTCCGGCAACGCGGGCCAGGCGAATTACGCCGCCAGCAAGGCCGGCATCGTGGGTTTCAGCAAGTCGGTCGCCAAGGAGTTCGCCAAACGCGGGATCACCTGCAACGTGGTGGCGCCCGGGTTCATTGAAACCGACATGACCCACGGGCTCCCCGAAACGATCCGAGACGGCTACAAAGCCCTCATTCCGCTCCGCCGGTTCGGGCAACCGGAAGACGTGGCCGAGGCGGTGGCTTTTCTCGCCGGCCCGGGCGCCGCGTACATCACCGGCCAAGTGCTCACCGTGGACGGAGGGCTGTTGATGTGACCTGCTGTGACGTGCCCGGCGACGTCGCCGGCGGCGTGCCCGCCGGCCGGTCATATGTGGGACCGGCTTTCCAGCCGGTCATCCCTCGAACGGCGGGGGACGCAGGCTGCTCCAGACGCGTAAGATGGGCTTGCGGACTGTTGCGAGCGACGGGGCCTTTGGCTATATTCCCCTCGCTTCCCGGTGATGGTTGTGAGCATGGAGCTTGTAGCAGGAGGACTGATAAGTGCCTACCGCAGAGGAAATCGAACAGAAGGTCAAAAGCATTGTCAGCGAGCAAATGGGGGTTGACAAGGCCGAGATCAGCCTGGAAACGTCGTTCATCAACGATCTCAACGCCGACTCCCTGGACACCGTCGAACTGGTCATGGAACTCGAAGACGAGTTCGATATGAACATCCCCGACGAGGAGGCCGAGAAGATCCAAACCGTCGGTGCCGCCGTTTCCTACATCCAGCAGCACTTGAAGAACAAGGGCTAAGTCGCAAGGCGGGGATGGAGTTATGTCCGAGCGACGCGTGGTCGTCACAGGCATGGGTCTGATCACACCTCTCGGCGAGACGGTCGAGACGTTCTGGGACAACGTCGTCAGCGCCAAGAGTGGGATCGTTCACGTGACGGGCTTTGACACAAGCGGCTTCGACGTACGCATTGGCGGGGAGTGCTCGGGTTTCAAGGTCGAACAGTACATCGAACGCCGCACCGCCAATCGGCTGGATCGTTCCACGCAGTTCGCCCTGGCCGCCGCCCAGGAAGCCACACGGATGAGCGGCATCGACTTCGCCGCCGAGGATGCCACGCGGATCGGCGTCATCATCGGTTCCGGGATCGGGGGCATCGCGGAGATGGAGACGCAACACAACCGCCTGCGGGATCGCGGTCCGGGCAAGGTCTCCGCGTTCACCATTCCCAGGCTGATGCTCAACGCCTCCGCAGCCTGGATCTCCATCGAATACGGAACCCAAGGGCTGACGACGTCCGTGGCCACGGCCTGCGCCTCGGCCACCCACGCCATGGGCGATGCCTTCAACGCCATTCGCCGCGACGAGGAGGACGTCATGCTCGCCGGCGGAACCGAAGCGGCCTTGACCGCGTTAGGGGTTTCGGCCTTCGCCGCGATGAAGGCCCTCAGCACGCGCAATGATGAACCGCAACGCGCCTGCCGGCCTTTCGACCGCGATCGGGACGGCTTCGTCATGGGCGAGGGCGCGGGGATTGTGGTCCTTGAGGAGTTGGAACATGCTCGCCGGCGCGGGGCCCCCATCCTCTGCGAGGTGGTCGGCTTCGGCTCTTCCTCCGACGCCAGCCACATCACCCAGCCCAGCGAATCGGGGGCAGGGGCGGCCGCGGCGATGAATCGTGCCTTGGCTTCCGCGCGCCTGAACCCCGAACAGATCGACTACATCAATGCCCACGGGACCGGTACGCCCCTGGGTGACGTGGCGGAGACCATGGCGATCAAGAAGACTTTCGGTCCTCACGCCTACAAGCTTTGTGTCAGCAGCACGAAAAGTTCCATCGGACACCTGCTGGGCGCTAGCGGCGGGGTGGAGATGATCGCGACGATCATGGCCATCCGGAACGCCGTGGCCCCGCCGACCATCAATCTCGATCACCCGGGTGAAGGGTGTGACCTGGACTACGTTCCCAACGTCGCACGCGACCGGAGGATCAACACCGCGCTGAACAACTCCTTCGGTTTCGGAGGGCACAACGCCTGCCTCCTCGTCCGAAGCCTCTCGTAGGGTCCGCGCCCCCGGACCGTTTCCTGTTTCGAGTAGGGTCCGCGCTCGCGTACCATTCTCATTACGGTCGGCACCCCTTTGCACCGAACATCGGAGGAGGAGGGATTCGAACCCCCGGTGCCCTTGCGAGCACAACGGTTTTCAAAACCGTCGCCTTCAGCCGCTCGGCCACTCCTCCAAACAATTTTGACCTAAACGTTGACCTAAACCACCGCCGCCCTTACACTGCTACCAATTGAATCCGCCGCGGCGGCGAGATGGGACATACGGATCATGGCGCGTCCTCGCAAGTACATCCGAGTCAACCATAAGACCATTGACGGAGTCAGCCTTCACAAGCCATCCGGGCGATACTACCTCGTCGATCATTCCGGGAACCGAGTTTACTTCACCGGCTAGCGGGAAGCCAGGGTTGCGTATCGGGCCGATCAGATCCGGGACATGGACAACGTTGAGCGAGAGCGTCTGCTGGCCGAGGCCCAGGTTCGGTCGGCTGCCGCGACCAACAAGCTGAAACGCTCGGGGCTGTATGACCAGATTTCCGCGGGCTTGCACTTCAGCGGCGGTGTCGTTCGCGGCTGCGATTCCGTTTTTGTGGAGTTCATTGAGACGGCCCACGAGTTGGCTGACGAGGTCGGCGTGCCTCGATACGAGATCAGTCAACGGCTCACGACAGCCATCCCGGTGGCAAACAATCGGAAGCTGACGGAACTCGGCGAGGCGTGGCTTCGGGGCAAGATGAACGAGAAGGGCCTGGATTACCTCGGACCACAGGCCCGGTCGGAGAGGAAGCGGTCGGCACTGACGCACCACATGCGGGACACGCTGCGCAGCTGGGAGATGTTCGTCGAGTGTGTCGGGAACCTGCGGCTGGCCGAGATGCGCCCTGAGCACTTCCGGCGGTTCCATGCCTGGGCTGACCGCGAATCCGCCAAGCGACCGGGGGGGCGGTGGCACCAGCAACTCATGACCGCAATCAAGCTGGTGTTCAACTACGCGCAACGATTCTACCCGGATTGGGCGTGGCCGCCGGGCATCAGCGAGAGGCTGCGGTCGTATACGCCCAAACGGTACGCCTCCCCGGACGCGAATGCCGAGCCCATGCCGCCCGAGGTGTTCCAGGCGTTGTTAAAGCAATGTGCCGCATGGGCAGCCCTTGATCCCGATCAGATCGACGTCTCGACCCAATCGGGGCGTGGTCGACGGCTCCAGATTATCCGCAGACGCCGGGACGGCCGGCAGATGTCGGTGGTCTTGCGGCTGGCGGTCAACTGCGGCCTCAACGCCGTCGACTTCGAGCGGCTCAAATGGTCACATATCAAGCTCGACGACCGGACGCCGCACCTGGAGCTTGGCCGGGAGAAAGTCGCCCATTCGGTGGGGAAGGCCATCGAACGGCGGATCCCTTTGTTGCCCGCGGTGGTGGACGCCCTTAGGGCCTGGCGGCGGATGGAGCCGGCGCCTGACGGTTTTGTGTTCCGCACCGCTAGCGGCACCCGGATGCCTCCAACCCAACTCAGCCGCACAGTTCGCCGGTTGCTGGAAGAGGCCGGTCTCGATCACCGATTCACGCTGCGACATGCCCGCAACATCGGTCCAACGCTGGCAGCCAACGGTGGCCTGAACGAAGAGCAGATCGAGCGGTTCCTGGGGCACGCCTTGCACACCACGAGCCGGTTTTACAAAGGGCGTGCCCCCGTCGAATACTTGCAGCCGGTCGTCGCTCTGATCGAGCGTGCGTACTTCGCCGCAGCGGCTCAATAGGAGCCGGCGGGAGGCTCCGTAGCGCTCTACGGGGCGGGCCCTTCTCTCTGACTTGGCTAACCTGATTCCTACTGTGCCAGCCCGAGCCGCGTGCACAGGTCCCAACCACCTTCTGGCGGCGCCTTGGACGGATGCCCGCGGCGCGGTAAGAAACGCCCCGGTTTCTGTGAACGGGTGATCCGAGGCGGTGGTGGGTATGGCGCCGTCAGGGCGGGCGGCCCCCGGAGAAACGAACGATGCCCTCGAACTCCTTGGAACGCGACTATGCAACTGCTTGGCCATTACTTGAAACCGTCCTACTTGAAGCCGGGAAGGAACCCTCGCGCCAACGGGCTTGCCAGGAGCTCGTCCAGAGCTGGAACGCCGCTCACCAGATTATCGCAGGGGGCGGACCCGCGGGCTCCGACCTAGTACGGCGCATCATTAAACGTACGGGAGAGGCCCTGACCAGCGTGGACGCGTTTTCCTTTGCTCGCGGATCCTTCCAAGGGTCGGGTGTCTGGGAGAGGCTGCCGTGGATCGAGGGCAACCTGTACCGCGTGCTCCGGTGGATCGAGGCGTGGGACCAATGCACGACGGATGCCCAGCGTGGCAAGCAAGCCACGATCGCCCTCCTCCTCCTTCGTGACCTGTACCCAAGAGCGGGGCGGGACATAGCGCGCCACTTGAGTGCCGTTTCGGACACGCAGAGTCCCGAGGAATGTGAGCGGGCGTGCTACCTCCGCGTCGGCAGCCTGTTGTGCAGCCATGATCCGACGCCGAAGGAGGTCGCCCAGGTCATCGCCCCGTTGGCCCAACGGAACCCCGCAGCCGCCAAGCGGGCGGCGCCCCTTAACGCAGCTGCCACTCGGTCCGCACGGCCGACCAATCCGTTCCTCGTATTCCTGAACCGCTTGGCCGATCGTCGCCTCGACGGAAGGATCGAGCAGTTCTCCAAACAGGACTTTCATTCCCGGGGCCAACTGAAGACTTACGCCAGAAAACAACTGCGGCGTTCAACGCCAAGGTTGGACCCGGCCAAGGCGGGCGAACCTCCAATTCGCTGGCAGGTCGCGCTGGACTGCGTCGGTGTTCTGCGCGGCTCTTCAAGCCCAGCGGCGCACTCGTACCTTCTCGCGCAGCCCCATGTGGTCAGGCGGGACAAAACCAAAGGTAAGGGCCGCGAATGGGATCAGGATCTCCACGACTTCCTGTGCCAAGACGTGCGCGAAAAAACGGCGAGCCAAGCCCAGGGACCGAGGCAATCTCACCCGCAAGAAGGAGCAGGCGATGGCGCGAAGCAGGAAGCTGCCCGCGCGGGGGTCACAGTCTGATTTTGGCGCGACCCTCGCCGCGGGCAAGGAGCAGGTGGTCTCCCTTACGGCGATCGACCTGGACGACCGGAGATACGCCTGCGCGACACGATTGAGCCCGCCTTTCAGCCCGACGCGGTGGTGGTAGAGGACGGGCTCGTGGACCTCGCGACCGCTCATCCGGTGGTCCTACTGCGCGTCGGCAAGCGATACCGGGTGGTGCACGGACACACCCGTCTGACCATGCTACACGGTCGGACTGACGTCAAGCAGATTCGGTGCTTAGTTTTGCCTCCAGGAGCCGGCCACAATGCCGTCATCATTGCGAGCCGGATGAACTTGGACCGCGGCGTCCTGCTGAAGCTGCACGAGAAGCGCAGGGCTTTTCTGCGCGAGGTGAAGGCGCGCAGAGCAGCCGGCCTGCCCATGCCATCGAATCGGGAATTTGCCCGAGCTTACCGCGTGGCCCCGGGAACGCCCGCCCACTGGCTGGAAACGCCGGGTCAGGAAACCCCGCGGGGAAGCGCCTCCGGTGCCACGGCCACTCAAGGTGTCCGAATTGGACATGCCGAACTGACCGGAGGCGGGCCGCGGACGACCGTCATGACGAGCACGCTCTGTCCCGGGAAACGCTGGATCTACTACGCCGGGAGCGGGAGGACCGAGAAAGAGACAACACAAACGGGGCCCGCTCCGTGCAACGCTGCAAGAAGCTTAAACACGGTAAGCTCCCCGAGCGTCGCCGGCCAGGCCGATGGTCCCGACACGTCGACGGGCACCTCCAGCGCCGCCCCGCCGATCCGGGATCCCGCCGGGATTGCCGACGCGGTGTCGCAGCCTCAGGTTGCCGCGGATCGCGTAACTCCCCCGCGGGGGTTGCGCAGCGTTGAAGCGGTCGTCGCCGAGTTCCAGGCGGCGGGCCGTCTCTTCCTGGACGACCTTACGGGGCGGCCGCTCCCGCCCAAGCAGTTCGCTGACCACCGGTCGCTGCTGGCGCAATTGCAGGCGGTCCAGGCGGCACCAGCCGATCATGAGGAGGAAGCAGCGTGAAGAACCGATCGAAACTGGTGGAATACTTGTTGCGCGAGCACCGCAAACATCCGGAACTTCATCTGGATGGAATGCTGGGCGTCGCGGTGAAACTGGGCGGCAAAAAGGACGTTGGGACTTTTAACCTGCCTCGCGAGATGACCTGCCTCGCTGAACCGCCCACGAGCGACCGGGCGATCGCGAGCTCCATCTGCCACGCCGTCTGTTATGTTGAGCAGATGCGGCAGGGGAGGGATGGTGTCCTGGAGCGGGCTGATTGCAACTGGGCGATTGCCGAACGAGGGGACTTCGTGCTCCTGTTGGCGGGGGCTGTCCAGCGCCGGCGACTCCGGTTCCTGCGGATCAACGACTTCGGCGACGTCCCCAACATTGCCTTCATCGAGTCTCTCGAACAGTTGGCACGGATTTGCGAAAACCAGCTGCTCTGGATGTACAGCCGTGCATGGCGGATCGCGGAGTTCGTCGAGCCCTTGGCCCGACTGGCTGCGCTGCGTAATTTTCGCCTGCTGCTCAGCGCCGACCGGGAAACCGGCATGCCGCCGGTCATTCCCCACACGAAGGTCGCGTGGCTGGCGGCCACCGACACCGATGCGCCGTCCCGTCCGGTGGACCTTGTGCTCCGGGCGAGCCGGGAGCAAACGCGCGACGGCTACCGAACACCACTGGTGCAATTGGGCGGCTCACGAGTCTGCCCCATGGAAGCTGGACGGTACTCCGCAACCGAAACCTACGTGGACAAACACGGGCGGATACGCAAAAAGAGGCTCGGCCCGCCGGATTGTGTGACGTGCGACTGGTGCCCTTCAAGACCGTCGAAGCAGTGGGTACCGGGTTCCACCGAGGAGCCGGTGGTCCAACTGAGTGCGTGAGGTCTCGGCGCGGCGGCGGCTTGGACGGCCCGACCAGGCCGCCGACCGCCCGCGCTTCGCCGGGGACAAAAGCTCGTGAAGTTCTCGGATCGGTAGAACTTGCGCCGCGCGACGGTCGGCGCTATAGTGATGTTATGAGCGACCCGAAAGTCGAATTTGCCGTCCCCTTAGTCCGGATCGGCGATCTGTCGCGTTTGACCGGGGTTCCGGTCACACACCTGCGTCGGCTGGCGGATGGCGGGCACATCCCCACGTGCCGCGTGGGGCCAGGATTCCATCGCCGGTTTCCGAAGGACGAGGCCGTTCAGCAGGTCCGAAAGGCTTTGAACCTGTACGTGTAGGTGCTGACGCGCGAGAGGCATGCTCCCGAGGATGATGTTGCGCGCACCGGAAGGAGTTTCTCAAACAATGCGAGATTCAAGAAAGACCGACGACGGGCCCCGGCCGAAACGCCCCCGGCCCGGGAGAAGGAGGGCGTGATGGGATTCGCCACCGAAGTCCTGCCGATCCAGCCCGACGTCCTGACACGAATCAAGACCGACCGTGAACTCCTGGTGAACGTCATCGAAGCCGTCGGCCGCCCAAAATACCGCGACCGATCGCGTGTTGCGGGCAGCTCGGTGCGCTGTCCGTTTCATGACGATCAGCATCCTTCGGCCAGCATCCACCTCGGGCTCGGTCGCCAACGCACTTGGCTTTTTACGTGCCACGCTTGTGGCTGGAACGATCTGAACGCCGATCGGGGACGCCCTTCCGGCGACCTCGTCGCCGTCGTCTTGGTTGCCGCGAAGCGGTCCGGCCGCGAGATGAGCTTCCGGGACGCGGTGTGCTGGCTGCTGGCCAGCCGGTCGACCGGCCACCGCTGGCCGTCGGGCGGAATGCCGCCGGCCATCGAGATCGTGGGCGCGGGCCCCGATCCCGCAGAGTTGGCACGCGCCCGGGCGGCAATGCCCATCGCGCAGGCCCGGTTGCGGAACAGCGCCGAGCTGTTGAAATGCCTGTGGGAGACGCGCGCCGTGGACCCGGCCACCGCCGCACGCTTCGGCGTGGGATTCAGTCCGGGCGAACCGGGCGGCGATTACTGGTGTTTTCCAGTGCTCGGCACCGACGGCCAGCTCGCCGCAATCAAGTGTCACGCCGCGGGTGACGCGCGCCCGAAGAGCTGGTGGTTTCCGCGAAACGCCAAGACCAACGAGCCCGAGCCGCTTTATCCAGCGGACGTCCAGCCGGCCGGGCCGATATGGGTAACCGCGGGCGAATTCAAAGCGATGGCCTTGCTCAGCGCCGGCCTGGCGGCGATCGGCCTCATGTCCGGCGAACACGTCCAGCGCGTGCCCGCTGCAGCGCTCCAACTCTTGTGTGGCCGGTCGGTCGCCCTTGTCCCGGATCACGACGAGGTGGGGTATGGCTGGGCCTTGGCCATCGCGCGCCAGTTACGTGCCGCCGGGATCGAAATCAGAGTGCTGGATTTGGGCCTGCGCATCCCGGGCAGCGACATCGGCGATTGGCTCGTGCAGTGGCGCGTCAGGCAGGGCCTCAGTGCGGCGGCGGTCCGCGGGGAACTGCTGGCGGCGTTCGACAGGGCGCTGAGCGCCGGAGCGAAGCCGGATTGCGCCCCGGACGATGGCAACGAGCGAAAGTGAGGCTTGGTGTATGGTTTCGACGGATCTGTTGACTGAACGACATCGGAGGTTGCGGATAGGCTGTTCTCCGGTCCAAGGCAGGGGTGTCGATCTGTATCAGAAGAGTGGCGGCCCGTCCGTTGGACGGCCGCCACTCTCTGGGGTTTGGCCATTTCGTAGTCATCCCGGAGTGAATTGCGTGTGACCAGGTGCCCGCGGTCGGGGATGCGGCGGACGGGCCGCGGCCTTGACGGTTCGGGCCGCAGGTGATATCTATGTATATAACTAGATATCACCAAGGAGACGATCATGGGCTACCCGACCCGAGTTCAACTCATTCGGCGCCAGAACAGCGAACAGTGGTACATCAACTTCCCGGCCCCGA
>JAZDKM010000070.1:0-16139 GCA_043803085.1 Planctomycetota bacterium
AGTGGTACGGGATCACCAACGCCGGCGATTGGACTGCGGCTGCGAGCTTCGAGGTCCATTACGTGGTGCTGATGGGCGACGTGAACAACGACGGTTTCGTGAAGAACGCGGACGCCAGCGCGATTTATCCGCACGTATCGCCCGAGCAGGTTCTGGACTGTTGCGCCTGGGAATATGATCCCACCGACCCCTTCGATAACGGCCGCTTTGATCTCAATGGGGATTGCTACGTGAAGAACGCGGACGCCAGCGCGGTGTATCCGAGGGTGTCCCCCGAGCCCAAGCCGGCGAAGCCGATCGGGCACGACTCTTCCTCCGGGTTGCTCTGCGTTCCGGGCTTCTGAGTTTCGGTAGAGTCTTAACTAAAAGGACATCGGGGCGGCGGTCGTACGGGCCGCCGCCCCGAGCTTTTTGCTATCACGGCCGCGGTGGCGGCCGGGCCCGGATGATTCACCGCCGAGCACGCAGACCTTGACCTATAAGGGTCAAGGGCGCCGGCATGCCACACACCATGAAGAGGTGAACGCTTGGGCATGGCGGTGCGCCGAGGGCGAGCTTGGCCATGCCACTCGTCGGGGCTACATTATGGGCTCATCGCTGCCGATGTTGTCGGCTTCGCGGGAGGAGTCCGTGTGGCCGAAGTCGCGGTCCGGACCGGCGGACTCGAAGATGGGCACACCGCCGTTGGTCTCCACGCGCCGCCGGTGTCCAGGGCGTTCGCTCCGCGCGGTGAGGTAGTGCAACGGCCGCCCCCACGCGTCCATGCACCGCAACTTGCCGTCGGAAAGAAACAACAAGGTCGAGCCCAGGCTTTGGAGTTGGGCCGACGAGGCCGGCGTAGCCTGCATCGCGGCCAGCGCCGGGTCGCAGGCCTCGTCCCCGCGTCCGGGCGGAGGCGCTCCCGTCACCTCCGCATACACTGCGGCAGCGCGGCTAAGGCCGTGGATCAGGGCCGACACCTGTCGTACTTTCGCCCGGTTCAGATAGTGGTCGTACAGGCCAGCCAGCACCGCCAGCACCAGAACCAGCAGTGCCGCACTCAACAAGAACTCCGGCCGCGTCAAACCCGATTGTCGGCCGCGCGCGTTTCGCATCCGGGCATTATCCACCAACGATTCCCTAGGCGAAACCTCTGGCATTCCCACCAGCAAAGTGGTATTCTCAGATAGAAAGCTTCGCCGGGGTTCAGGAGGGGATACGATGCTCAAGACCCGACGCAACTCGATCCTTGGCCTTGCGGTAGTTTTGTCGGCCGGGATGGCGCTCTCATCGGCCTACGCCGACTTCTGGGCCCAACCCTCTGGTGTGGGCGAGCACTTTACCTATTCCGACGGCGGCGACCTGTACGGGCATTTCGGCGAGCCCTCCGTCGAGGGTGGCACCTTCTCGTTTCCGTTCGTGAATCTTCAGGCCATCGCCACCGGCGGCGGCACGAATTCCGCATCGGACGCGGTGTACTTCGACCTCCAGGCGGACCCCGGATGGGCCTTCGGGCTCATCCGCGTGACAGCCGTCGGCGAATACACGGTCACCGGCCCCGGGAGCTCCGCGAGCGTCGACGCCATCCTGACCGTCTCCGAGAATGTTCACAGCGATCCCCGAGAGTGGCTGGGCGAATGGGCGCCCGACCCGGAGATGCCCATCACCGGCGGAAGCGATGTCTGGCTCGGGCTGGATGTGATGGATCTGTCGATCCCGATACCCCGTCCGGCCGACTCGGTCCATTTCGAATTGAGGTTTGACCTGCTCGCGGTCTCCGGGCCCGGAGGCGGCGCTGAGATCGGATTCCAGCCGGGCTCAGGGCTGGTGATTGCGATCTGTACGAGCGAGGCTCCCGAGTTGACCGGCGACTTCGACGAGGACGGCGACGTGGATTTAACCGACTATGCCACTTTCGGTGCCTGTCTGACCGGCCCGGCGTATTCGCCGACGGCCGACTTGGACGCGGACGGGGATGTCGACCTCGATGACTTCGCCGCGTGGCAGCCGTGCCTGACCGGCCCCGGGCTGGCGGCGGGCGAGGCTTGCGGGAACATGGACCTCGACACCGACGGCGACGTAGACCTCGCCGACTACGACGTGTTTCAGTGCGGTTACACGGGTTCCGGGCACTTTCTGCCGCACGGTTGCGATGCCGCCGATCTCGACACCGACCATGACGTGGACGTGTCCGATTTCGCCACCTTCCAGGAGTCCTTCACGGGGTAGGATGCGGCGGGTTCCGCTCCGCTTCATCCACCTTACGCTCCACCCTACCTGACCGGATAATCCCCAGGCCGACGGGGCGCTCGTTCTGGCCGGTGGGATCCCAGATGATCGGCCCGCTGACACCGGGCCAGCCTTGTAGGGTGGGTGGAGCGCAGCGCAACCCACCGTTTTCGTTATGCGGTGGGTTTCGTCCGCCTGTGGCGGACTCCACCCACCCTACACAGCGCACCGCATCGCGAATCCGCACGCGGTTAAGCCCTGCAGTGCGGATGGCCGCGATCAGGAGATTCATCGCGTCGTACGTGTAGGCCGCCGTGTCGTCCGGCTCGACGCCGAAGCGCTGCTCGAACCGCCGAGCGAACGTGGTCGCCGGCTCGCCGATGGCCGACGCATTCCAGAGGAGCGGGAACACCACGCCCTCGGCACACTCGCCGGCGCTCTCGACGAATGACCGTCGGCCTATCGTCGGCCCGCCGAACACCGGCATGGTTAGTCCTTCGCGCCGCAAGACGGTCAGAAATCGGGCAGAATCCTTGGTTCCGGCAATCAGGGCTACGGCAGCAGGTCGGGTCTGACGTAAGCTCCGTAATGGGGTGCTAAAGTCCGTTTCGCCAGGTTGGAACTGCACATGGTCGGCGGGGAAGGCCTTAAGCCGCTTCAGGGTTACCCGCAGTTCCGTGGTGAACACGCGCGAATCATGATCGGTACAGGAGGCGAGGGCGAAAGGTGCGCCCTGGGCCCGTTCCGTCAGGGCCTCGGCCAGCAGCGGTGCCAGGATATGGTCACCTGGAGCGCACGAGAAGATCCACGGCACGTTGGCCAGGTTCGTGGTCTTGTCGGTGCTGACGGGGCTGAGAAACGCCAGCCGGGCCTTGGCCACCACCTGCGCTGCCAGATGCGCCGAGGGCCCGTCCGGCGCCCCCACGATGGCCCAAACCCCCTCGGCATAGATGAGCCGCGTGACCCCCTCGATGCCCGAACCCCAAGGGTTCTCCGACCAGCTCGTCAGCAGACAAAACGGGAGCCCCTCGTAACCGCCCGCCTGGTTGGCCTCCTCGATGGCCAGCGTGGCCGCCTGCCACATCAGACCCGCGGTCGGGTGCTGCGGGTCGGCCGGGCCGAAGTAGCCGATCCGGACTTCCTCCAGGTCCTCGGGCGGCGGAATCTCGCGCCCCGGGCCGGCGTACTCGGCGGTGTGCGACCGGGCGTCGAAGAACGGCACCTGCTTTTCGGTGGGCGTACCCGGGGCGGGAGCCGCCGTGGGCCGACGCTCGCCCGAAACGCAACCGGCGGCGAGCGAAGCCGCCAAGTACGCCAAATAGAGCGATCTGTGGGCGATGCTCACCTACTCCCCTGCAATCCGGAATCGAAGTGGCGGGTTGCGCTCCGCTCCGCGTCGCTCCACGCATCCTACTCCGCTGCTCCCATCCGCTCCCTTACGGTCGCGGCCCGGATTCGGCAACTTCGCGGCTGACGCGGTCGCGCGGGGCGATTTCACCGTGCGGGATGTCCAGGTCGGCGCGGGAATGGTACACCCACTTGCCGTTTTCCACGCGAGCGAGGAACACCTCGCCGAGGTCGTCCAGGCACGCGCTGAGCGGAATGCTGCCGGTCACGCCCTCGAACGGCCGGGGGCGATGGGCCAGCACGTCACGGATTCTCGCCCGGTTGAGCCCGGCGACCTGGATGGCCTCGATGAGCATGTTCATGCCGTCATAGGCGTGGGCCGCATACGTGTCGGGCTCCACGCCGTAGCACGTGCGATACTCCACGCGGAAAACCTCGAGGCGCAGGTCCTGGCGCGTCGGGTCCCACGGATACCCGCAGACCACGCCCTCGGCGTTCGCCCCGGCAATTTCCAGGAACTCGTCCGAGACGCATCGATCACAAGCATAAAACGGCTGATTCAGACCCATCGACCGCATTTGATTGAGGATTACCGCCCCGTCCGCCGCGTCGCCCCAATGTACGACCGCCTCGGCTCCAGTGGCCCGGATGCGTTCGAGTTGCAGGCTCAAGTCCGTGGGACCCAGCTTATACGCCATCTCGATGACGATCGGGTGACCGAGGCGGCGGCTGCCGTCGCGGATCTCGCGGACGCCGAAACGACCATAGCGGTTGCTCGACCGGATGACGGCCACCTGGGTGTAGCCCAGCTTGCGGTAGAGGTAGTCGACCAGCAGATAGCCCATCTGTCTGTCGTCGCCGATGCAGCGCATGACCCACGGGATGTTGGTCTCGATAAATGTCGGGTCGGTGTCGGCGCTGTTCAGCATGACAATCTCCGCCTTGAGGGCGACCCGGATCGCAATGTGGGTGTTCGCACTATCAATGGAACCTAAGATGGCCCAGACCGCGTCCTCGTCCGGGCCGTTGTAGGCCATCTTGACCACCTCGTCACCCGTCGAGCCCCACAGACCGTTATCGTTAGCGATGCGCATCTCGAAGGGAATGCGCCTCTTGAGGTAGCCGCCGTGCTGGTTGGCCTGCTCCACCGCCAACTGTGCCCCGCGGAGCATGGCAATCCCCAGGGCCTCTTCGTGGCTCTTGCCGCCGGTCGCCACGGAGACCGTGGGCATGATCGGGCCGATGAAGCCGATCTTGACGGCCTTGACGTGCTCGGGCTCGGGAATCCCTCGTCCCGGACCGGTGTATTCCATCTGTTCCAGGAAATGCTCTTTATACGGCGTGACGTGCCGGAACGGCTCTACGTCCATCGCCGAAAAGGCGTAGTTGGAATCCTTCCTCAGCGTCAACTTCGGCACCTCATAGTAACCCACCTCAATGGCCCGCAGCAGCGCGGCGAAGTCGCCGGAGTCCGCTGGTTCGGCGTCGTCAGCCCGCGCCATGACCGCCCATCCGAACCACACGCCCACCCCCATGGCCGCCCAAGTTGTCCAGCGCTTCATGGTCATGGTCTGTACCTCTCCCAGTGCTTGCTATCAGTTTCAGCCAGAGCAGTTCCGAGTTCCCAGCCGCGAAAAAGCTCAAAAAACACAGAGCCGAAAAACGAAATGCAGACGGGGCCTTCGACTTTCGAGTTTCGGTTTTTGCTTTTGTGTCTTCTGTGCCTTTTTGCGGCCCCCTTGGCTTTCCGCCTCTGCGGTTCTTCGTTTTGACGTTTCCCCGCTGCCCTTCGTCCAATCCGCAATCCATAATGCTTGGTCCGCTTACGGTCGCGGCTCGGCTCTCTAATTCAGTACTCAGTACTTATTCGCTTCCAGCCGTGGCCGCTCCAGCCTTCGGACGCAGCCCCGGGTAGTAACCCTCGCCGACCGCATGGGCCAGTCCCTTCGACGTGCCCACCCACGCATCGTTCCCGTCGAGGTCCGCGCACAGCACGTAATCGTGCGGAAGGTTCGGCGGCGTTTCGATCTCCGCCAGGACCGTCGTGTCGCGTTTCACCACGGCCTTGCCTTTGCCGGCCCGGTGATCGGTCGTATACGTTACCCAGGTATTCGACGCGTAGTCCACGATCACCCCGAGCCCCTTATCCGAACAGAACCAGGCCTCATTCGCACTGCGGCCCGCCAGGTTGTTGACGAAGTTGCTCGGCATGCCCGAATCCTTGTCGAAATAGCCACGCCAGTGACGCCCGTCGTATCGGCACACGCCGAAGTAGGTGGACACCCACAACACGTTCTCCACGTAGCTCGCCCCGGTGGTGATGACGTGGATAATGCCGTCGTCGCGATACAGGTCGATCTCCATCTCGCCGTCGGGATCGAGGTAGACCTTCCAGGCCTCCTGGGCTATATTCCATTCCAGCACGCCGCCGCCCCAGACCGCCAGGAACACCTTGTCCTGGGTGCAGCAGTTACCGTAATTCCAAATCTCCTCCATCGGGGCGTTCTTCTCGGTGAAGATGGTCCATTCACCCGTCTTGGTGTTATATCGACTGGCGCCGGCCGTGGTAGAGGCCCAGACGTTGTCGTGCTCAATGCAGACGGCATACACTACGTTGTTGACCAGCCCGCTGTTAAGCTGATGCCAGTGATCGAACCGCCCGCCACTGAAACGGGCCAGTCCGCCGCCGAATAAGGCGATCCACACATCGCCGGTGCGCTTGTCCACCTCCAGACCGGTGATCACCCGCCACGGCAGCCCGTCCTTCTCGCCCCAGGTCTGGATGCGGCGGGTCTTCTTGTCCAGACAGGCCAGCCCGTCTTCCGTGCCGATCCATACGCGGTCGGTGTCCGCCTTCACCGCAAAGATATGGTCGTTGGGCAGGCCCTCCTTTGTGGTGAACTGCTCCCATTTAGTATAGACGTAGGGCATGCCCAGCGGCTCCGGCGCCGCGCGGGCTGAAGCCTGCGGCTCACTCGGGGAAGGCGACGGACTCACCACCGTCGCGGACGGCGGCGCGATAGCCGTTGGGGACGGGGCGTCGTTCGCCCGCGCCAGCCCGCCCCCGCAAAGCACAAGACCTCCTGTCAGCAAAACCGCTAGGACACGCGGTCCTCCAAATGACATGGACATGACATAGCTCCTATGGAATGCCTTCTTTGTCTCTTAGGGTGGATGAAAAATCGGCGGCTTCACTTTCCAGCCCCGGCAGGGGCGTCAGGCGATAGCCCACGGCGCCAGCCGTGGGCAGGCAGACGCTTGCCAGCGCGAGCCCCGAAGGGGCGAAAGAACACACCCCCAAGCTCACGGAGGACCGCCATGGGGAGAGATTGTGAGGCATGTTCTTACGCCCCTCCGGGGCTCGTGGCCCTGCCCACACTGTCATACACCGTTTGCCCGTTGCCTCTCGCCTCTTGCCTCTTGCCTCTCTTACAGCGTCTTCAGATACTCGATCAGGTCGTTCAACTGGTCCTTGGTCATATCGTTGCTCACCCCGTGTCGATCATACGGATTGAAACGGGTCCAGATTTCCTCGAGGGTGACCGCACTACCGTTGTGCAGATACGGCGCCGAGTCATAGATATTGTTCAAGTGCGGCACGTCAAACCGCGACTCATTATCAGACTGCATCTTTGTGCCGATATCTCGCCGCGAGCGATCCGTGTAATAAGGCGGGGAGTGGCAGATCACGCAGCGGTTCTCGACCGGGATGGTCCGTTTGTCGTTCGTCATGGTTCGTTCAAAGACGGCCTTCCCGCGGCGCTGAGCGGCGGTCAGTTCGCCGCCCACCGGGCGGTAGTAATTTGGCGGTCGTGGGATCGTACAAATGTACTCGGTCAGGGCGCTCAACTGCTCCGGCGTAAACGGTTGAATACGCGTGAAAAACACCGCCAGCCGCGGCCCACACTCGCGCTCTAGGGTCGGGTTCGTTCCTTCCCACTTGAACGGGGCAGTGTCCAGGATCCCGCGGAGCGTGCGGTTATCGACCGGCAATTCGCCGATGCCGTCCGGCTCGATGTCGAAAGTCAAGCCATTGACATGGCCGTCCGGATGACACGAGTGGCAGGAAAACTGGCGATGGAAGGCGATATTGGCGCTATGGAACAGCCGTTCGCCGTAGCGGACCTTGGTGATCTCGGTGGGGCCGCCGAGATCGATCCGCCCCACCGCCTCCAGCCGGGGCACGTCGATGACCGTCAGCGAGTCGTCCAGCGCGTTGGCGACAAAGGCGCTCTGCCCGTCATGGGAGAACACGACCCCTCGCGGGCTGTTTTTCGTCGGGATGTGTTTGACTACGAATTCGGTGGGCTTGCCCAGGTGATTGGGGAACACGTGTTCCCGCTCGTAGGGCGAGGCGCTCTGCAATAAGGCCATCAGCTTGGGCACATCGACCACAGCCACGCAGTCCGATCCACTGCTGGTCACGAAGGCGTAGCGGCCGTCGGGACTGACCGCGACGTCCGCCGGATCCGGGAAACAGCGCTGCGGCTCGTCGAGCAGGACCTGATCGACCGTGCCGTCCTTCCAGATGATGCCCAGGCCGTTGGTGATCGTCCACCCTTGCAGCAACCGCGTCATCGGGACCAGGTTCTTGGTGCGCATCAGAGTGACCAAGGCAAACTCTCCGCTGGGGTGCCAGGCGATGCCCTGGACCAGATTGGCGGACGGTAGTACTACCCGGTTGGCCACCGCGACCCGTTCCGTATCGATGACGGTCACTTCCGACAACGATGGCGTCCGAAAGGGGACGAAACGCGAGCGGGTGTTCGTCGCCGCGAGGTGTTTACCATCCGGGCTGAGCGCCAGCGACCACGGACCGCGGCTGGCCTCCAGCCGCTTGACTTCGGTTTCGTGGTCCGTGTCGATCACCGAAACGCTGCCCGCGGTGGTATTAAGGATGTAAACCAACTTCCCCGACGGATCGGTCAGCACGCCGTGCGGTTCGTCGCCGACCGGGATGGTCCGCAGCACACGGCGGGTCCGAGTATCCACGACCGCCAGACTGTCATCCAGGCGATGGGTCACGTAGGCCCGCGCGCCGTCGGGGCTGAAGGTCACGTCGGTGGGCTGGCCGCCGGTCTCAATCTCTGCCACCCGCTGGCGTGTCGCCACCTCCACGACCACCACCGTATTCGAGGCCTCGCAGGCGACGTACAGTTCCTTGCCGTCAGGCGAAAGCGCCAGATTGAGCGGAGTCTTGTAGCGCGGACTCTCTGGTGGATCGGTCCCTCCACGTTGGCGGGTCGGATGGGCAATACTCTTCAGCGCCGTGGCATAATCGAACTCACGCCCGTGGGCGTTTGTGTGGCATGTGGCGCACGTCTGCTCGGTGACCGGCTGTAAACCCGCCTGCCGGGCCGCCCGCGGGTCGCGCATCACGGCTTCCGGCGCATACTCACTCCCCGGCCCGTGACAACTCTCGCACTGCACCCCATCGGCCACGTCAAATCCTTCCAGAAGACGGCCGGCGGGCTCCCCGGCCCCGGTGGCATGGCAACGCAAACAGGTCGGGTCCTCTTGGGGGTCCCCTTGGACGCCTTCGCGCGATGCCATCTCGTAACCGGCGGGCGTGCCCAACACGGCATAGGCCCGGGCGTGCTTGCTCATACGCCACTTGCTGAACTGGTAGCCTATAGCCGGTCCTTCATGGCAGCGCGCGCACGCCATCACGCCGGTGTACTTATACGGGTGCTCACTGACCGTGCCCTGCGGGGTCGGCGGTTTCCGGGCTTGCGGCTTCCTCTCGGGATCGGCCGGCATGCCCCCGATATCGGTCGCCCGCCCGCAGATCGACTCCAACTCTTTTTTGATGTCAATCGCCGGAGTACGCAGGACCGCTACGTGGGATCCCTTCACGTTGTGGCATACCATGCACTCCCGCTCCCCGGGTATCTTGAGGCCGGCCCGCGCCGCCTTTTCCCGGTCCATCGTGTCGCTCATGACCTCTGGGCCGATGTATTCGCTGCCGGGGCCGTGACACGTTTCGCACTGGATCCCGTCCTCCAGGAAGAACGTATCCTCCTTTTCCCAGCCTTCTGCCTCATAACCGGTGACGTGGCAGCCCAGGCACAAGGCCGCCTTCTGCGGTTCCATAGGAATCCCACTGAGCTGGGCGATCTTCTTGGACTCCGGACTCCATAACACGGCGTAAGCCTGGGCATGTTTGGAGGCCCGCCACCGGCTGAACAGGTGTTGGGACTCCGGGCCATTATGGCACTGTGCACACACCCGCGCCCCGACGTAGACCGGGTGCCGGTCGCTGACACCCGGGTCATAGGCCGAACCAAGGCCGGTTGAGCTCCCAACTACCACAACGACGAGAGCCAGACGCCTCGATGGTCCCATCGGCCTGTACATGCGTTAATCAGCTCCTTGTACAACGTTGAGGATTTGGTCGGCCCTGACGTTTTCGAGCGTCGTCACGGTCCGGTCCGGCCAGCGGATCTGAAGCTTGTCCACCTGGGTCGCCGTGCCGAGACCGAAGTGCACTCGCGTGTCGCTTTGCGAGAGGTACCCGGTCGCTCCGTACACCTCCTGGATCATTCGCATCTTGCCCACCGTGGCCGTCACGCGCGCCCCGAGCGCCACCACCTTCGCACCCGCGCGTTTGGGCGCCACGATCAGCCAGTGATTCCGGTTCCCGCCGTCGTTGCGCAGCAGCCGCGGAGAACTGTTGACGTTCATCACCAGGATGTCCACGTCGCCGTCGTTATCGAAGTCGGCCCAGGCGGCCCCCCGCCCAACATACTTCTGTCGAAAATACGGTCCGGCCTGATCGGCCACGTCCACGAACTTCCCCTTGCCGTCGTTGCGCAGCAACACGTCCTCCTCCGGGTATTCGTGGTGCGGATCGCCGTTGGCCACGAAGACGTCCAGGTATCCGTCGTTGTCGTAGTCGATGAGTAGACCACCCCAGCCGGTGTACTGCCCGCAGGCAAGGGCGACACCCGTCCGTGTGGTGACGTCCACAAACATCTTGCCCTCGTTGTACAGCAGCGCGTTATATCCCATGTCCGGAACGAGCACGTCCAGCAGCCCGTTGCGGTCCACGTCGCCGACCACCGGACCCATCGAGGACACGCCCTGCCCGCCCTCCCCATAGGCCAGCCCCCACTGCACGGCTTCGTCTTTGAACGTTCCTTTGCCGCTGTTCACCCAGAAACAGTCGGGCATAGCGTCGTTGGGGACATAGACGTCGATGAAGCCGTCGTTGTTCAGATCGCTGGCGACGCAACTCATCGCCCGACCCCCCGGGAAGTACATCCCGGCCTCCTTCGTCACGTCGGTGAACGTGCCGTCGCCGTTATTGCGGTACAGTGCGTCCGGCTGCCCTTTGTAACTCAGCGGGCCGGGATAGCCGTCCGCCGGATAGAAGTCCCGGAACTTGCCCGCGTCGTATTCGAGGTAGTTGGCCACGTACACGTCCAGGTCGCCGTCGTTGTCGTAGTCCAGCCACGAGGCGGACACGCTCCAGCGTGGGTCCGCCAATCCCGACTTGGCCGAGACGTCGGTGAACGTGCCGTCGCCGTTGTTGCGGTACAGCACGTTTGGACCGTAATTCAACACGTACAGGTCCAGGTCACCGTCGTTGTCGTAGTCGGCCGCCGAGGCCCCCATGCCGTATCCGTCGCCGCCGCCCACCCCGGCCTGTGCCGTCACGTCGGTGAACGTGCCGTCGCCGTTGTTCCGATAGAGCGCGTTGCTCAGCTTGCCGCGCAGGTCGCGGCCGAGGTTGTCGTTCACCTCGCGTAGCCAGCGCCCATTAACGAGGTAAATGTCCAGATACCCGTCGCCGTTGTAGTCGAAGAAGGCACAGCCGGGCCCGGTGCCCTCGACGATGTTGTTGAGGTTATGGTCCCCGAAGCTGTGCTTGAAGCGGATCCCCGCCTTCTCGGTCACATCCTCGAAGGTCGGCAAGGCCGGCTCTACCGCTCGGACCGCAGCCGTACCGGGAACCAGCATCGTCAATAGGACCAGCGCACGTCTCATCTTCTCGTCTCACCTCGGACGCCGCCGTCCGCTTGTTGAGGGAACTCATCCGGCCCGGGAATACCGTCCCACAGCGCCCCCAGGTCGATCCACTCCACGAACGTCATCCGCTCATCATTTGTCAGCGCCTCGGCCTCCGGAGGCGGACACGGCGGAGACGTTTGGCCCGGACGGTAGCCCTCATCCCAGGGACGGGAGGTATTCCGGCCAAACAGGCGCCAGATGAGGGGGCTGGTCCGGGCTTCGCCCGGATGGACGTATTTGCCCACCGCCGGCGGATCGCTCTCCGCTTTCTGAACCGCGACCGTGAGGGAGCGGTCCTCCGAAAGTGCTGAAATCCCTACGAGTAGGCTTTGGTACGCACGATTGAAGTCCCCCTCTCGCTCGGCCCGGAGGTCCAATCCCCCACCGTTTCCCACGTGACACGCAACGCACTTCTTCACGAGGATCGGCATTACGTCGCGCCGGAAATCGACGGTGCGACGCTTCTCAGCCGGCAATGTTAACTTCATGGCCGGATGTTGCACCGCCAACACGAGCCGGTTCTCCGGCGCCAACTCCGGGTCTTCATGGCAGCCGATACATCCCCGCCACTCGCGACGCTTGACCCAGATCCACCCGCAAGTGTTCAAAGCCATGCCCTCCGCATCCAGGGTTTGAAGCTGGATCGGTACGTCCGCCGGCACCTCTATTTGAAACGAGCCGTCCTCCTCAACAGGGACTTGACCCAACAAGCGCCTCTGCGCCCTGGGCACCAGAGCCGCGGGCTTCAGCCCGTGCGCCTCGGTCCCCTCTGATCGCATCGCCTCGTTGCTGGGCTCCGAGACGCCCTCGAGGACTCGCAAACCCCGGATCATCCCCGGCTCTACATAGGACATCACCGCCGGGTCAGTCAGATACGCATTCAGGCAATAGAGCTTCCCCGTCGGAGATGCTTCGTTGACCACGCTGGAGCGTCCGTCCGGCTCCGGCCGGGAAACCACCGCCCTCGCGTGGATGTCGTGCCATCGCGGATCGTCGAAGATCAATTCCGCCTGCCCACTCTGGGGATCGAGCCGGTAAACCCCGTGAGTTCCCGATGCCGAGCCCCCGCTACCCAGTTGGGCGCCGCCCCTCTCGACTTGGAACTTTGAACCCTGCACCTCGAACTTTGAACCTTGGGCTTCGAACTTGGAACTTGGAACTCCAGCTCGTCGCGCAGACACCAGCACCGTCCCATCCGGTAAGGGCGCCGGCGAATGATAGAGTAGGTGTTCGTCCTGGGTGATCGGCCGGTACGAGTGGAGGTTGCGCCGCAAGGTCACGGCAGCGAGTTGGCCCGCGCCGTCCCAGCCTACTTGGTCGGCCTCGACAAACACGACCAGCCCGTTGGGGGTAACACACGGCATGTGTTTGATGCGCCGCCCCTGAGCACCGCAGAACAAGGCATAGTCCGTCCCGTCGACATTCACGCCGAATAACGCCACCCGCCCGCCGACCCCGCGACGCAGGTCCATGCGTTGCCAACTGGCCAACAGTACGCGCCCGTCTTCCATCGGGAACGGGTCGAGGTCGTCGCTGGGGTTCAGGGTCAACCGCCGTATCGCACTACCGTCGAGCTTGCAGCGGTAGAGGCTGGTGGCCAGGCCGCAGCCCGCCTCATTCGATTGCCCGGTGGCATCGCTGACGAACGCGATCTGATACTGCGGCACGTCGTCCAGGGTGTACAGCGTGGTCAAGTAGATCGGACAGCGGCAGTTTCCCGAATCGTGGGTAATCTGCCGTACCTCGGAACCGTCAGCGTTCATTTCCCAGATGGTCCACGCGTCCTGCGCCGCGCGCTTGCCCGCAAAGAGGATGCGTTGCCCGTCGAAGGAGACATCCGCTCCGCACGCGCTGTGCAATCCCTCCGTGAGCACGCGGAATCGTCCATCGGGGTCCAACCGCGCGATCCTGCCGCCCGAGCCGTAGTCGCAGCGCAGGGTGCCATTCCCACGTCCCGGCTCCTGCTCGGCCCCCCTCTGAGGGGGCAATTGCGTAAACACCACGGGGCAATCGAGTGTGTGGGTCGGTGTGTCTGCCTGAGCCGTTTGGGCCGCGGGCTTCAGCCCGTGCGGCGCTGCCCCCGTTGCCCCCATACCGCCCAGCAAAAACAGGATGGCGGAGAGACAAAAGGGGACATTCCTCTTCTTGCTTCGCAGATAATAAGATGCCATGTTGCTGCAGACCTTCGCAGCAAAAAGGAATGTCCCCTTTTGCTCACCTCGAATGCGGCGCGGGCTTTGGGCCGGGCTCCAAGTGGACCGCGGGCTTCAGCCCGCGCAGTCGCAAACTATAGTTCCCGCCCACAGACCTCTGCCAGCGGCCCCAGGCCGCGCATCAGCGCGCGGAACTGTTCCACGTCCAATGTCTGCGCCCCGTCGCTCCAGGCCTGGTCCGGGCGGGTGTGCACCTCAATCAGCAGGCCGTCAGCTCCGCACGCGATGGCCGCATGGCTCATCGGCGTCACCAGGTGCGCCCGCCCCGTCCCGTGCGACGGATCCACGATGATCGGCAGATGGCTCAGCCGCTTCACCTCCGGCACCACCGCCAGCGCCAAGGTGTTGCGCACATACTCCTCGAAGGTGCGGATGCCGCGCTCGCAGAGGATCACGTTGCGATTGCCAGCGTGGACGATGTACTCCGCCGCAAGCAGAAACTCCTCCAACGAGGCGCTCCAGCCGCGCTTAAGCAGCACCGGTTTCTTCTGCTGCCCTACCGCTTTGAGTAACGGCGTGTTATGCATGTTGCGCGAGCCCACCTGCAACACGTCGGCATAAGGTTCGACCCGCTCGACGTGCTGGCAGCACATCACCTCGGTGACCACCGCCAGACCCGTGGTCTCGCGGGCCCGGGCCAGCATCTCCAGCCCCCGCTCCTCGTGCCCCTGAAAGGAATAGGGCGAGGTCCGCGGCTTGAATGCCCCGCCTCGCAACCCCACCGCCCCGGCCTCCGCCACCGCGGCAGCGATCTCCAACAACCCGCCTTCGCTCTCGACGCTGCACGGACCGGCAATGACCCCCAGCTTGCGACCCCCGAGGACCGCCCCGTTACCGAGGGGAACCTCCCAGGTCCGGTCCCCCGGCCGGCGGGCGGCCGCCAGGATCGGAATCGGCTTCTCCAGCACCCGATCGACCATGGGGGCCTGCTCCAAACGGCGGCGGTCGATCGGATCGCTCGCTTCGAGCACCTCCACCACCCGCTGGCCGGCTCCTTCGATGACCTGGCTGTTGGCCCCCATGTCGTCCAGAAGCTTCACGACGTCGTCGATTTGTTCACGGGAACTGCGTGGGTTCATGACCACGATCATGTTCCACCCCCTTCCCGTCGCGTCTCCGCACGGCGTTCACCCATTCAGGACCAAGACATGCTCGTCCATCGGACCCATACGTGCCCCTGCCCGCCTTCGGCGGACCTGCTCACCGTGTCGGTGATTTCCCACCCGCGCGGGTCCGGAGCCCACTCCAAGCCTTAGAAAAGTCACGCCATCTTATCGCTTTCCGCCTTGCATTTCAACCCCCTGGACCCAAGGAGAGGGGGCACAGCGCCGGCCAACGCCGTCGCGCCGCCCGCTACTTCGCACGGTCCCTCGGGACGATGGCGATGGCCTCGATCTCCACCAGCAACTCAGGACGGCAGATCCGGGCCTCGATGCACGTACTGGCCGGCAGCGGATCGAGCCCTTCCTCGGCATAAAACGCGTTCCGCACCGCGTTGAAATCGTCGTACATCCGGAAGTCCGCCAGGTAGCAGGTGGTGCGCACCATGTCGTGCCAATCGGCCCCTTCGCTCTCTAACAGTCCTTTGATGTTCAGGAACGTACGCCGGGTCTGCGCCCTCACGTCGCCCGGGTACACCGATTCGCCGCATTCATTGACACTGGCGGTCCCGGAGATGAACAGCATAACGCAGCCGTCCAGCTCTACGCGCATCCCACGTACAAAGGACACCTTCTTCGGATAGTCATAGGCCTCGTTCAGGACCGTTTGATTCTCGATGGGGGTCTTGCGGATGCGTCTTTTCTCCGTGGCGACAACGCCCTTCACGCCTTTCTTCTCCATAACCGTCATCGTCTGGCCTCCCCGTAAAACCCGTACAGGATAAACGCCTCCATCTTAACCGAATCCTGCCGGGTTGTCCCACCTTCTCCACTCAGGGACCAACCGCTTTCAGCCTCACTTCACTTCCTCTGCCGGCGCCTTCTGTTGGCGAATGACCACCCGCTGGTCGGCCCGCACGTTCTCCATCGTTTGCCGCGCTCCGTCGGGCCAGATCACTTCCACCCGATCCACCTGGATGTTCGGGCCGACGCCGAAGTGCAGCCGGGGGTCGTGCTGGCACAAGTAGCTGCCCGCCGACAACCGCGGTTGCACGGTCGTTTGCCCACCCACCGTCACTTTGACCACGGCGCCGATAGCGTCGCGGTTGGTGGATTGCCCGACGAGGTCGATCTCCAGCCAGTGTCGCCCTCGGCGCGGGGTATCGTTACGCAGCAGGGCCGGGCGGGCGTTCAAATGGTTGACCAGCAGGTCGAGGTCGCCGTCGTTGTCGAAGTCTCCGCGGGCCACGCCCCGGCT
>JAZDKM010000071.1:0-3973 GCA_043803085.1 Planctomycetota bacterium
GAGTAGCCCCAGCGCGCGAGGATGTAGCGGTAGAGCCGCTGCTGGTAGTGCCACGAGTTGGTGTCCGTAAAGAACGCGCCGCAGGTGGTCAGGCTCTTGAACGGGTTCCGGCTCCAGTTCTCGTTGCCCCATGGGTGCGAGCTGTCGCGCAGGAGGCCGTGGTACCAAACCGTGAAGATCATCTTCACGTCGTTGGTCTCCGCTGCCTGCAGGATCACGTCGATCTCCGCCGCGTTGGTTGTATCGTAGCGGTCGTAACCCGTGTTGGTGCTGATCAGCTCCTTGCTGTCCCACGGCGCCAGCCAGTAGGTGAAGACGTTGCAGCCGTTGGTGCGCATCGTGACGAACATGCTGTTGGTCAGGTTCCACGGCTTGCAGAACCCGACCCCGAAGAACTGCGTCCCGTCGTAGTGTTCGAGGTAGTGCGGGTCGCGCGGCGAGGTGCGAATCCAGCCGTGATGGCTCGACCCCGTCACCGTGAACCCGCCCCCCTGGCTGCGGGTGGGCCCGCTGTCGTCGATAAACACCGTGTAGGTCCATAAGCCGGTTTCCGCGCCCGCGAAGCGGAGCTTCCAGGCGTTCCCGTTCCAGAAGGCGTTGATCCGGGTCTGTGTCCCCGAGGGCGATGTGAACCGGCCCCAGATGTCTGCTTCCAGCGGGTTGAACGGGTTCGCGTAGTTGCTCGCGTTCTGGATGGTCATCTCCAGCCGCTCGAAGCGCGGCACCGGGTCGCGGTCGTGCGACACGATGGACGAGGCCCGTGTCGTGAAGACCGCCGAGGATTCGGCCCAGACACCCCCGAGGATGTTGGAGGCGTAGCAGCGGTAATGGTAGACCCTGCCGGTCGTCAGCCCGCCTACGGCGGCGGAGAAATCACCCTCGCCGCGCGCGCCCAGCAACTCGTTCGTGGGCCAGTTTCCCTTGACCTCCACGCCGTCGTTGGTCCCCCAGAAAATCCACACCTCCGCGTCGCCCATCCCGGCGAAGCTGCCGTTGAGCCTGGCGGACGTGAGCCCCACGTCGGTGGCGCCGTCGGCGTTGTCCACGTACGCTCCGCCAAGCGTCTGGAACGTCAGCGAGGGTTCTGCCCATACTCCGCCATGGGCGTTGGTCGCGTAGAATCGGAAGTAGTAGAGCGCGTTGGTGCTCAGCCCGGTGACACGGTTTGTGATGACTTCGCCCTCGCTGCGGACGCCAAGGTTGGTCGAGGCCGCCCAGGTGCCCTTGTTCGTTGTGCGGTCCACATCCCCCCAGTAGAGGAAGACCGTGGTTTCGGCCATGCCCGTCGAACTCAGGGTGCCGATCAGCGAAGCGGCGTTGGTCGTGATCCCGCTCAAACCGGTGTTCTGGATGGCGGGCGCCTCGATCTCGAAGTGAAGGGTGCCGCCACCCCCCGCATAGCCGTCCCCGCCGGTATCCTCACTTCGCCCGCCGGACGCACCCGAGACGTCCAGCGTGCCGCTGTTCGACAAGGACCAGCCATACAACGCGATGCGCCCGCCGGCCCCGCCGCCGCCACCCCGACCATGCTGGTTCGTAGTTGGCCCGCCTCCGTTCCCGCCCCGGCCGCCGGCGGCCGAGAGCTGGGCTCCGCCCTGGATCAGGATCGTTTCCCCCGCCACGACCAGGATCGATCCGCCGCTTCCCCCGCCGCTGGTGAATCCGCTCGGCGTGTTGGTGCCGTCGCTGCCTCGCCCGCCATGCGCCGCCACGTTGGCTGACGAGGCCAGCGTCAGATGACCGGCGGCGTTCAGTTGGATCGCGCCGCCCCCGGCGCCGCCGTTGCTGTTCGTGCTGCACCCGCCGGCGCCCCCGCTCCCGCCCCACAGGACCTCGATCCGGCTGTTGCCGCAGGTCGCGCCACCGAGCCCGCCGTCCCAGGTCGGCGCGCCCCTGCCACCCGCGGCGCCGTGGCCCGCGCCGCCGCCTGCGGCGAACCAGTTCGAGGGGTTCCCGCCGTAGCCCGGCCCGTTGGCGGCCGCGGTCGCGGGGTACAACATGAAACCGTTCGTGTCGCCTGCCCACCCGCCCCGACTCCCCGGGTAACCCCCGGCCAGCCTCGCCCCGGGCAGGTTGGTCGTGGCGTGTCCGCCCGAAATGTCGAGGGCGGTGTCCACAAGCAGGTCGGACCGGCTGAGGATCGCGAGCGCGTTCGTGCCGCTGATCGTGACCGTACCGGAGAGGTAGACGTTGGAGAAGCAGAACACCGCGATCGCGCGGCCGCTGACGTTGCTGAAGACGCCGTTGAGCGGAGGCCCGCCGTTGAGGCTGACCTGTCCGGAGGTCGTGTTGAAGCTGCCGTTGTCGCCGTCCTGGATGGTTTCCAAGGGTTGGAAATCGTTGGGGTCGAACCGCGACCCTGTCGTTTCCGCTCGGCCCGCAGCGGCGAGAAAAACGACCAAGGCTATCGTAAACAACCGATTCATCGGCACCACCGCAGCAATACACCTCGTTGCCGGCCGTGGAAAGACGCCCGCTTATGCGTCAGCCCACCCCAGCAGAAAACGGCGAATTCTATAGTACACAAACGTATGCGCAATGTTAAGGCGCCGCCCGAAAGGCGCGGCGATCCCCCACAAGATTGCGTCTCCCACACGCCGCCGGCCTTGATGGCCCGCGCGCCGGCCAGCACTGAGTGTACCCATGCGCGCGCGTCCACGAAAGGCAATTGGGAGTCGCGATCTGGCTGTTCCCATGCCCGGAGGGGGATCGTCGCTTGACCAGGCAGGGCGCCCGGCAATAATGGGTACCGGACGAATCAGGGAGGGCCTGCCCATGCGGACCGCGCGTGTCGTGCTTTTCGTGCTCATCCTGTGTGCATCACGCCTGGCCATGGCGGAGGATGAGAGCATCCTGAAGAATGGGGACTTCGAGAAAGGCAAGATGGGGTGGAAGATGGAACCGGGGATCCGGGTTGTCGACGAGCCGGGCGCGGCGCCCGGTCAGCCGGCCAACCAGGTTCTCGAGGCCGAGGCCCACAAGAGCCGCACACGGAAGATGCAGGCTCAGCTCAACGTGAGCACCAAGGCCAAGGCGCTGATCTTTTCGATGCGCGTAAAAGCCTCCCCGAGCTTCCGCAGCGCCACGCCCTCCGCCGACCAACTCACGCTGCGACTGGAGCGGCCGGACAGGAGTGCCACCTTCACATCGCGCAGGATCGCCACGAACGACGTGTGGCAGACGATAGACTGGAACTACACACAGCTTGAGGGCGCCAGGAGACTCGATTTCTCGATCGAGTTTCATCCCGGCGACGGGTCGGTGTATGTTGACGACGCCGTCATGAAAGAAGAGTAGCCGTATCGCGGAGGCACGGCATGGAAAGCCAGCTTGCGCTCAGCAACATCCGCAACACGCTGACCCGGCTCGAGGAGACCATCATCTTCGGGCTGATCGAGCGGGCCCAGTTCTGCCGCAACGCGATCATCTACCAGAAGGGCGGCGTCGGCAAGGAACTCAAGGGCGAGAGCCTGGTGGACTTCCTGCTCCACGAGTGCGAACGATCGCACGCCAAGGTGCGCCGCTACACCAGCCCCGACGAGCACCCGTTCTTCAACGATCTGCCAAAACCCATCCTGCCGGTCCTCGACTACGAGAACCCGCTCAATCCGACCGCGATCAATATCAATGCCCGAATCAAGCAGGCCTACGAGGAGGAGATCGTGCCGTACATCTGTCCGCCCGGCGACGACCGCCAGTGGGGCTCCAGCGCCGTCTGCGACGTGATGAACCTCCAGGCGTTGTCGAAGCGCATCCACTACGGGAAATTCGTCGCCGAAACCAAGTACCGCCATCAGCCCGCGCGCCTTGGCCCACTGATCAAGGCGCACGACACGACCGGGCTCATGGATGTGATCACGGACAGCGCCGTCGAAAACGAGGTCCTCGACCGCGTCCACCGCAAGGCCACGACCTACGGGCGCGAGTTCGAGGACAACCCGGGCCAGTACAAGGTGGACCCCGACGCTGTGCG
>JAZDKM010000072.1:0-3751 GCA_043803085.1 Planctomycetota bacterium
ACGGTGACGGCGATGCGGACCTGGTTGATTTGGCGGTGCTGGTCGACTGCCTCACCGGTCCGGGCGGTTCCGCGGCGCCGCCGTGCCGGTGTCTTCTTGACGCGGACGGCGATGAAGATCTGGACTTGGCCGACTTCGCTGTTTTTCAGCAGTGCGTACGGTAGGGCGGGCCTTACCCGCCGGAATGGAATGTCGGGCAGAGCCCGACCTACGAGACTACGAGACTGTGGGACCTTGTACATGGCGGCGCCCTTGACACTCGCGTGTCAAGGGCTTGGCCATGCCACCCCGGCTAGAAGCTAATTACGTGCAGACGCGGCCAGGTCACGCCGCCGCGCTCGCTTCAAGCCGACCTTCATGCGGCCGATCCCCAAGAGCAGCAAGGTGAGATTGATCAGGCCCAACGCGCCCCACACGGACTCTTTCCCGCGCCACAATTGGTCCCTTGGCGACCCGCGGGAGCAGGCTGGATCGGACACCCGTCGGCATCGACTTCCGTGTTGGCCGGTGTGTCGAGGCAGAGATCATTGTCGTTGAGCACCCTGTCGCCATCGTCGTCGTCAGGTGTGACCACCACCGCCAGCCGTTCGAGGCCGATGCCCGGGAAGGTCACCGTCGCGGTGGGGGTGAGCGTGTTCAGCGGGCTGATCACCAGTCCGCCCAGGGGGCCGCCGGCGAGAGTATAGGCGGTGATGCCGTCCGTGGAGACTGTCACCTGTTGGTTGAAAATCAAAGCAACTTGGGTCAGTTGCGAGCCGTTCACAATCCAGTCCGCCGGCGCGGGCGTCACGCCCGATATCCTGGGCGGGACGGCCTGCGCGGTCGTCGGGACCGTCAGTGCCGTCAGCACACCCGCCAGAGACCATAACGCAAGCGCAGCGGATTTCCGGCGCATCCTTATGTTCGACATGTCCGTACCTTTATCCAAAAGAAATTGACTTTCTTGCCGCGCCACTCCCTAAACATTAACATTTTAACACTGTACCAGCCACACCCCGACCGGGCAATCCCTCCAGTGCGATTTGCGTCCGCACGGACTACGCGGCACCTTCCCCCCGGGGCTCGATCTAGTCGCGGGTGCCATGGCGGCGACGCCCTAGCAACAGGTATGCCGCGCCCAGCAACCCCATGTGCCCCGGCTCGGGGACCACTTGTATAGTCACCGGCTGGAAAGTGAAGGGGACCTCGATAATCTGGGGAATGTCCCCGGTGACCGAGTACAGGGAGGAACCCATGTCTCCCAAATTGAGCGTGAACGAGCCGGAAGCGCTGGCGGACACATCAAAGACCAGTTGGGCCAACACGTTATGTCCCGGGGCCGCAAGCGCGACATTGTCCAGGGTCTGGTTGAAGGCAATCACGTCGAGCCCGCGGTGGCCGCCCGGACCGGGTGACGCGAGGTTGATCGTGCTGGCCGGCCCCAACACTCTTCCGCCGGCCGCGATCAGGTTCTGGCTCGGGTAGAAGTTTGACGCCGGAATGGCGGGGGGCACCCGGCCGGTGATGGTCCCTACGAATCCGGCCTCACCGGTAATGTTCACGTCCAAGGCGTACCCGTATAACGGAGTGGTATTGTTAATCAAGTCGACCAGAAACGAGAACGGCTGCCCGGGTAAAACCTGCGCCGGCGCGAGAAACCGGATGGTCTCCGCAGAGGCCGTAGGAGTCAACCCCTGTACCAATAACGATCCGATCCAAACCCCAAGGGCGCACTTCGTGCGCGCAAGCCGTGAAATGGTCATGTCTCTCTCTCCCTTGCAGACCAGAGGTGGGACGGCAGCCCCGGCGCGCTAGCGGCGTCCTACGGGCCGAGAACGGCGCGCAAAAACACCGCTCGACCGCAATCCACTCCACGTTGGCTTAGCGGATGAATCCGTAGAAGGGCTCTGCCGGAAAATACCTCTCCCCACCTCTGCTCTCTCCCTACTCTCTCTGGTCTCCACTCTCCACCGGAAAGGTCGGAAAGATATGTTACCGGATGCGGGCAGGGGGTGTCAAGGCGGTGGGGCAGGAAAATCTCACGGTGGCCAGTGTGCGAGCGGCCGGGCCCGCCCTCGGGCATGGGCTTGGAGCGGTCTCCACGACACCATTGCGACTTATCGGACGTTACCGCTCGGACACGTGCTCCCGCGGGTAGTGCCCCTTCGACGCTGAGTCTGCGGGTTCGATAGGGGGGCGAGGTTTCTGCCGAGCCATGTAAGGCACCGGCTCTCAGACCAGCGGCTCGCCAGGAGGCTCGCCCTCCCTTGGTGACGCGACCCGTACGAGTACGGTGAACGGAGCACGAGGTCACGGGCAGATAGGTGCGGGGTCGGGTGACTCAGCCCGCACGCTGAACGTGGGGAAGGTGGGGGCGTAAGCGCCAGGTGCGTACGCCCTCTTGCTTGGGGCCGACGCACCACCGTGGTCTTGGTCTGCCAAGGCCCGCCCGGCGGAATCCCGGCCCCGGTTCTCGGACGGTGTTATACTATATTCAGGTGCTATCCCCAGGGGGCGTAGGTGGGCGTCAGGGCGTCTGCACCAACGCCGAGGGCCCGATCATGGCGACCAAGGATGCAGCATGGGTTCGGGCGTTTACACTGGTCGAGTTGTTGGTCGTCATCGCGATCATCGCTCTGTTGATCAACCTGACCCTGCCGCCGCTCAAGCAGGCCCGGGAGCAGGCCCGACGCACGGTTTGCGGGGTGCATTTGCGGGCCTTGGGCACGTCGTGGGAAGTTTACACACTGGAATATGGCTCGCCGCCGCACCTCGCCCGGCGGGGAAGAGACATCAACTGGTATTGCGCCGAAGGCACGGTGGTGAATTGCCAGCGCTATGAGCGGGTGCCGATCGCCGGGTTTGGGCCGGAGACGTTCGAGGCGTACCTCTCCGCCAGCGATGATGGTCAGGTATGGTATTCGGCCACCAGTTTCCGGCACATGCTCTTTCAGGTTTCGAATCCGCCGCCGCCCGGTCCGCTGCCGGGGCATTGGTGGAACTGGGGCTTAATGTGGCTGTCCGGCATGGTGCAAGACCCAAGGGTATTTTTCTGTCCAAGTATGAGTTGTCGGTTGTTGGCCTGGGACACGCCGCTGAACCCCTGGCCGCCGAGTCTTGAGACCATGTGGCGCCCGGACCGCCACCGGGTGAACCACACCAAGTCGTGCTACGAACGTCGCGCCGGGCTCTCCGGCGTGCCTTGGGACCTGATCCCGCCGCAGACTACCATCGGGCACGACATCGGCGCTCCGATGGTGGTGGACCCCTCCAAAGACCCCTACGCCGACCCCGAAGCCCCCACAGAGTTGGCCCACCGCAGCGGAGCCAATGCCGTGTACCGTGACGGGCATGTCGCTTACGTTCAGAGCCGATACTTCTTCACTTGGTGGGACCCCAGCATCGATGGGTATACGAATTCAGCCACCCGGCGTAAGTTCCTTGCGTACCAGTACTGGATCGACCGCGAAGGGCGCTGGACACCATCCACCCCATGACGCCCGGTCGGCTTTTCGGAAACGCCAGGGTGGCCCACCTCGTTTCGAGGTGGGGGAATGATTGTTTTCCTACGCCCGTCGGGCGTCCTGCGCTGTTGGATACGGCGAGAAATCGTCTCCCCCAGGTTCGGAGAACCTGGGCCTGGGGTTTGGCCATTTCGTAGTCATCCCGGAGTGAATTGCGTGTGACCAGGTGCCCGCGGTCGGGGATGCGGCGGACGGGCCGCGGCCTTGACGGTTCGGGCCGCAGGTGATATCTATGTATATAACTAGAT
>JAZDKM010000073.1:0-9342 GCA_043803085.1 Planctomycetota bacterium
GCCTTCACGCCGGACATCACGGGATAGAACTCGCCGGCCCGGGGACCGACCTGCACGTCCACCATCTCGAATGTCCCCGGCGCGCTCTCTCGATAGACGACTTTGCGCGTCCCAGTGCGGACGCGCCGGGAAGCTAGGACGTGCCGTCCCTGCCCTGGAATCGGTCGCACTTAAACCGCTGGGGTTAGCGCTGTCAAGACTCGTGTCAATGATGCTGTGCGTGCTCGTCGGCGCCGGGGGTGGCGTGCGCCTCGTCCTCCAGGTGAGGTTCCTTCATTTTCGGGGCCACTGCCTCGGCACTCATCTTGATGCCCTGGGCGGCAAGTTGGGGAGCATACTCCCCCGGGTTGGCCAGAAACCTGGGAGCGCACCCTGCGCAACAGAAGAAAACCTGCCGACCATTCGGGAGTTCCGCGAAAGCGCTGGGGTTGATTTCCCCTCCCGAGACCGGGCACTTGGTCTGGTAGGAATAGCTGTTGGCCAGTTCTTTCTGTTAGCCGCCCTTGAAACCCAGGGCATCATTTGTCACTCTCCTGTCGATGAAACTCCCGGCCCTGCGGACCGACTCCCGCTGAGTCGGCCGTTCCTTCGTTTCGGCCAGTGGTACGAGGTTAGATGCCCGACCCCCCGAACTTCTTCCGCCGTAGGTCGGGCTTCGCCCGACACTCTGTCGAGAACAGATGGTAGGGTCCGCGCTCGCGGACCGGTTCCGGGTCCGGCTCTGCTCGAATCCATGGGTAGTGAGGGGAGCGTCCGGCGTCTCGCCGGCCCATAGCTCCAGCCGCTTGGCGTACAGCGCTTTGGAGTGATAGAGCTTGTGGGTGTGCAGTAACTTCCCCCACTTCCGCTTCCCGGCGCCCACCAGGGCCTGGGCGGTGGGGAATCGCTCCACAAAGGCCCACACGAAGCCCGGGCGGTCCAGTCATCGAAGGCCCGCAAGGCCGTCGGATAATATTCGTGCAGGGCCGCGCGGAGTTGGCAGACCAGCGCGGTGCGCTGCTCGGTCAGGGCGATCTCGTCGCGGCACAGCAGGCGTAGTTCGACGGTCAGGAGATCATCCGGCCGAAGGACACGCCAGGTGTGGCCGTCCAGACGCAAGGCGTCGGCCAGGCTCCAGGCATCCAAACGGTCGGTCTTGGTTCCGCTGGGCGCCTTGCGCTCCCGGTAGCGCCGTGCCGCTTTCGGATTAACCGGGAAGACGGCGTAGCCGGCCTCCAGCAGCCGTTCGACCGCCGCTCCGCTGCTGGTCTCGATGGCGATGGCCGGGTCGGGATACTTGGACAGTCGCTGTTTCAAGCGATGCCATCCTTCGGCGGTCTCGTCGATGCGGAAGTCCTCGACCACCGTCCCGCGCCCATCCACGACCACCACGTCGTGATGATCGCGTGCCCAGTCCCATCCCGCGAACGCGGTGCGCTCGCTCCACGCCTTCGTGCTTTCGGTCATGCCGCGCAGCCTCCTTCAAGAGCCGGACAACGCCGCGCACCTGCTTCCCGTCGACCTGATACAGGAGCCTTCGTGAGGCGATGTTCTCTCAGACGTCTGAGCAGGCACCGCCGACGCGACCGGTGATCTTTCTTCGCTTCTCACGGAAGCGGGGGCCAGGGACCGTGTCGACGCCGGGACGTTTCGGTTCGGCGTAGATCCTACCCGCGGGCGAAATGAATTATTCACAGCCGAGCGGCGGGCAGCATTTTGAGGCTGCGCCGCTCGGCTGTGAGTAACGCCGGAACTGGTATCAGGGGGTCAGGCTTACTTATCGCTGCAGCGAAGCGTGGCCCGGGGATCCCCCTTCGATCAGACGAACTGGTGATCTCAGATGCCCGCCCGGCTGAAGCTGGAGTCCGGCTTGCGCCCGCCGTGGCGGCTGCGAAATCCAGAAGACTTGAAAAAGTAAGCCTGACCCCCTTTTCCCTTTTCTCACACCACCTGGCGCACGCCGAAGGAGGTGGCGCCGTCGGCGGAGCCGGTCAGGAGCCGGGTCTTGTAGCCGGTGACCTGGGTATACTCCGCGAGGGCCTCGCGGACGGCGTGGTGGGCCGCTTCCGCATCGCTCATCAGGACCGCGACCGTTCCCCCCGCGCCGGGGCCGCAAACCTTGGCGCCGAAGATGCCCGCCTGCGGACCGCGCTGGCGCAGACCGTTGACCAGCCGGTCGGTCTCGATGCTGCCTAACCCGCAACGTTGCCCGTAGCTCCAGTGAGAGGCGAACATCAACTCGCCCGCTTCGAGCAAGGGACCCTCTTCGTTCGTGCGCTGGGCCCGCGCGAGACGCTCCGCGAACTGGTGCACGCGCGCGTTCTCGTAAATGGGGTGCTCCGTGCGCGAGCGAATCTTGTAGACCCCACCTGCATCAACGAGTGTCAGCGGGTCGCCCGTCTGGCCGAAACGCTCGATGAAATCCTTGCCCTTCATCTTCGTGGGCAGGCGATCGCGGAAGGACTCCACGTAGTCGCTCACGCTCAGCCGCGCCAGATATCCCCCCCAGTCGTGGGAGCGCCCCAGTGTGGCGGTGAGCCGCTCGATGATACGCCGCCCCATGAAAGCCGCCACCCGGGCCTCACGAAACTTGCGCGCCGCTGCGGGATGCCGCGCGCCGCAGTCGATCCCCACCAGCGTCGCCCGTTTGGGCACACTCAACCGCCCGACCACCGCGAGCGGCTGGCAGAGTAGTTGCAGCAACGTCCCCGACTCGCCGAGTAACGCGCACGCCACCGCGGACGGACCACAGGGAATACCCACGACGCTATTCTGGCAGCGCTGGCCCAGCAGGGCCATCTCCACCGGCAGAATGTCCAGCCCCAGGTGCCTGCAAACCGCCGCCAGCGTGGCGGCGGTCGCCGTGGAGGAAACAACGGTATCAGTTTCCCACGGCAACTGGCTGGCCACCGCCACGGTCAACCCACCGCCCAAATGCGGCGTGCGCCCTTCGGACAAGAGCACGTACACAGCGCCGATCACCGGCTTGGCCCACGCGGCGTCCCGCTCCTCGAGGCGCCGAGCAAAGGTGGCCGGGTCGACCAGCTTACCGGCTTCGTACCACAGGCCGAGCGGAAAGGTAGCGGCGGTGGGGTAACCGTTTCGGCCGCCCAGCAGCAGATTCACCTGCACCTTCTGATCGTGGCGCGCCTGGACCGCCGCATAGACCGAGTCGGCGGTCGGCAGGCTCAGGGTGAGCGAGCCGCAATACTCGGCGAAGCCGCCCATGCAATCCGGTGCCCGGGTCGCCCGGGCCACCCACTTGGATTCGTCTGGCGAGAAAGCCGCGCCCAACTCACCGCGGAGTTGACAGGTAAACGCCTCGATATTGCTCAAGTCGCCGCCGATTGTCGTGTCCATACTCATGGGGCGTCCGTCAATCGCAGCCCCGCGGGCCTCAGAGACCCTCGTTGGGGCAGACTTCCTGCAACACCTTCTCATCCACCAGAATAGGTGTGCTCCCGACCACGCCCAACGCGATGGCGTCGGAGGGCCGACAGTCCACCTCGACCAGTTCGCCGTCGCGGCGCAGAATTAGCTTGGCAAAAAAAGTGTGATCCCGCAAGTCGTGAATAACAATCTGCTCCAATTCGGCGTTGAATTGCTTCATAATCGAGGCGATCAGATCGTGCGTCATCGGCCGCGAGGTCTGCAGCCCTTTGACCCCACGATCAATCGCCAGGGCCTCACTGATGCCGATGAGAATGGGAAAATGCCGACCGCCGTCGTGCTCGCGGAGGACGATCACCTGGGAATCACCGTTTTCCACGATGATGATCCGGGCTAATTCCATTCGGACCAGCATGAGAGGCCTTCTCGTCGGATTCCTACAAACACCCTATCCATTGCGGGTGCACGTGTCAAGAATCCTGCCGGGGTAGCATGGCCAAGCTCGCCCACGGCGAGCGCCGCCATGCCAAACCGTTCACCCGTTCGTTGCGTTCAGCATGGCGGTGCCCACTTCGCGGCGGGCTTGGCCATGCCACCCAAACGCATGCAAACCCGGCGCGCCACGCGCAGGTCAACCGCGTTTCGCGAGCAGCGCGACCAGGCGCTCGTACTCGTTTTTGGACATGCCTACGCTGTGCGCCTCCTCCGGAAATCGCCCCGCGACGACATCTCCCGCGTAGGCTTGAAACGCATCGATCAGAATCCGGTGCAATTCGGCATAGCGCTTGATGGAGCGTGGGGGATGCCCCGCCGTGTAACCCAACAGGTCGTGCAGCACCACCACGATACCATCACAATGTGGACCGGCCGCACAGCCGATCACGGGCAACGCGGTGCGCTCGGTGAGCAAACGGGCGACTTCGGTAGGCACGGCCTCCACCAGGAGCGCGACCGCGCCGGCCTGCTCCAGGACCGCAGCATCCTCGATGACCGCCAGGGCGTCCTCCGCCGTCTTGCCCTGGCATTTGTATCCGCCGTAGCGGTGAATGGATTGCGGCTTGAGCCCCACGTGGGCCATGACCGGGAGGGTAGCGCGGCTCATGGCCGCCACCGTGTCCGCCAGACGCCGGTCCACCTCCACCTTGACGCAATCGCACCCGCCTTGGGCCATGAACTTCCCCGCGTTGCGGATCGCGTCCTCGGGACTGACCTGATAGCTGAGGTAGGGCATGTCGCCGATCAAGAACTTGCTCGGCGCGCCCCGCCGGACCGCTTCGGTGATGGTGACTAAGTGGTCCACCGTGACCGGGAGCGTGGTCGCGTGCCCCAGACAGACCTCCCCGTACGTGTCGCCGACCAGCACGGCGTCCACCTCGGTCTGCTCGAGCAGCGAGGCCGTCGCGTAATCGTAGCAGGTGACCACGGAAAACTTGCGGCGCTCGCGCTTCCGCGAAGCGAGCGTCTCCAGCGTGATCTTGGAACGCGCGGGCATGGGCTTCAGGTCGCGTCGGACATCCCTGCGGCGCCGACGGGTTCTGCCGCGGGCGTCGCGCCGCTCTTCACCCCCTCGAACATCAGCATGGGCAGGTCGTCGTCCGTGGCGGGCGGCTTGACCTGCACGATCACGCGGTCCTTGCCGCGGAACTGGCCGCGGAGCATCTGCTCGGACAAGGAATCCTCCACATATTGCTCGATCGCTCGACGCAGCGGGCGGGCGCCGAATTTCTCGTCCGTGCCCCGCTCGATGAGGAAGTCCTTCGCTTCGGCCGTGACCTCCAGCTCCAGGCCCTTCTCCCGTAGCCGGATGGCCAGCTTGGCCAACTCCAAATCTATGATGCGCGTGAGGTTCTCATGGGTCAACTTGTGGAAGCAGACCACCTCGTCGATCCGGTTGAGGAATTCCGGCCGGAAGTGGTTCTCCAACTCCCCCTTGAGCGTCTGCTTCATCTTCTCGTAGCTTACCTCATCGTCTTTCTTCTGGAAGCCGAACGCCCCTTGATGCGTGATCCGGTGCGCTCCCACGTTGCTCGTCATGATCACAATCGTGTTCTTGAAGTCCACGTGCCGTCCGAACGAATCCGTCAGCCGCCCCTCCTCCATGATCTGGAGCAGCATGTTGTACACGTCGGGGTGGGCTTTCTCGATCTCGTCGAGCAGGACGACCGAATACGGCCGCCGGCGGATGGCCTCGCTGAGCTGCCCGCCTTCTTCGTAGCCGACGTAACCGGGCGGCGCCCCCACCAGCCGCGAAACGTTGTGTTTCTCCATGTACTCCGACATGTCCAGGATGAGCAGAGCTTCGGGATCGCCGAACATGAACTCGGCCAGGCACTTCGCCAGGTAGGTCTTGCCCACGCCCGACGGGCCCACGAAGATGAAGCTGCCCATCGGCCGGTTGGGGTCCTTCAGTCCGCTACGGGAGCGCCGCACGGCCCGGGCGACGGCGGAAACCGCCTCCTCCTGGCTGACGATCCGTTTATGCAACTCGGTTTCCAACCCCAACAGCCGGTCGGCCTCATCCTTATCCATCCGCTTCAGCGGAATGCCGGTCATGCTGCTGACCACCTCGGCGATCATCTCCGGGTCCACCGTGCCATCGATCTCCTTGGAGCGGTCCCGCCACTCGCGCTGGACGACGTCTTTTTTGTTGCGCAGCGACTCGAAGGCATCGCGCAGCTCGGCGGCCCGTTCATAGTCGGCGTTCTTCACCGCCTCGTCCTTCTCCATGCCCAGCCGCTCTTCCTCGCGCTCCAGGTGGGCTAGATCCGGTGGCTTGGTCATGCTTTTCAGCCGCACCCGGGCGCCGGCCTCGTCGATCACGTCGATGGCCTTGTCCGGCTGGACCCGCCCGGTGATGTACCGGTTAGACAACTCCACGGCCGTGTCGATGGCCTCATCGGTGATGCGCACGCGGTGATGGGCTTCGTAGCGGTCGCGCAACCCTCTCAAGATATCGAGGGTTTCACTCTTGGTCGGCGCGTCCACGATGATCTGCTGGAAGCGCCGTTCCAAGGCGGAGTCTTTCTCGATGTATTTGCGATACTCGTCCAGCGTGGTCGCACCGATGCACTGGATTTCGCCGCGGCTCAGCGCCGGCTTGAGCACGTTGGAGGCGTCAATCGCCCCTTCCGCCCCGCCGGCACCCACCAACGTGTGCAACTCGTCAATGAACAGGATCACCGTGCGGGCGCGGCGGACCTCGTTCATGACCGCCTTGATCCGCTCCTCGAACTGGCCGCGATACTTCGTACCGGCGACCATCATGGCCAAGTCCAGCACCACGATCCGGCGGTCCGCGAGCAACTCCGTGATGTCCCCATGCACGATCTTCTGGGCCAGCCCTTCCACAATGGCCGTCTTACCCACACCGGCCTCCCCGAGCAGAACCGGGTTGTTCTTCTGGCGCCGGCACAGGATTTGGATGATGCGCTCAATCTCGTTCTTCCGCCCGATGACCGGGTCCAGCTTGCCCTCCCGGGCCATCTCGGTCAGGTCCCGGCCGAACGAATCCAGCGCGGGGGTCTTGCTCTTGCCTTTCTTGGTCTCCGGCGCCGGCGTTGCGTTGCCCATTTCCTCCGCCTCCGCTCCCGCCCCGAGCAGGTTCAATACCTCTTCCCGAACATCCTCGAGTTTCAAACCGAGGTTCATAAGCACCTGGGCCGCCACGCCGTCCTGCTCGCGCAGCAGCCCAAGGAGCAGATGCTCCGTGCCTACGTAATTATGGTTGAGTTGCCGCGCCTCCTCAATGGCGAACTCAATGACTTTCTTGGCCCGCGGCGTCTGGGGAAGCTTGCCCATCGTGACCATGTCCGGACCGCTTTTGACCAGCTTCTCGACTTCCAAACGCACTTTGCGCAGATCGACGTCCAGATTCTTCAGGACGTTTGCACCGACACCGGACCCCTCCTTGACCAGCCCGAGCAGAATGTGCTCGGTCCCGATGTACTCGTGGTTGAAGCGCTGGGCCTCCTGATTGGCCAGGGCCATGACCTTGCGTGCTCGATCTGTGAACCGTTCAAACATGTCGGCCTCTGCCTTCCCTTGGGCGTCACGCTGGAGAAAGCAGCCCCGCCCAAGAACGATGTCGCTTATCGGCCCGGGACCGTGCCCGAATCCTATCGCCATGCACTCGCGAGGTTCCGCGCATACTCCCACTCGCAGTGACCCAGGGGCATGGCAGAAGGTCCCCCGGCGGTGCTTTCATCGTCTCTGCGCTTTCGATTCTATACCCGGACCTACACCCGGGCAAGGACGGCCGCAGGCGGGACACGCCTCCCCTGGGCATCTATCGGCGTTTGGTCGAGCTTCGTTGATTGCCTATGATGCCGCCGCCCGGGGGGGGCCGAGAGGTGCCCGGACAGGCCGGGGTGGCATGGCGAGCGCCGGGGTGGCATGGCAAGCGCCGGGGTGGCATGGCCAAGCTCGCCATCGGCGAGCGCCGCCATGTCGGAGCGTTCACCGGTTCGTTCCGTTCAGCATGGCGACGCCCACCTTGCGATGGGCTTGGCCATGCCACACAGGTGAGTGAAGGGGGACAGTCGCCTTCCGGCTACTTACGGATGTAGATCGTGGCCCCGGTGGCGTAGGCACAGTGCGGGTGGGTTACGGCAAAGACCATCTCCGCCACGTCCGCCGGCTGCAGCGTCTTCTCAGCGGGAAAATCGGGAAACGCCCCCCGCAGCATCTGCGTCTCCACCGTGCCGGGTGCAATGCAAAACACGCGGATGTTGTGCTTCCGCCCCTCCTCCGCCAGACCATGCGTAAAAGCGTTGACCCAGGCCTTGCTCGCGCCGTACACCGTGAACCCGGGGAAGGGGTCCTTGGCCGCCATCGAAGAGATGTTGACGATGGTCCCCCCGCCCTGCTTCTTCATCACCGGCCACACGCCCTTGCTGCTGTAAAAGACGGCCGCCACGTTGACCCCGAGCACGCTGGTGAAAACCGAGATTTCAAACTCCTCAATCGGTGCCCGCGGGCCGACGCCTGCACAATTCACCAGCACGTCGATGCGGCCGAGCTTGGCCACGGTGGCTTCGATCAGGTGGGCGACCTCGTCAGGCGAGGAGACGTCCGTGGGGATAATGGTACATTTACCGCCCCGCGACTCAACTTTGGCTTTGGTCTGGCCGAGCTGTGCTTGGGTCCGCGCGGCGGCGACGACATGAGCGCCGGCCTCGGCGAAGCGCAGGCAAGTCGCCCGCCCGATGCCGCTCCCGCCTCCGGTAACGATAGCGACCTGCTCGTTCATTCTCTACCTCCGGTTGTCCGGCACCCGGGTCATCTGCTCGCCCGCGGTTTCGGGTGCGGATGATAGTCCGGATCGGGACACCTATCGAAAATGAGCCGACCCCTCCCGCGGCCAAATGCCGCTTTCCAAATCGCCATGATACCATAGGGGACCGCTTCGGTCGATAGGAGCACAGGCATCTTTTCACCCTCAGAACGCCTCAGCACGCTTCCGCCCCCTGCGGATGCCCGCGACGTCGATGGGCACCTGCGCGTGCTGTGTGGGCGGATCGATCTCGGCGCTCACGAGGGCGGCCTGGCTGATTCCGACTGCGACCGGGTGGTCGACTTCCAGGAATACGCCCTCTGGAAAGCGTGCGAAACCGGGCCGGGCAACGGACCCTACGCGGAGGGCTGTGACGTGTTCGCTCGCGACCTGGACGGCGACCTGGACTTCTTTGACTTCGCCGCGTTTCAGGAGTTGTTCACCGGTCCGTAAGAGCGCCTGACCGAATAACGTGGCCCAGGCGTCTCGCCTGAGAAAAAGGGGTCAGGAACCTTTTGCCGGAACGGCCCGAAGGGTGCTTCGCACAAAAGGTTCCTGACCCAATAGTGTTCGGCACAGCGCGTGCATCGCGGGATGGGGTTCCGGCACCTATCGCGCCACGCTGTAACTCTTCGCGCCACACTTTACTTGCGCCGGGCGGATTCATGGCGCATACTTTAGACGTATGGCGCGGCCCCGCA
>JAZDKM010000074.1:0-4230 GCA_043803085.1 Planctomycetota bacterium
ACCGTCCATCGCTTTGCTCGCGCGCGTTTCCTTGCCATCGCTCCCTCCATGGGAGCGGGTTATAACAACGCACGTGTTCAACGCCGCCGGATAACGTCGCATCGATTTCTAAATTAGCCCCCAAGTTCCCAGAAGAGCCATGTTTTTGGTGTCGCAGATCTCCACCCGGTCGAACTCGATCCAGTTGACGTTGAAGTTCGCGGTGAGCATCTCCAATCTCAGTGCCCGGCTGTTCGCACCGCCTGCAACATGGACGTTGGTCAGGCTGATCGTCTGCCAGCTCTGCCAACCTCCGGTGTTGGGGATTTGAACGGTGCCCAGGACGGTGCCGTCGAACCGCACGCGCATCTGGCCGACATCATGGCCGGCCACCCGGGCATGGATGTTGTAGATCGCCGACGGTTCGGGAGCATGGACCGTGTATTCGAGCCACTCGCCGGGGGTGATCCAACCGACGTCGTAGCCGACGTCGATGTCGGAGTTTGTTTCAACGCCGACGTCGTCCGATCGATACTCGCCGCCGGCGTTTTCGGTGGCGGTGTCGTAGTAAGCGACCCCTTCGCCGCCGGTGTCGTAGTCCTCCGCCTGGATGCGGCCGGGCAGGTTGTGGACCGTGCCGCCGATGGGCCTTTGCGGCTGCGCGTAGGTTTGGAACTCCATGAGAGAGTAGCCGCTGCCGGTGGCCTGCGCCGTGCCGTACATCCGGAGGTATCGGCCCCGGCCGGAAACGAGAAGATCCTCCGTGCCGCCACGGCCGTTGGTGGTGCTGTAGATGTCGGTCCAGGCGGTGCCGTTCGAAGAAACCTGGATCGTGTAACTGCTCGCGTAGTTGGTGTTCCACAGCAGGCGCACGCGGGAGAGGTCTTTCGTCAGGCCAAGGTCCACCCTGATCCACTGCGGATCGCTGGCGAGCGAAGCCCAGGCCGTCGCGGTATTTCCGTCCACCGCGGCGGTGGCGGGATAGTTCGTTGCCAACACGGATGAATTCGTCACCAGTTGATGCAGCGCGGCATTGGCCAGGTCGCTGGAAGGAATGGAGGATGCAACCGTGAAGGAGCCGGTAAGGCTGATGTCGCGGGAGGAGCTGCCGATCATGGCCTGGAACGTGCCGGGAGTTACGACCCAGCCACGCGCGGCCCCGTCCCAGTTGGCCAAGTCTTGCCAATCGAGGTTGAACGTCACGTGCTGCCCCTGTCCAACCGACAGCGTGACTTTCTGGAAGGCCTTGAGCTGTTTGGGCGGTTCGCCGGCGGCGGCCGGGAAACCCAGATAGAGCTGGGCCACTTCGGCGCCCGCGCGGGAACCCATGTTGGTCAGGTCAAAGCCGATCTGCACCTGTCCCGACGTGCTGACGGCGCCCACGCAAAGATTGCTGTAGCCGAACGTCGTGTAGGAGAGGCCGTGCCCGAAGGGAAAGAGAGGTGTGACGTCGTTCGCATCGTACCAGCGATATCCCACGAGCAGGCCCTCGGAGTAGACGGACCGGCCCTTCACGCCGGGAAATTGCGCCGTCGTACTCGCCGGGATCTCGCCGGCGGACGCGGGGAAGGTCATGGGCAGCTTGGCGGAGGGATTCACATCGCCACAGAGCACGGCGGCGAGCGCGCGACCATTTTCCTGTCCGGGGTACCAGGCCACCACCACGGCCGCCACGTTGCCGGCCCACGGCATGAGCGTGGAAGCCGACGCGTACAGCACGACGATCGTGTTGGTGTTGGCGGCGGCGACGGCGTTGACCAGCGCATCCTGATCGCCGGGCAGTGACAGGCTCCCTCGATCCCAGTTTTCGCTCGTTCGTTCGCCTACGCAGACAATGGCCACATCCGAAGTCGCCGCAAGCTGTGCCGCCTCGGAGATGTGGCCGTTGTCGCCCTGGTTGTAGTTGACGGATACGCCGGCACCGACGCGAGAGCTTATCCCGTAGAGCGGGGTGACGTAGTAGGGCATGACGACGGCGGCCGAGCCGCCACCGATCGAAATGGGCTCGATGCTGCCGGAAGTCCCGACGACCGCAATGGATTGGATGGCTGCCGGGTTCAACGGCAGCAGACCGCCCTTGTTTTTGAGCAGCACGGTGCCTTGCGCGGCGATGTCTTGCGCGAGCTGTTCGTGAGCCGCGCTCATCACGTTCGAACCCACGTTGCCGGTCGCGGGATGGTCGTACAGGCCGAACTGGAACATCGTGACGAGGACCCGGCGTGCCATCCCATCCAAATCCGTTTCAGGAATAACTCCTACCTGAACGTCGTTCTTCAGCGTGTCGCCGAATCGGTCATCGACGGGCATCTCCAGGTCCAGGCCGTTGTTGGCGCCCGCCACCGTGCTAAAGCCGGCATCCCAATCGCTCATGACGATGCCGGCGAAGCCCCACTGTTTCTTCAAGACCGCATTGATCACTTCCGACTCGCAGGCGAAGCGCGCATTGAGCCGGTTATACGAGGCCATGAACGTGCCGACCCCCGCCTGCACGGACGCGAGAAACGGCGGAAAGTAGATTTCGTGCAGCGTCCGCTCATCCACGTCGGAGCTGCCTTGTCTGCGGTTGGTTTCCTGCTCGTTGCACACGAAATGCTTGGCGCAGGCTATGACCCCCTGGCTCTGGATGCCCTCGATCTCGGCTCCTGCCATGGCGGCGGTCAGGTGCGGATCTTCGCCCGAGCCTTCGAAGTTGCGTCCTGCCTGGTAGGCGCGGGCCAGATTCATCATCGGCGCCAGCTGGACGCTGACGCCCTTTCCATGGGATTCCGCGCCCAGCGCCGAGCCATACCGCCGGGCCAGTTCAACATCCCAACTGGCCGCCAGCGTAATCGGTGCTGGAAATGCCGTCACGTTGATGAGGCCCTGGCCGATCCCGGCCGGGCCATCCTCGAAGCCTATCGCGGGAATACCCACCCGTGCGTTTGCGGCGATGTTCCCGGCGTACGAGCCGCCCGTGCCGTGGACCAAGGCGATCTTTTCGTCCAGGCTCAACGCAGAGACCAGCGCGTCGGCGCGCTGTTGGGCGGAGAGTGAAGTGTCGGTCCAGGTTTGTGCAGCGATAGGGCCCGACAAGCCCAGAACGAATGCGGCTCCGCAGAGGCACCGGACGATGCGGTTGAGAGCGCTGTCAAATAGAAGGCTCATGCTTTGCAGTCCTCCAAATTTCGCGGAAAACGTGACGCTTGAGAGCGCCTTGATGCCGCAACTCCATTCGCCAATGAGATGATATACACAGGGCGTCCTTTCGTAAACTCGCGGGGAGGACGTCACTCTCTGGCGCCGTAGCTAAGCGGTTCGAAATCACGTTAGGATCACCGGTTATGGGGTGGGTATTCCTTGGGGAAACGAGTCAGAAACGGTGGCACCCCATGGTCCAAAAGTTTGGAACTTGTTCAGGGATCTAGCCAAGCAACTCCACGACCTGCATGTTGCCTATGTGGTGAAGCCGGTCGCGACGGATGCCTGCGCGAAATAATCTTGAAGCATCAACTTCAGCGTACGCCGGCCTTTGGCGGATTTGAGGTACTGTTCCCGCCGTTCGGTATCGGAGCGAGTGATGTAGAATTCGCAGTGGATCAGGGTTAGCGGTCGCCGCGGAGCCGTTGCTGCCGATCGGCCATTGAAGTGCTCATCCAGTCTGCGCGGGAGGTCCTCGGTCATGCCGACGTAGAAATTGCCGTCCTTTTCGGAGAGGAGGACGTAGACGCAGAATGGCAATGGTTGGTGGCCGGTCACGCAGGTCAGACTACTCAAGCCTGGCACCGGTCACCAGAGTTGCTTCACTTCGTTCCGCAACACGGTGACCGGTTTGCCAGTCACCAGAGTTGCTTCACTTCGTCCGAACCAGAGCCTCCTTCGTCGGCACGGTTTTGGGCTGCGCTTCGCAACACGGTGACCGGTTCGCCGGTCACCAGAGTTGCTTCACTTCGTCCGAACCAGAGCCTCCTTCGTCGGCACGGTTTTGGGCTGCGCTTCGCAACACGGTGACCGGTTCGCCAGTCACCACTGTTTCGCTGAAGAGGGCCCCAGCCAGTCACCGTGTTTCGCGCCAGCGAAACTCTGGTGACTGGCACCCCCAACCGGATTCGAACCGGTGTTACTAGGATGAGAACCTAGTGTAGTGTCCCTTAAATAGGTAGACATATAATTCAGGAAATTGCTATGTTTGCCGGCATGAGCAGAACAGCATTGGTGGTGGATTTGGATGCCGAGGAACGGATGGAATTGACGCGGTGGGCTTTCTCGCCGGGG
>JAZDKM010000075.1:0-4533 GCA_043803085.1 Planctomycetota bacterium
TCTTGGTGGTGAATCCGCTTTGGTTGCGGCCTTGCCGCATTATGACTTTCGACTTTGGACCTTGGACCTTGGCCGAAGGCACCTGCGCCGTTCATCGGTTGGGCTGTTTGCCTTGAGAGCCGTCGTCTACGATCGCTTCGACGGTCCCCTGCGGATCGCCTCCGTCCCCGCCCCCGCCCCGGCGCCCGACGGCGTCGTGCTCCGCGTCCTCGCGAGCGGCGTCTGCCGCAGCGACCGGCACGGCTGGCTCGGGCATGACCCGGACATCACCCGTTTCCCGCACGTGCCCGGACACGAGTTCGCCGGCGTCGTGGAGGAGGCCGGACGCGACGTGGCGCGGTGGAAGGCCGGCGACCGCGTGACCGCGCCCTTCGCCTGCGGCTGCGGGACCTGCCCCGAATGCCTCTCCGGGAACCCCCAGGTCTGCCCCCGCCAGACCCAGCCGGGCTTCACGCACTGGGGCTCCTTCGCGGAATTCGTATCGGTGCGGAACGCCGACTGGAACCTCGTGCCGCTGCCCGAGGCCGTGGATTTCGTGACCGCCGCGAGCCTGGGGTGCCGGTACGCGACGTCCTTTCGGGCGGTGATGGCGCAGGGCGCGCTCGTTCCCGGCGAGTGGGTCGCCGTCCACGGCTGCGGCGGCGTGGGCCTCTCCGCCGTCCAGATCGCGCGGGCGGCGGGCGCGCGCGTGGTCGGGGTCGACGTGGACGATGGCGCGCTCGCACTGGCGAGTTCCCTCGGGGCGGAGGCCGTCGTGAACGCGAGGGTTTCGGCCGACGTGCCCGGGGCCGTCCGGGAGGCCACGGGAGGCGGCGCGCACCTGTCCATCGACGCCCTGGGAAGCGCGAAGACCTGCTCCGACTCGATCCTGTGCCTGCGACGCCGCGGCCGTCACGTGCAGGTGGGGCTGCTCGTGGGGGAGGAGTACCGGGCCGCGGATCCCCATGGAACGCGTCGTCTCGTGGGAGCTCCGCCTCCTCGGCAGCCACGGGATGCAGGCGTCGAGGTACGGGGAGATGCTGGACTGGATCGTCGCGGGGCGGCTGGATCCCCTGCGCATCGTGGGGCGCCGGATCCCCCTGGAGGACGCGCCTGCGGAGCTCGCGCGCATGGGCCTCGGGGGCTCCGCGGGGATCGCGGTCATCGACCGGTTCTGAACGTCTCGGAAGTTCCATGAACTGGGTTGCGAATTCCCGGTACGTATATAGAAAAGTAGCCGGCGGCGGGACTCGACTTCCTGTGGGAAGTAGCCGACCGTTAACCGCAAGGCATCAGGTTCGATGCCCGATTGGGGAGCCACTGGTTCCGGCATCGAACTCCAAGCCCTCCGGGGGTTAGCGCGGTGCCCTTCCCGCCCCTTTCCGCGCCCGCCCGTAACCCGTTGCGGGTACAGCCTTGTGCGACTCCCGCCAAAACCGCCCGATTCTCCGTTTCGAGTCCGAGAGTCGCACCCCGATAGCAACCTTCAAGGTTGCCCTCGGGGTGCCAACGGTGTTGCCCAAAACTCTCCGAGTCTCTGGTTTATAACCCCCCCTGGGTTAACGGAAAGGCGGTTACAGGCGTCTCGCGAAGCGAGCATGCCTGTAACTGCGCATTGAACGAAACCGAGCGAAGGAAAAGCCGTGACCGTCGGCCTATGGGCTTTTCATGTAAGGCGCGCTTGGGTTGGGCGAACGCCGGAGAGTGCGTGGGCAGCGGCGCGGGGGATTCCGGAGCAGCGCGAGCGTGGTTGGAGTAGGATCGAATCGTGATTCCGGGCGCAAAACCGCGGTAGAGACGGAGAGCAAGCCTGACCTCGACCGCGCTTCAAGTCGAGACCGAAATCGATTACGATCGAATCAGGAAACCGCATCGGAACGCTCCTACGAGGAGTCGAGAATCGCAGCAGGCGGCGCGGTGACAGGGACGGCAACGGGCGCCAGGCGCCTGTCCGACAACGGTACACGCTTCATCTTCCCGCCGCACTGCGGGCATACGAGAAAGTTGTCTTCAAGCCAGTGCGCCAGGGTATCGCTCTGTATTGACGTTTCCTTTGCTTCGACAGCGGTTTTTAGGGTTTCGCTGGAAAGCAGTCTTCGTGCGGATTCGAGCCTGGTTGACACGTTTATTGACGCCAGCAAGCCGAAGTGACGGACTCGGACGAATCCCTTCGGCAGGACGTGGAGGAGGAAACGCCGTATGAATTCCTCCGTATCCAGATCCATGACTTTCTGCCTGCAATCGTCGGAGTAGTCCTTGTAGCGGAAACGGACCTTTCCGTCCCGCATGCCGAGGAGCCGCGAGTTGGAGATGGCGACGCGATGGGTGTAACGCGCCAGGTATCGGTAGACATGCTCGGCGCCCGCAAACGGCGGCTTGGAGTAGACGACCCACTCCTTCCGGTAAAGGTCCCGCTTCAGGGCGGCGAAGTCCTCCGGTCGGGCGAGAGACGTCGTGCTTCCCTTGCATTCGACAAGGCCATCGGAGTAGGCCCCCTGGAGTGCTGCCAGGAACTTGCCTCGAAACAAGCGGGAGAGAACACGGACCGGAAACAGGTAGTCCCCGCGGGTCGGGATCCAGCGTTCGCCGTCCGGGGACAGCCCTCCGCCGGTGACCACGCAGTGGAGGTGGGGGTGGAACAAGAGGTTCTGCCCCCACGTATGCAGCACGGCGGTAAATCCGACCTGCGCGCCCAGCCTCTTCGAGTCGGAACCAAGCTGAAGGAGCGTTTCCCCCGCGGCCTTGAAAAGCAGGCCGTAGATCAGGCGTTTGTTTCTCAGCGCGATCGGGTTGAGCTGTTCCGGGATCGTGAAAACCACGTGGAAGTGCGGGCAAGGGAGAATGCGCTCGATGCGCGTCTCAACCCACTGGGCCTGCTTGGCGGACTGGCATTTGGGGCAGTGCCGGTCCCGGCACGAGTTGTACGACACGCGCTGGAACCCGCAATCCGGGCAAGCGTCGAGATGTCCGCCCAGCGCGGCTGTACGGCAGGATGTCAGGTGACGGATCACCGCCGCCTGCTCCGCGGAGACCGGATGGTGTGCGGCATATTCCGAGCCATGGGCGCGAAGGATGTCCGCTACCTCCAGCGCGGGTTGCGCGGTCTGCGGCGCCATGGCTCAGGACTTCTCCTCGGCTTGCAGCTGTGGAAGATGGTCCAGAGGGCTTTCGGTCTTCTGGATGTGCTCGATGGTGACGTGCGTGTAGATTCTCGTGGTCTCGATGGATGCGTGTCCCAGCAGCGTCTGGATGACAGCGAGGTCAGTCCCCCTGTCGAGCAGGTGCGTCGCGAAGGCGTGCCGCAGAGTGTGCGGGGTGCACCATCGCCCGATCCCGGCCGCGACGCGCGCCTTGCTGAACACTTGGCGAACCGTGTCAGGGGATACATGGCCCGCCTGGGTCCTGCCAGGAAACATCCACTCCATGGGGCGATATATCCGCCAGTAGACCCTCAGCATCTCCAGAAGGCGCGGAGACAGCAGCGTGTAACGCTCCTTGCATCCTTTTCCCTGTCGAACGCGGATTACCATCCGGTTCGAGTCAATTTCGTCCACGCGCAACCGGCAAGCCTCGCTGATCCGGAGGCCCGCGGCGTAGCAGGATGTCATGATTGCGCGATACTTGGGGCTTTGCAGCGCCTCGAGCAGGGCGAGAACCTGGTCGTTGTTGAGCACTTCCGGCAGCTTGTTCTGCCGGTGCTTCGGGAATGGGATGCGGTCCACTTCCCACTCCCGACTCAACGTGACGGTGTAGAGGAACTTCAACGACGCAAAGATCTGCCTGTACGTATAGTGCGAGACCTGCTCGACCTGAATCAAGTGAAGCAGGAACTTGCGGATCTCCTCCTCCCCAAGAACCTCCGGCGAGCGCCCGTAGTGGGCTGCAAATTTCCGGCAGTAGAGCAGGTAGACCTTTGCGGTGCACGGGCTGAATCCCTTTAGCTTGAGATCCTCCTCCATTTTTCTCCTCAGTTCTCCCATGGCTTCCTCCTCTCAAAAGAATGCTAACGATCGTCTCTTCGACCGATTCTAGGGGGAATCCCTCGGGACGGAAATGGAGGAAGATGCACCCCCTGGGCGAGGTGCATAGATGGGTGAGGGGGCGGGTGGAGGGAATACTACCGCGAAGCGGTTTCGTTCAAAGCAGGGGTTGCCGTCGGCGGGCCGAGAGCAACCGTCTCGAAATCACACAATCCTCCCCGCGCCGCGCCGCACCGTTGCTGCCCGAAGGCTCCTGGCGTAGAATTCCGCGGGCATGACCATGGAGGCCTTCATGGACGAACCGCGCCGACGCTGGCCAGGCATCTGGGTTTTCCTCTTCATTGCGACGATCTCGGCCGTGGTCGGCCTCGTCGTACTGGACAAGATTCAGGGTTGGTGGCCGTTTGGCGAGTCTCAAGTGGGTGTAGACGAAAGCGCCAAGGGTACAGGGAAGCCTCCCGCCCGATACCCCGGGATGGACCGCGACGCGGTGAAGGCCCAGGACACTTCCCGGTTGGACTTCTCGAACCCGCACACCGTCAAGATCACCCCGAACATGGTCAAGAACGCCGGC
>JAZDKM010000076.1:0-11239 GCA_043803085.1 Planctomycetota bacterium
CCGCTTGTGCCGGATCATCGGGGCCGAACTGCATCAGGCGAAGTTGCAGTGTGAGGCGACCGCCGCACCGGCCCGCGTCTTCACCGAGTTCGACTATCGCACCCAGAAGAGTTGGTCGCGCAGCCGCCGGGTGATCGCCAAGGCCGAGCACCTGGAGAAGGGCTCGAACCCGCGGTTCGTGGTCACGTCCATTCCGGCCGAGCGGTTCGATGCCCAGACGCTGTACGAGCAGGAGTATTGCGCCCGCGGCGAGATGGAGAACCGCATCAAGGAGCAGCAGTTGTACTTGTTCGCCGACCGGGTCAGCGCCGCGACCATGCGGGCCAACCAGTTGCGGCTGTACGAGGCGGGCGTGGCGTATCTGCTCATTCATGGCCTGCGACGGCTGGGACTGAAGGACACGCCGCTGGAGCGGGCCCAGGCCCCGACCATCCGCCAGAAGCTGCTCAAGATCGGCACCCGCGTGCGGGTCACCACGCGACGGGTGTGGCTGTCGTGGTCGCAGGGCTATCCCTATCAGGAGCTCTTCCGCCGCGTCTGGGAGACCCTGCAGCGCTTGACGCCGTGGCGTCCGCCTCACGACGGCCTCCGTCCCGCGGTCGCGACCGCGGCTGGGTATCCCCTGCGTTGTTGACCGCCCGCGCGGCGTGCGGATTCGCCCGTCTGGTGCACAAGCCGAAACCGGCCGCGGAGAACCTGCGCCGATATCCGCGTTTTAAGGGCCGCGCTCGGGCTTCTTCCGTCAGCGCACCACGCCGCCCAGTCGCGCGGGGTACAAGACCCTCACCGAACCTGCTCCCAACTCCAATCCTCCGCGGAATCAAACCCCCAACCGCTGCGGCGGAAAAGCTAGTGAGAAATGCGGGCTAGGTTTTAACCCATCCGCCCGTCCCGGCTATTCCGGGGCGGGCGGGTGTCTTTCTGGAACGAGAAAAAAGGGACAAGCGGGCCCATCCAGGAATCGGCGTCCGGTGGCGGGTCGTCCGCGGCCGGACGCCGATCGCGCTCGCGGCGGAAGCGTAAGCCGCGAGGAGGCCCCTCAGGGGCGAGCTGCCGGAGCGCACCCCGCCATTCCAGATAGGCGTAAGGCAATTCAAAACGCTCGTGCAGGAGCCGCAACTCCCCCAGGCCGGACTCGGTCAGGTCTTCCTGCCATTCCCGGCCCGCCAGCCAGTTCGCGGATGCGCGTGATAGGCCAATCGACAGGATGGCTCATTCGGGTTTCTTTTTGCGCAAGGCTTCGATGCTGACGAAGTCGTAGTGTGGGCCTCGGTTCATGCCCGGGCGTCATTCGTCGGCCGCCGCGCAGGCCAGCCATCCCAGCGTGCCGGTGACGATATCGCAGTGCTGGTTCCGCAGATTCTCATCGAACCCGGGCCAGAACTCGGGTTCAGCCAACTCATAGCCGACCAGCAACGCCACCGTGGGAACGACACTGTCGCCACCGAGTTCGTCGGCGAGGTAGTATCCACTGGCGAAGTGCACGAGGCTCCAGGCGTCCAGGCACGCCGTTTCGGGGCCCATGTCCGCATAAGATGGGAGACCTGGCGACGGTAGGGCGCCGCACCCGACGACCGCGGCCGGCAGACAACACGCCAGGATCTGAACGGCCCGAACACAGTCCGGTGAGCGCATGGTCGCTCCTTTCGATCCGCCAGGAGTGGCAGCCCCGGGCTTCGAGGTCATACACCGGTCATCCCGCCAGCAGTACCATCAGCGCATTCTGGGCGTGGAGGCGGTTTTCGGCCTCGTCGAAAATCACGGAATGGGGCGTCCGCGACGTCTCGTAGTCGATCTCCTCGCCGTAGTGTGCGGGCAGGCAGTGCAGGATCAACGCCTGTTCGTCGGCCACGGACATCAGCTTCGCGTTCACCTGATAACCGGCGAAGTCCTTCCTCCGCTTCTCCGCTTCGGCCTCCTGTCCCATGCTGGCCCAGACGTCGGTATAGATCACATCCGCGCCCTTGGCCGCCGCGAGCGCATTGCCGGCCAGCTTGATCCGAGCGCCGGTAAGCCGGCCGATCTCCTGGGCCTCTTTCACGATTTCTTTCCGCGGCTGGTAGTTCTTCGGCGTGCAAATGGTGCAGTGCATGCCTACCCGGGCGGCCCCGTACATCAGCGAGTGGGCCACGTTGTTCCCGTCGCCGATGAACACGAACTTCAGGCCTTCCAGCCGGCCCTTCTTCTCATAGATCGTGAACAGGTCGGCCAAGACCTGGCAAGGATGTTCTTCGTCCGACAAACCGTTGATGACCGGGACGGTCGCGTACTTCGCCAGATCCACCACGAGGTTATGACCGAAAACCCGGGCCATGATCAGGTCCACATAGCGCGACAGCACGATGGCAATGTCTTCGGTGGTCTCGCGGGCCCCGAGCTTGATGTCGGTCGGGGCCAGGTAGATCGCATGACCGCCCAGACGGGTCATGCCGGCCTCGAAGGACACACGCGTGCGCAGCGACGGCTTCTGGAAGATCATCGCTAAGGTCTGGCCGGCCAGAAGCTGAGGCCGCTCGCCGCGGTAGTAGGCCAGCTTCAGCGCCTCGGCGGTCCTGAGCACCTGCCAGACCTGCTCGGTGGAGAAGTCCTTGAGAGAAACGAGACTTCTGCCTTTGAGAGTTACAGCCATAATCGGTTTCCCTCGCAAAGGGCGGGTGCTCCCCCTTTTCCCAGGCAGGCGATCCCACGCTGAGGAGGGCCGTCCTGGATCCGTCCGGCAACACCCGCCGGCAGATGAGATTAGCGAGCTATCGGCGGCGACTTCGACGCCTTTGGCCGTCGACGAAATCGATAGAGCTCACGAGGAGCAAATCGATGATCCTGTAGTCCTCGCCGGACTCCGCCACGATGAAGGTGCGCGAAGCTTCTCGATCGTCATCGGTTCCTCCTGCTCGCGTCGCCAAACGATTCTACCCGGGTGGCTTCCGCCCGACCAGAGGTTCAGGGGGACAACCCCCGTGATCCACGCGGTGGAATCGACTCTCCCATGGGGTAGCCGGACCCTGGCCGGTTCTCAGGGCTCCGCCCGGGGGCCGGGCTGGCCGGAAGGCCCCGCCCGCGGCCCACCCAGGAGAGAGGCCGCCACGGCGCCGTACTCGCCGGCCGGCAGCGGCCGTACACCACGGATCGCACCAGTGCTCCAACGCAGCTAAAGTTTCGGGTGTGCCACTGCTCTGTGAGCAGTGCTTTCCAGGAAGCCTCCTGCGACCGGCACTGCCGAGACGGCAGTGGCACACAAGGGTGATCGACTCCGAACCCGCAGGTTAAGGTGTGACGGAGCACTAGACCTGCCGGCCGGTTACGCCAGCACCTTCTTAATCCGCTCGAAGGCCCAATCGAGGTCTTTCTGCTCGACGACCAGCGGCGGGGCGAAGCGCATCACCTGCTCGACGGTGTCCTTACACAGGATGCCTTCTTCCTTGAGCTTTTTGCAGAAGGGCTTGGCCGGTCCGGCGGACTTGTGAAACTCCACGCCGATCAGCAGGCCCTTGCCGCGGACTTCCCTGATCTTGCTGCCGCCGATGGTACGCAGGTGCTCGATGAACGCTTGGCCCAGCTTCGCCGACCGCTCCGCCAACTTGTCCCGCTGCAGGATGTGTAGCGCCATTCGGGCCACCGCGCACCCCAGCGGGTTGCCGCCGAACGTGCTCCCGTGGTCGCCGGGGGCGAACACGCCGAGAATCTCCTTCGACGCCAGCACCGCCGACACCGGCATCATACCGCCGCCCAGGGCCTTGCCCAGAATGAGGATGTCCGGCTTGACGTTCTCATGATCGCAGGCGAACACCTTGCCGGTTCGACTCAGCCCGGTCTGAATCTCGTCGGCGATGAACAACACCCCGCTCGCACGGCAAATGTCGTAGCAGGCTTTCAGGTAGCCGTCCGGCGGAACGATGATGCCGCCCTCGCCCTGGATCGGTTCGACCAGAAAGCCGACGGTGTTCGGCGTGATGGCCGCCTTCAGGGCCGCCGCGTCACCGTAGGGGATCATCTTGAAGCCCGGCGTGAACGGGCCGAAACCCTCCTTGAACTGCGGGTCACGCGAGAAGCCCACGATGGTCACCGTGCGACCGTGGAAGTTGCCGTCCACCACGATGATCTCCGCGCGGTCCGCCGCGACGCCTTTGACCTTGTAGCCCCACTTGCGGGCGGTCTTGATGGCCGTCTCCACCGCCTCGGCCCCGGTGTTCATGGGCAGCACCATGTCCTGTCCACAGAACGCAGTGATCTCCTTACAGAACGGCCCGAACTGGTCGTTCTGAAATGCCCGCGAGGTCAGCGTCAGGCGCTTGGCCTGCTCGACAAAAACCTCGAGGATTTCGGGGTGCGAATGGCCGAAGTTGAGCGCGGAGTACGCGCTGAGCATGTCGAGGTAGCGATGGCCCTCGACGTCTTCCACCCAGGCCCCTTCGCCCTTGCGGATCACCACCGGAAGAGGGGCATAGTTATTGGCGCTGTAGCGCGCAGTCAAGTTGTCGTGCTGCTGGGAACTCAGGCACGACGACCCGACGATACCTTCAACCGCGGACAAGGCCGTTTGAGTCATGGTTTCTCACTCCTGAAGAAGCGCTTAGTTATCAGCGATCGACTTTCAACCCTCAAAGCTTCTAACGGAATGGACCTGTGGGACAGGCTTTCTAGCCTGTCGCTGACCGGCTGGAAAGCCGGTCCCACATTCAATCTGTTCGACGCGCTCAGGCATTCGCTTTCGACGTTTCGACGTTTCGACGTTTCGACGTTTCGACGTTTCGACGTTTCGACGTTTCGACGTTTCGACGTTTCGACGTTTCGACGTTTCGACGTTTCGACGTTCCGACGTTCCGACGTTTCGACGTTTCGACGTTCCGACGTTCCGACGTTCCGACGTTTCGACGTTTCGACGTTTCGACGTTTCTTACCCCACCACCCTCTTGATGACGTTCGGCAGAACGTTCCGGTCATGTTCAGCCAACTCGTAGCGCACGCGGGTGTTGGGCTGTTTGATCTCGATCAGCCGGGCCAGATCGACCGGCGTACCGACGATCACCGCATCGCACGGCACCCGGGCGATGGTGGCCTGCAAGTCGGCCATCTGCCGCTCACCATACCCCATCGCCGGCAGAACGTCAGTCAGGTGCTTGTATTTCTGAAACACGCCTATGATCGAGCCTTGGGCGTAAGGTCGCGGATCGACGATCTTGGCCGCGCCGTTCTGCCGGGCGGCGACGTGGCCGGCACCGTAGCGCATCTCGCCGTGGGTGACCGTGGGAACGTCTTCCACCACCAACACCGTCTTGCCCTTGATGATCTCCGGATGATCCACGGTGACCGGAGAGTCGGCCCTGACGATGATCGCCTTGGGATTGACCGCCCGGATGTTCGCTTCCACCGTGGCGACGTCCTTGGGGTCCGCCGTGTCCACTTTGTTGAGCACCACAATGTCCGCCAGGCGCAGGTTGGTCTCGCCGGGGTAATAGGTTAACTCATGCCCGGCCCGGTGCGGGTCGGCCACGGTGATGTACAAATCGGGCTTGAAGAACGCGGCGTCGTTGTTGCCGCCGTCCCAGAGGATGACGTCGGCCTCCGCCTCGGCCGCCCGCAGGATTCTCTCATAGTCCACCCCGGCGAACACCAGCGAACCGGCGGCGATGTGCGGCTCGTACTCCTCGCGCTCTTCGAGGGTACACTGGTGCCGGGTGAGGTCCTCTAGCGTCCCAAAACGTTGGCAGACCTGCTGGGTCAAGTCGCCGTACGGCATGGGGTGCCGGCAAACCGCCACCTTCTTGCCCAGGCCCTTGAGGATTTGCGTCACCCGGCGCGCGGTCTGGCTCTTGCCGCAACCGGTCCGCACCGCGCAGACCGCGATAACCGGCTTGTGGCTCTTGAGCATGGTCCGGTGCGGCGAGAGCAGGATGAAGTCCGCTCCGGCCGCGTGGACCCGGGCCGCCTGACTCATCACGTAGTTGTAGGGCAGGTCCGAATAGGCCAGCGCCACCAGGCGAACGTGGTGGGCCCGGATGAGCGTTTCCAGTTCCTCCTCCGCCTTGATGGGGATGCCGTGCGGGTAGCTCGGACCCGACAGTTCCGGCGGGTAGACCCGGCCGTCGATGTCGGGGATTTGTGTGGCCGTGAAGGCCACCACTTCCACCGTGGGGTCGTTCTTCCAGACCACGTTGAAGTCATGGAAATCCCGCCCGGCGGCCCCCATGATAATCATCTTGGTTTTCTCGGCCATGACTAGGGACTCCGTATTTGAAACCGGGGTTTACGAAACAGGGCGCATACATCGCGCCGGCGTCCGTGATGGTCGTAACGTTGTAATCGGGTAGGTCGGGTCCGCAGACCCGACAAATCCGCTACGCCTGACCGGCCGGAAAGCCGGTCCCACATCTTCTTGTTAGACGCTCTAACTCAACTGTGCGCCGCGGTGGATATGGTCTTCACGCAGGCGTTCCCGCAACATGGTGGTACGCACCCTTCGGACCAACGCCGGCACGAGGAAAGACGCTTCCTCGGAGCCAACATATCGGGATATCCAACCCCTTTATACTACCTGATTTGCCGGCACTTGGCAAGCGCCGGCGGACCAAGCTTGCCATAGACGCATGGGATAAGAGGTTCTGGCAAACCGGGAGGGCGAGGCTCCTGCCGAGCCGTTTGATTCGGCTCGCCGGGAGGCTCGCCCTCCCGGTCGGCCGCGGTGCGGTCAACCGTTGCCTTCCCCTACGGTGGAACCGTAAACCGCCGGGAAAGGCGGCGTCTCACACACGCTCTAAGAGCGTCTAACAAAAAGATGTGGGACCGGCTTTCCAGCCGGTCAACGACAGGCTAGAAAGCCTGTCCCACAGATTCATTCTGTTAGAAGCTCTAAGACCTGAGCTGGTGTCTATTCCGCGGCCCCGAGGACCAGGGCCAGCAAAGCCATCCGCACCACCACGCCGTTGAACGCCTCTTCCCAGTACCGGGCGTGCCGAGTGTGGTCCACGTCCGCGGGCAGTTCGTCCATCCGCGGCAGCGAGTGCAGGATGATGGAATCGCTCTTGCCCTTCTGGCGGAGCAATTCGCGCGTCACCCGGTAAGCCGCCGGAGTACGCCCTTTATCCTCCGTCGCCTCCACCCGCGACTTGGTGTAGTCGGCCTGTACCACCGGCTCCATGTAGATCACGTCGGCGTCGGCGATGGCCTCCTCGGAGCTCTTGGCCTCGCGGAACCGCAGATTGAGGTCGCGCAGTCCCTGCTTGAATTCCTCGCTGAACGACATCTCCGGCGGGAAGACGAACGCGACTTCGATGTCGAACTGGGTCAGGGCATAAGCGATGGAGTGCATGGTACGCATGCGCCCGTCTCCGATGCACATGAAGTGCAACCCGTCGAGCGTGCCTTTCTCTTTCCAGATGGTGTACAGGTCGGTCAGGACCTGGGTGGGGTGCTCGCCCCAGCCGTCGCCGCAGTTGATGATGGGGACCTGGGCCCACTTGGCCGCCTCGTGGGGGGCCCCTTCCTGGAAGTGCCGCATGGCGATCACGTCGCCGTAGTACTCGAGCATGTGCATGGTGTCTTTGATGGACTCCTGGTAGAAGTCGCCGGCCCGGGTCATCTTCACGTCGGCGAAGCCCAGCACGTGCCCGCCCAGGCGGTGCATGGCCGCCTCCGTGGCCAGGCGCGTCCGCGTGCTCGGTTGATAGAACGCGGTCAGCAGCGTTTTCTTGGCCAGCAGGTCGCTGTTCCGCCGGTTGCGGGCGATGGGGGCCAGCTCGTCGGCCACCTCAAACACCCGGAAGTACTCCGCCCGCTCCCACTCTTTCAACGACAAGATGTCGCGTCCCATGAAACTTCGCATGATTTACCTCCTTCTCAATCCTCAGCCCTTGAAAAACTCGCGCAACGCCGCGGGGTCCGGCGGAATCAACCTGGGTTCGCCGGCTACCTTCATCACCGAGGCAATATCCTTCAGCCCGCTCCCGGTGACCAGCACGATGACGGTCCACGCCGGGTCGATGCGACCTTGGGCTACGGCCTTCTTCAGCCCGGCGAAGGAAGCCACCCCGGCCGGCTCGCCGAATACGCCCGAGCCGCGGGCCACCTCCAGAATCGCCGCCAGAATCTCCTCGTCGGATACCGTGATTCCGAACCCGCCCGAGGCCCGCACCGCCTGCACCGCGGCCTCCCCGTCCCGCGGCAGACTCACCGAGATCGAGTCCGCGACGGTGACGCCCGACACCGCCCGGATCGTCCCGTCGCCTTCGAGGGCCCGAACCACCGCGGCGCTCCCCTCGGCCTGAACGGCCAGCAGCCGCGGGAGACGCTCGATAAAGCCCATCCGCTGGAAGTCCGCGAACCCCTTCCACACGCCGCTGATGATGTTCCCGTCTCCGACCGGCACCACCACCAGGTCCGGCACCTTCCAGCGCATCTGCTCGCAAATCTCGAACGCGACGGATTTCTTGCCCTCGCGCGTAAACGGGTTGTATCCCGTGTTGCGGTTGTACCATCCGAACTGCTGGGTGGCGGCCAGACACAAGTCGAACGCCTGGTCATAGGTGCCGTCCACGGCTACCACGTCGGCGCCAAAAGCCAGCAGTTGGGCCACCTTGGCCCGCGGGGCCGCTCGGGGAATGAATATGCAGGCACGCATCCCCATCGCCGCCGCCAGCACGGCCGTGGACGCCCCGGCATTGCCGGTGGAGGCCCCGGTCACCAGAGCGCAGCCGATATCCCGGGCCCGCCCCAGGGCGATGGCCGTCGCCCGGTCCTTGAACGAAGCGCTGGGATTGCGTCCGTCGTCTTTGATGAACACCTCCCGCAACCCCAAACGCTCGCCGAGTCGGTCGGCCCGGAACAGCGGCGTCCAACCGATCGGCGGCGACGGGATCCGCGTCGCCGTCGGGTACAGCGGGGCATAACGCCAGATGGTGCGGTCCGGATCCCTTTCCAGCGCTTCTCTCGTCCAATGGCGCCGGACCGCCGCGTAGTCGTACTCGACCTGCAAGTTGCCCCCACACGCGGCGCACGTGTAAATCGTGTCCGTCAAGCCCCAGACCGCTGAACAGCGCACACACCGCAGCCCCCCAACGTAACTCTGTCCTGATTCAATCACGCGCGAAGCGATCCGCCTTCAGATTTCGACGTTTCGGCCTCGATCCAGGTGCCGGTCTCGCCGGCCACCGCCCGCTCGAGGTGGGCCGGATCGGTGACCACCGCCATCTGCCCGCCGCCCTCCAGAAACTCCACGATGGCCTGGATCTTGGGCAGCATGCTGCCCGCGGCGAAGTGGCCCTCGGCTATGTAGCGTTTGGCCTCCGCAACCGTAATCCGGTCCAGGGCCTTCTGGTCGGGCTTGCCAAAGTTCAGGTAGACCTTCTCCACCGCGGTCGAGATCACCAGCAGGTTGGCACCCAGTTTGCAGGCCAGCAGACTGGAAGCCAAGTCCTTGTCAATCACCGCTTCGGACCCGGTGAGGCTGCCGTCCGGCCTGCGGACCACGGGAATGCCGCCTCCTCCGACGGCCACCACCACGAAACCCTGCTCCAGCAGGCGGCGAATCGCCTCCAGCTCGATGATCTCGATGGGCCGGGGCGAAGCCACCACACGCCGGAAACCCCGCCCGGCGTCCTGGACAATATGCCAGCCGTCCGTCTCCCGCCGCGTCGCCGCGGTGGATGCGTCCATGAAAGAGCCGATCGGTTTGGAAGGGTCCTTGAACGCCGGGTCGGCCGCATCCACGAGCACCTGGGTGACCACCGTGGCCACCGGAACCGGTCGCGTCCAGTGGCGCATGTGGTTGTACATGGCCTGTTGAATCTGGTAGCCGATGGCCCCTTGCGTGTCCGCCCCGCAGGAGTCCAGGGGCACAATGTGCAGTTCGTGAGCGGCCAACTCCGAGCGCCGCAAGATGAATCCCACCTGCGGACCATTCCCGTGCGTAATCACGATGCGGTGCCCGCGTTCGAGCAGGCCCACAATGTGGCGGCAGGTTTCCACACATGCCGCATACTGTTCCGGCACGCTCTGGTGCTGGGAGTCCGCAATCAGCGAATTGCCCCCGATGGCCAGCACGATGAGCGGTTTGTCCGATGATGCCATTCGCACGCTTCCTTTTCCCAACGTAACGGCACCCCGCAATAACCTCCCGGGCACCGCAGTGTGTCGCAAAAAGGGGCATGATATTCCAACCCGCGGACGTAGTCTAGTGCTCCAACGCAGCTTAAGTTTCGGGTGTGCCACTGCTCTGTGAGCAGTGCTTTCCAGGAAGACTCCTGCGACCGGCACTGCCGAGACGGCAGTGGCACACGAGTGGGGTCGACTCCGAACCCGCAGGCTAAGGTGCGTCGGAGCGCTAGGGCATCGGCCCGTCCGATAGTACGCGCTCGGCCGGCATCGGCACGGAACACGCTTGCCCCGCCGGATTGGCCGATCCTAGAATCCATCGGGGGGTGACGAGCACGGGCGGGGCGTCGCCCGCAGACTGTAGTTCCGTCGGGCGGAGGGGCACCCCCGCCGTGGGAGGTGAGTTCCATGCTTCCGACACCGGAGAACCATCCGCTGAGAAGGCTGTTCACCGGTCTGGTGGAAAACGCCTTTTGCGCCGAGATGGGCGTTTGCGACCCCAACCTCGCCGATTACTTGGCGGACCTCATGGTGGGCTTCGTCCATATCGACAGCCTCCACCTCCTCCGCGGCATTGAAGGCCGACGTCTCGACCAGATCGGACTGATCCTGGCCGCCTCTCTGGACGGCGAGTCGTCCTCGGCCTTTCCGCGTGAGTTCTCGATTCATCGGCACATCGGGGACTATGCCCTGTTTTGGACCGGTCTGTACCCGGAGCGCCTGCGACGCACCCGGCGGCCGACGTGGCGGGACAGCGTCCGCGACTTTGTCGCTCAGGGAAAGCGCTCCTATCGGATCGCCTCCGACCTGGGTGATGAAGACTCCAGACCGCCCTCGGGGCTGCTCCGCCGCCTCAGTGAGGAGTTCGAGGCGTGCGTTCACGGCCTCGGGCTGGTGCGGCGGGGCTGGGAACGTGAGGAAGAGCGCGACCCCGGCGCACGGGGCGATTTGCTCTACTGACCGTAGGTCGGGCTCCGCCCGACGTTTCCTTCTGTCGCACCGGCCTGCTCGCCGGCCCGTTTGTTCGACTATGGGTGGCATGGCAAAGCCCGCCTCCGGCGGGCGCCGCCATGTGCCTCTTGTGCCTCTTCGCAGCTACTTCATCTTCGTAGGGTTCGCCGACCGGCCCGGTAGGTCGGACTCTGCCCGACGT
>JAZDKM010000077.1:0-4037 GCA_043803085.1 Planctomycetota bacterium
GGACGGCACGGTTCAATACGCCTCCTCCGCGCAGCGCTGCCGTTTGCGACGCCGGGGCGAGCATGGGGTAGGCAAAGGTGAAGACATTGGCGACGAGAACGCCGGCGATGGCAAGGCCACGGAGGGCATCGAGCGCAAGCCAGCGTTCAGCTTCGACGACCGGGCCGGTCGGCTGTTCCGCTGATGGCTGCATGCCAGCTTGAGCTTGCATAAGGAACTGCAGTGCGCAATCAACTCGCGCCGTCTCGACGTCAGTGCCGACACAGGCGACCGAATATGCCGTCTATTCCTGCGACTCCGCAGCGGAGAGCCGGCTCCTCGGGAGCACGAATGTTACTTGGCAACGCACCGGTCCACCAACGCCAATGAATGCTGCAGAGAAGTTCTTCGTTCTTCGTTCCCGCCGGCCGGTGCCTGGGACGTTGACCTTCTTGTTGGCTACCCGAAGGTCGAGTCAGCGCTCATCAAGAACCGCATGACAGGTTCGCTGGTATTGTGGCAGCTCGACACACACCCTCTGGCGGCATGCCGTCGTGCACCAGCTGCGCCGGAACACAAGGTCGGGCCCCCTCACACCGCAATCCCACCATCCCCAAGCCCGATCACCCGCACTTGGTGAGCAATGCGGCTCAGTTACACGGCGTTGACGTGTCAACACAGGGGTGAGCGCCCATCAGCACCACGGGGCGGTTGGTGCTGGGTTTGGGTGATTGAGCGGCTCTCGTGGTGACTTCATCGGTTGGGTTGATTGGGCCGGCGGGCGGCGCGGCGGTATTGTTTGCGGTCGGCGCGGTCGCGGCGTTCGACGACGCGGTATTCACGGATGGCTTCGGGGTGCGCCTGTCGCCAGGCGTCCGGACGCAGCACAGCGTAATCGGTTTCACCGGCAAGCAGACGGTCCAGAACATCCTTGAGGTAGGCCCAGACGTCCAGGTCATTGCGAACGGCGCTGCTGACCAGGGTGAAGAAATCCGCGGCCCGTTCACCCGCCGCCACACTGCCGATGAATAGCCAATTCTTCCGTCCAAGTGCGACCTGCTTCATTAATTGTTCCACATCGTTGTTGTCGATGGGGATACGGCCGTCACTGAGATACGTCTGAAGCTCCTCCCAGTGGTTGCGAAGGTAGCCCAGAGCCTGGGCGAAATTGCTCTTGGGCAGCACACGTCCAGCCGCTTCGCTGCGGAGCCACTCATCGAGTGAGGCCCAAACCACCGCAGCCTCGCTCTGACGCAATCGCAAACGATCCTCGGACGACATGGCTCTGGCCCGATCCTCAATGTCGTAGAGCTGCTGGAACTTGGCCAGCACCAGGCTCGCTTCCAGCGGATACGTCTCCTTCGCATCGAACACCTTGCGCCGCGCATGGGCCCCACAGGCCGCACGCCGGATCCGCCCGTCGCTGCGCAGGGCGATCCCCTCGTATCCCGATTAACAGTCCGCCATCAAGGTGCCGCTAAAGTCCGCCAGCATCAGGTCCGGGCCGTCGCGATGCCGACTCACCGTGAAGTCGAATACCGTCAGCGGCTGCGTCACGCTGCGATACGCCCACATCCGCGCCGAGACGCTGCGGCGACCCTCAGCGGCTGCTTGGCTGAACACCTCGCAGATACGCTGAGACTTCGGGTCGTCAGGGTCCACCTTGGGGATCGTCGCCGGCAGCAGCAACGTCACCCGTGTTTCGTCGGTCCCCACGATGTCGCTGGCCAGTACGACCCGTCTGATGTGCTCTACCAGCGGTCGAATGACAAACGCCGAAGCCACCAGGATGTTCAGCAGCGTCGAGCGCTCCGGCGTCCACCCGCTGCCCGCGAACAGGTCCTGCTGGCGGTAGACCGGGAGGTGAAAGCCGTACTTCGCCGTGATGATCTCGGCGGCCACCGAAGTGTCGTAGTGATCGCCTTCCACCAGTCCGGTGGGACGCTCGGGAGAGGCCACGCCGCAATCCGCGTGGTTCTTGCATGCATACTTGGGGTACTTGGTCACGCGAACCCGCAGCTTGGGACGCTCGAACTCCAGCGTCTCGACCGCGTCATAGCCGATCAGGGTCCGCTCGCCGTGCTGCGGGCAGTGCTTTTGCTCCTCCGGTACCGTCGCTTCGACTTCGTATCGCGGCAAGTGCTCCGGCAGCGCCTCGCTGCGCGGCTTGCGCCCATGACGCCGCCGCACATGCGCCTTGACCACATGCTCCGCTTCCTCCACCGCCTGCGCCAGACCCTCGGCGGCATCGGCCGCGTCGTCGGTGTCCTGGAAGTCCAGTCTGAGCTGGTTGGGGTTGTTGAGGTAACGCTCGCTGCGGTTGCGGAACGCACGTTGCATCAGCTCGGCCAGGGCCAACTCGATCTCCTGCTTCTCGCGGCGGAGTTGTTCAATAGTGGAGGTTTGCGAATCGACCGTGCAGGCCAGTTGTTCGATGAGGGCGTGACAGCCCGCCAGTTCGACCGGCATCGTAATCGTAAGCGCCGCATCCTTGCCTGCTGCCTCACTCACGCCCATTACCGTAGCACGTACCGTGCCAGTGCGTGACACATTCTCAAAAAAAACGGGAACTCCGCCATGCTTCGACATGACGGTTCACGACGCGCGGCTGTAGCGTCTGCGCCGCTTCACCCCGACCAGCGACACGCCGGCCAGCAGCATCGCCAGTTGCGTCGAGTCGATCGGGGTGGCCTGGCCCTTCGCGGGGAGCACTTCGAACGTTCCCGCTTCCAGCAGTTTGTAGTAAAGCCAATAGCCGCTGCCGTCGAAGTGGAGGATCTTCAGCCGGTCGCGCCGGCGGTTCACGAACAAGAACAAACTGCCGTCGAGCGGATCGGCCGCCAACTCGCTGCGCACAATGCCCGACAACCCGTCAAATCCCTTGCGCATGTCCGTGGGTTGAGTGTACAGGAAGATGGATATGGCGAGCGGGATACTCAACAGGATGCCACAATCGCTTCACGCCCGCAGTGCGCTCGCGCCACTTCGGCGACCACCGTACGAATCGCGTCAAGATCGTCGGCGCCCACCTCAATGCGCGAGCCGCAAGGCATATGAATGCAGACCGCTCGCCCCGCCGGAACCAAACCGGATGCTACCCCAACGAACCCGCGCGCCGCTGGAACCGCCGCAGGCGCACCCCGGACCGCCCCAGGCCGCGTCGCAACCACCGCAACCTGCTGGAAGACACCACACCCATCCGCAAGGCCGGTTCGATGTCGCGGGTGGCCATCCGTCAGACGCCGATGCCGACCCTTGTGCCCGAGCTTCTTTCGCCAGTGGTAGAACGAGGCCACCGAGACGCCTTCTCGGGCACAGAACCGCGCCACCGCCAGCCCGCAACTCGAAAACCGCTCCAACCGCGCCCGCCACACGGCGAGCTTTGTGGGATCCGATGAACGAGACATGCCCAACCTCCTGGTCGCGCGTAATCACACAATCAACACGCACGCCAGGATAAGACCCTCGTCAACAACGGTTCTGGTGGGCGCTCACCCGGAATCGGGGCGATGGTCACGTCGAAGGCCCGCGTCGCACGCCGGCAGCGTTCGTGCAATCGGCCCAGTCGGCGATACGCGACGACCTCGCGGTGCAGTCGCCCGCTCTCCGCCGCCGCTTGCCGTTTCTTGAGACCCGTCTCCATCCGTTCCAGGAAGCGTTGGTGCATGGCCTGCTCTTTGGCACGGCGATCGGCGCTGCGCGCCAGGATGAACCTTTCCGCCCCATAGGGCCCGGACACCAGCTTGACCTCCACCCCTGCCTGGACCTCTTGCCAATCCTTTTTGAAATTTGAGATTTGAAATTTGAGATTTCAAATCGAACTGCCGCAGCATGGCCTTGGGCGTGCCTACGATGTACGATCCGCCACGCTCGCGAAGGAACTTCAGGTTCGCTTCGCTGACCATCCCCCGGTCCATCACCCACACGCGATTCGCCCGCCCGTACTTGCGCTCCATGGCCTCGACGACCTGTTCGACCGTCTTGGAGTCGTGGCGGTTGCCCTCAAACACCTCGTAGCCCAGCGGTATTCCATCCGTGGTCACCACCAGCCCGATGCA
>JAZDKM010000078.1:0-4256 GCA_043803085.1 Planctomycetota bacterium
CAGCGAGTCCTGGCGCGTGGGCGTCCCGACGACGTGGATGTGGTTGGGCATCAGACAATAGCCCAGGACGGTGAAGGCGTAACGCTCGCAGTGGGCTTGGAGCAAGTGCAGATACGCGTGGCGGTCATCGTCCACGAAGAAGACATCCTGCCGATTGTTGCCGCGCTGGGTGACGTGGTGCGGTTGGCCCGGAAGCACGATTCTAGCGACACGCGGCATGGCTCCATCCTACCCAACACCGATGGCTCCGTCAAGAAATAGGTGACTGTCCCCTATTTTGGAAAGGAAAGGACAATGCCGCATTGTATTGAGGCATTCATCGCGGACCGAGGCTTGCTAAGTCGTGCTACGCGTGACTTGGAAGACCCAAGGATCGAGCCACTACCGTTCGATCTCGGCCTGGTACTGGCAACCCTGCCCTTGCGCTGGGCGATCGGCCGTACCAAACTTCTCGCGCCAGCCCTGTTCGAGCACATCCCCTGGCTCAGCGCAGAGGAGGCGGAATGGGCGCGGGGAGTGTCAAGAGAAGGCGTCATCGCCTACATCGAGACGGACTACTGGGGTGGATCTGGATCGCAGGCGGCGATCGTCTGGCAAGGCGGGTCCATTGCGCTTGGACCCCTTCCGAACCCGGATGCGACCTTGGAAGGCGAAGTCCCCTGTCGAGAAGGGATGTCTTACCCGGAGAGGTTGCAGAATGACCCCATCAATCGGGCCCTTCGGTTCGTCGGGGTCAAAGCAGCACCCAGACGTGATGAGTTCGATACCGTGAACCTCGGCGACATCCGCGACATGGGCGAGGATGGCTGGCCGCTCCGTTGACCCGCAGACTCAAGCGGCGGACTATTGGTAGGCATCGGCGAAAGACAGTTTTACGATGGCCCAGACAATAATCATCGGTGACATCCACGGCTGCCACGACGAACTCATGGAGCTCCTCGACCTAGCTGCGCCCGCGGTGGATGACCGGATCATCGCGATCGGCGACATCGTCGATCGCGGGCCGGACAGCGAGAGGGTGCTCACTTTCTTCCGGGATACGCCCAATGTGATCTCGCTTATGGGCAATCACGAGCGGAAGCACGTCCGCTCCGCCCGGGGCCAGACGCGGCCGGCCCTGTCACAGTTGATCGTGCGTGCGCAGTTGGGCGAGCGATACGAGGCGTGGCTGGCGTTCATGGACACGTTTGTCCGGCACATCGAGTTGCCCGAGGCGACTCTGGTGCACGGCATGCTTGAGCCGGGCGTCGCGCTGGACGCCCAGCTCGACACCGTGGTCATCGGCACGCTGACCGGCGAGGCGTACATGCAGGAGAAGTACCCCGGTCCGTGGTACGACCACTACACCGGTCCCAAGCCGGTTGTCGTTGGCCACCACAGCTACCTGGGGACGGGCGAACCCCTGATCCGCGAGGGTCTGGTGTACGCCATCGACACCGGCTGCTGTCACGGCGGGCGTTTGACGGCCCTGATCCTGCCGGAGTTCCGCATCGTGTCGGTGCCGTCACGCGAGGACTACTGGACCCGCACGCGCCGCGACTATGCGGTGATGGCGGGGAGCGGCCGCTCCGACCTCGACCTCGACTGGGAGACGCTGGCAGCCTTCGCCGAATCCGCCGACACGGAGGATCTGCCGGAGGCGAATCAGGAGCGTGCCCGGCGCTGCAAGGAGATTGCCGAGAAGTGCGGCCGCCTGGTTGAGGCGGTTGTAGAGGCCGTGGTGCGCCAGGGCAACGAGGCCCTCGCCGATCTTCGAAGAGCGGGCGACTGGACCACCTGCGCACCGAGAACGCAGGCCGCGCGTTATGCCCAACGCGTCGCGGGCCATCCGGCTGCGCCCCTGCTGTTCGCCGCTCGGCGCGGTGAGTTAAACGCGGAGGCAGTCTTCCACCGCGCCAAGACGCCTCGCGGCCTGGCGCAGTTGGCTGGTCAGCTCGGCATCGATGCCGAGCTGGAAGAGTACCCAGAATAGAACCACGCGGGTGGCTGAGCAGCCCCCGCGGATGAAGTAGGTGACGCCGTGCAAGTAACGAACCGATTCGGGATAACAGGGGACAGTCACGAATGGCACGAAGCTAACGCACCCCTGTTCGTAAGTCCTTTTACTGCAATGACTTAACAAGCTTGCGCGAGGTGTGACCTCCTGCGATGATGTTCTTGTCAAGACAACGTCATCAACCGGAGGCCACGGATGGCAAGCATAACCCCTTGGAAGCGTCAACTCAACCACCGTCTGCTGCTCGAACCCGCGGTCCAGGAGGTCCTGTCGCGCGAGAAGACCGAGGCTCACTGCCGGCAGGCCGGATACGCCTGGCGGCAATCGTTCTGGTCCCCGGCCACCACGCTGCTCACCTTCCTGCTCCAGGTGCTCAGCGCAGAGAAGACCCTGCGGGCGGCGGTGGCGGCGCTGCTGACCCAGCGCGCGGCGGGTGGCGCGACCGATCTGCCCTCCCCGGATCCCAGCGCCTACTGCCAAGCCCGGCGGCGTCTGCCTGGCGCGGCCGTCACACGTCGCAGACGCCGCTCCACACGATCAACGGCCATTACATGCGCCCGGAATGAAATCGCCTCGGCCGTCCCGGTGTCCCCGAAACCAAACGCGGGTTTCGACCATACCTATCATAAGCATCCGCCGCTTGACTACGATCACATTGCCCAACGAGGTCAACACTCAACACCGAGTACAGCAACGCCGGACAGATCTCGTGCGATACAGTTCAAGTCGAGCACAAACCGGTCGATAAGACTGGGTTCTGTTTTCATGATCGCGACGAGACAAAAGCGTTCGTGCTCTAGCCCCCGCTCGAAACAAGGCTGAACCAATTCTGCGCGACAGCCCACGTGGCCCGCAAGGTCGTACACGAAGAAACACAGTCGGAAGCCCCCATGCGTTTCATCGCCACCCGCCAGGACGACCTCCTGATTGGATGGCGTGGGGTATCCTTTCAACGCTGCAGCGAATTGTTCGACAATACCAAGCGCAGCATAACCCCTCGCGACGCCCCTCCAGCTTTCCAACTGCACCTGCAACTCGAACTCGAGCGCGTGGTACAAGTCCCAAACGCGCCAGACCTCATGGGGGTAGACGATCCCTAGCTGAACCCTACTCTTGTGCATGTCGAACAACACGGCCTCCCAGACGTAACCTTTTGCGGCGACAGGTTGGCATGCCCTAGGGTCGCTTCAGCGGCACGCGGGCATGTTGCGTCTTGCGTCCGCCGCTTGCCCTCGTCACACACAACATGGCCGCGCTGCGCTTGACCATGCCACCCGACGTTCCATCATGGTTTTTTCCGCCGCCCGCCGTTGGAGCGGCCATCCGCATCGGAGAACTGTACGATACGATGTGGAGCAGAGCCACGGTCCGCCAGTCCTGAGCCACGCGGCGGCGCTCCGGGCTGCGGCGGAACTTCGTCGGCAGGACCGCCGTGGAAACCCCCACAATGACCATGCCCGGTTCCTCAACCGTGATCCGCGTCCCATCAGAAAGATGGATGCGAAACGGCTTGAACGGGCGATCCTCCAGGCGTTTGAGCAAATCATCGGACCGCATCATGCCTTCCCTTAGTGCAAGTCATCCCCTCGCGTCGGCCTATATTATAGCCGCGGCGGAGGGCACGCGCAAAGACCGCGTGCGGAATAGGGGACAGTCACGAATGACATGAAGCTAACGGGCATGGGGGTCTCCGTGCTGTCGATACCAGCGGCGTGGTTTCTGGAGGAGGCTGTACGTTTTCGGCCGGCGTTTCTTGCGGCGCGGTTCCCAGCGGTTGGGCCGGTCGGGAAACAGGGGACAGGGAAACAGGGGGAAACAGGGGACAGTCACCTATTTTTGGTTCTCCTTGAGCCGTCTCTTCGCTCCTTCTGATGGCGGCTTTCGTTTCTTGGGCCGGCCCACCGGCAACGGGCGAAGACGCCGCCCCAAGCGATGCTCCAGCTTGCTCAGAAACGCATCGGTTGCCAGAGGTCGGCCGCGGTGCGTGCTACGCCGAAGCGCGGACACATCGGACTCGTTCTCCCGCCGCCGCAACGCCGATGCCCATCTCTCGGGCCGCCACGCCTCCAACCAGCCTGACAGATCCAGCAGTCCGGTCGCGTCCGTCCCGGAGATATGTGCCGACGCACTCGACCACGGGTACTGCCAGGCCAGCCGCACGATCTTCGCCCGCACCGGATTACGCTCCACATAGCACAACGTCCGCCACAGGTGGACCTCGTCCAGGGCGCAGGAAAAGAAGCGGTTCTGCCACAAGTGC
>JAZDKM010000079.1:0-6749 GCA_043803085.1 Planctomycetota bacterium
CGCTACCGCCTTACCAACCGTGGCGAATTGCTCACTGCCGCGCTCTTTGCAACTCGTAGTGCCTCCATCAAGCAACTCCTAGTCAAAGCCGCATGAATATCGCCGCGCCGCACGACGATTCTCCGGAGTAGTAGATCAGAAAAGGTATGCGTTGCCCAAAGACAGACGCTACCGGGTGCCTCAATGACCTTCAAAGCGCCACGCATAAACAATCTCCTTTCAGGGTTCCGAACACTCAGCCATGGTAGCGTAGATGAGTTTCGCCCGCAACACCCGGCGGTTGAGCATATCCGAGACGTAAACGGCCTGATCGGTCACCGCCACGTAGGCCGGCCAGGCGAAGGCGATTTCCGGCTCGGGAATTTTGCTCCCCGGCCCGGCACTGTCGGCGTTGCCGTAGGTGCCGATGCGGAAGATCTCATTACCCTCGGTATCGAGCGCCCGAACGGAGAAGCGCGCGGCGTCGGGCACGAACAGCCGGTCGAAACCGTCCATATCGAAGCGCGAGGTGAAGCAGGTGCAGCCCAGCCCCATCTTGCCCTGACCGACCGGCGCGATCCCCGGGAAGATGCCCCGCAACTCGCCGGTGATCCGGAAGAACCCTTGAGGCTGGGCGTAGACGAAGCCGATCGCCGACACGCCCTCCTCCGGCGGGTTTTTCTGATACCAGGTGGCCTTGCCTCCGGCCGTGCCGAACTTGAGGATACTGCCGCAGATACCCCCGTAGGGGCGCCGCTCCGCGGGCGGGAGCGTGCTGAAGGCCGCGGGGATGGGCAGGTCCTTGGGCATGAGGTGTTCGCTGACGTAGATGTTCCCGGCGCGGTCCACGCGAACCCCGCCGGCGCCAGCGGTCAGGGTCACCACGTTCTGCCGCTTGGCCTTGCCATCCGGGCCGTAGACATCGAGCACCACCGTATCCCAGTCCTTGTCCTTATCCTGGTGGCCCTGGAAGCGCAGCGCGTAGAGGTCGCCGTCGGGCGCGATGGTCAGGCCGCGCACCCCGCGCATGTGCCCGCCGCGGATGGTCCCCGGAATGGTGATGGCGTTGCCGTCCCCGGCGAAGGGAGCGGGCTGGCCCTCGCGGGTGAAGCGCGCGACCTTGGCGTCGACCTGGTATCCGCCGGTGATGGCGTAGACGCGGCCCTCGCGGTCAATGGCCACCTCGGCGGCGTCGAAGGGCAGGGCCTCCGGCGCGCCGCCCCCGGCCTTCAGGCGGAGCATCTTGCCATGGGCCCAGTCGCGGACGTAGATCTCCTCGCGCTCGCGGTCGGCGGTGATGTACATGGGCCGGACCAGTCCGCTGGCCCGTGAGGCGGCGACGACCTCGGGCCGGAGGGTCTCGCCATCCTCGATTCTGATGAGCTCACCGGTGCCGCTTTCCCTGGCGGAACCCATCCAGAGCACCGCCGGCTCGGCCGAGGCGTCCACGGCGAGGACATGCACGGCGTTCTTCGCCAGGGCCAATTCCCCGCGGGCTCCGCCCTTCCAAGAGGCGAAGCGCAGGAGCTTGCCGCCTTCCCCTTTCGCGGAACCGCCCTTGACGGCGCCGGAGACAACGAAAATGGCGCCCCTCCTGGCGTCCACCGCCAGCGGCCCCGGCGCGGGCACGTCCAGCGCCCCGATGAACGTGCCGTCGGGGGAGAAGACCGCGATCCGGTCGTTGCCGTAGTCGGCGACGTAGATGTTGCCCTGGCCGTCGGTAGCCACGCCCCTGGGATCGTTGAGGTGTTTCTCGTCCTTCCCCGCCTTGTAGGGCTCGCCGATCAGCACCTTGCCCGGTTCCTTGTCGTTCAAGCCCATCGAGGTCACGACATGTTGTGGATTCGACACCCACTCTTTCGGCCCGACCAACCCGGTCGCGTAAATAATCTTGCCGTCGGGACTGGCGGCCAAATGCACAAATGCCCCCATCATTTTGAAGGCCACCAGGGGAGTTCCCATGTAGCCCTCCTCCGGGGGGGCGCCGTCGGCGATGGATAGGCGCAGGAGCCGCGGCGCTTGGCTGACGGAAGTATCCGCCCGCACGCTGGCGAAAACCAGCGTTCCGCCGGCCACGCACATGCCCTGCCCAGCCGTGTTCGCGGTTTCGGGGTACAGGCATTGGAAGGTGTGGAAGACCCGTGGAATACGCTCGGCGGGGGAAACCTCCGCCCATAGCGGGTTGACCTTCTCAAAAGGGACGTCCGCCGGCCAGGGCATGAGCGTCTTGACGTACGTTCCATCGCGGCTGAAGACCTGAATCACCGGGGAACTCCGCGACGCGAAGTCGCTGAAGTTGAGGACGCAGACGTTGCCCTTGGAGTCGGTCGCCAGTCCCAGCACGCCGCCGATATTCTGCGGCTGCCAGCCGAGCACCTTGTCGAACGTGGCGCCGAGACCGAGTCCCACCTTGACCTTGCAGCCGGCCGGGGCCGGCCCTTCGACTCCGCTCAGGACAGGCTTGCCGGCGTCGTCCTTGCGATCCCACTCGATCGATTGAGCCAAGCCCTTCTGGAAAGGCTCCGGAGATTTGTCGCCGAGCAATCCCGCGGCGATGTGCCGCACGATCTTCCCTGCGCCGTCCTCCACCCAGACGGCCGCGTCGCAAGGCGCCTTCACGGAAAAACTGATCGTTATCTTGTCGCCGGACGCCTTGGCGCTCGGCGGCTGGGCGAAGCCCGGCGGCTCGGCGGCGGATGCGCCGCCGACGCACAACCACAACCCCGCAAGAACTGAAAAAATAAAGTTGTAACGCATATCGCTCCAGCTCCTTTCCCGGCCATCCTTGGATCCGAACTATGGCGTTACGGGTACTCGCAGCACCTTGACCCAATCCCCGGACTTCTCGGGAGTTTTCGACCAGAAGTACTTCGCGTGCCCGCCGGGTCCCCAGGCCAAGGGGACAAAGTTCGGCGGAGAATACTGGGGAGCCATCAACGTCAGGGAGGTTGTCTCCTGAGCAACCTCCTGCGGCTTCCGCCACTTATCGCCCCCCGGCTTCTGAGCAACGAGGACGCGCACCATGTCCTCCCCTTCCTTCTCCAACCAAGAACAGGTCAGGATATTCCCGCTCACGGAGAGCAGGGCATCCCGGTCCGATTTCGGAACCTCCCAAGGGGAATCTTCCAACCACTTCTCCCCCTCCAGCCGCAGTATCTTGTCCCCGGCGGCCAGGTAGACCGTCTTCGCCCCCTCGGTGACCACCGAGGTGGCAAGCTCCTTGCAAGCGCGTTGCGCCTTGCTCCAGGAAGCGCCGTCGAAATAAGACCACCATGTTCCGTCTCCCGCAACAACGAAGAAGAGCGCCACATGGTCGCCGTAGGGTGTCAGCATGGGGCGGGCGCCGCAGGGATCGCACACTTTTCCGTTTGCGTTCGTCAGCTCCGCGACCCCGAAAGGCTCCTTCCACCAGGTCACAGGCACCGCGTGTTTCCCGTCGGGCCGGGTGACCTCGATCATCCCGTTCGAATCAGGATCGCGCCAGGTTTGACCTTCGTCGTCCGAGAACCTGGCGCGGAAATTAACCCGATCGAACCGATCGTGGTGCGCCCAGACACCCCAGAAGCGGCCATCCCCCAGCCGGATCACATCCACCTTGAACTCCGGACAGTGCCGACAATCGATGTCCACCAGCCCGGGCGGGCGGAGCTCCCAGGACTCGCTGTTGAACTTCACGTGCCGGAAGGCCATGTCGTGGGGGGTGCTGCCCCCGTTGCACCGGGTGGCGTGCAGGATCAGGATGTCCGGACCGGCGGAGGCCGCGACCACGGCCGGAGCGTGAAAGCTGTGTTCGCAGGAAGTCCCCTGCGCCTCCCCTTTGAGACCGGTCCACGTCTTCCCGCCGTCCGTAGTCTTCAGGACGTTGATGTAACCCGCCCCCTGAAAAGCCAGGACCATCCGGTCGTTGTCGACCGCCGCCAGCGCCCGCCGCACCAGGGCCAGGCGCGCATAGCCTCCCTTTTTGGCACGACCGAAGTCGATCCGGACAGGCGGCTGCATCTCGAGAGGCTTCCGGTTCATCTTGCCCTCGTCCGGAAGATCGCGCGGCTGGAGACGGCCGGGGGGGAGCCCCTCCGGGACAGGAAACGGGCTTTCGTCCCGGACGACGGAAAGTTTTTCCTCCGCCTTGGCGCCCCTGGCTATGAGCCGGAGATTGTCCAGCAGGATGGCGGTGGGGGTGTCGGCCTGCTCCAGCAGAACCCCCGCGTTGGCCATTCTCGACAAGTCGAGCAACCTGGCCTTCACCTTTTCCTTGCCGATGCGCTTGGCCTCGGCGGGGGAAAGGGCCACCTCTCTTTCTCTTCCCGCCTCGGCCAGGTCGAACTCGAGAGTGACCCACTCGCCCGCCGGAACCTTGTAGACACGGTGGAGGAACGGCGTGATCAGGCCGTCCTCCAGGATCAGCCGCAGGTGCGCCGCCGACTTGGTGCTCTTGGCGTCCAGGCGGAGCCGGTCGTAGGCGGACCAGTCCGTCGGAAACATCTCGCCGAACGGCTTGTTGAACCAGTTGCGGTTGTAGAGGTGGGTGTTGAACACCCATGCCACCAGGGGGCGGTAGCCCTCGCCGGTCTCCAGGTAGCGGAACTTCCCCTTCTCGTAGGGCCCCGCGAGGCTCTTGACGTCGTCGAATCCGCGGCACAAGGCCCACTTGCCCTGGGTCGTGTCACCCTCGGCAATGACGGAGGCCCCCAGCTTCTCCTTCGCGCCCCACTCCAGCATTTGTTCCTTCTCAAAGCCGGTCAAGAGTCTGACCTCCTCTCCGGCCGCGACGATTCGGACGTCAACCATGGCGACGGCGAAAACCATCAGCGACAGCAACCGGTATGGGAACACGTGAACCTCCTTTCGGCGGGATTTTCTGATGGACCCGTCCTGATCGCATGTTGGGACAAAACCTCTCCGATTCGCCATGCCGAATCCTCCTTCCTGCTCCGCCCGGAACGTTCTACGGCGCCGGACACTCAGCGGTCGCAGCGTAGACCAGCTTGGCGCGGAGAACCCGGCGGTTGACCATGTCCGAAACGTAGACGGCCTCGTCGGTGACCGCGACGTAGGCCGGCCAGGCAAAGGCAATCTCCGGCTCGGGAATCTTGCTCCCCGGCCCGGCCGAGTCGGCGTTGCCGTAGCCGCCGATGCGGGCGAGTTGATTTCCAGCGCTGTCGAGCACCATCACCGAGAAGCGGGCTACGTCCGGGACGAAGACCCGGTCGAATCCGTCCAGGTCGAAACGGGGCGTGAAGCAAGCACAACACATACGGCTGGGGGCCGTGCTTGCCGGCGAGATCCCCGGGAAAAAGCCGGTGAGCTGGCCGGTAATGCGGAATTGCCCGCTGGAGCCCATCACGCCGACCGCGCCTTCGTTCGGCGGATTTTTCTCGTAAAACACCGCTTTGCCGCCCTCCGGCCCGAACTTGAGGATGCTACCGCAGATCTGTTGGTAAGGGCGCGCCTCCAGCGCGGGCAACGACCCGAAAGGCTCCGGCAGGGGAGCGTCCGCCGGCCTGACGTGCTCGCTCACATAGAAGTTCCCGGCGCGGTCGGCGCGTATCCCGCCCCCGCCGAAGGAGAGGGTTACGACCTTCTGGCGCTTGGGCTTGCCGTCCGGGTCGAAGACATCCAACATGACGCCTTCGCCCTCGTTCTTGTTGCCGTCAAAGCGCAGCACCAGGAGGTCGCCATTGGGGGCGATGCTCAGCCCGCGAACCCCGCGCATGTGCCCGCCGTCAACGTAGGCTTTCAGGTCGATGGTTGAGCCGCCGCCGGGGAACGGCGCCGGCTTGCCGTCGTGCCCGTAACGCGTAATCTGCGTGGTTTCGGGCCACTTGAAGGAGTAAGCATAAATGCGGCCCTGGCGATCAATGGCCACCTCGGCTGCATTGAAGGGCAGCGCCTCCGGGGCTCCGCCGGTAGCTTTGAACCGCAACATCTTCTCGTGGACCCAGTCGCGGACGTAGATCTCTTCGAGCGTCCGGTCGGCGGCGACATACATCGGCCGCACCAAGCCCTCGATACTGGAGCCGGCTACGACCGTTTTTCTAAGCTCCTTCCCATCTTCGACACGCCAGAGTTCACCTTGACCCTTGCTTGTGTCCAAGCCGACCCACAGCACCGCGGGCTCGCCGGAGCCATCTACCGCGATAGCCACGCGCTTGTCCTTGGGCAGATCCAACTCGCCATCCGCCGGTCCCTTCCAGGAAGGGAAGCGCAGTAGCTTCCCGCCGGTGCGATATTTCTCGTTCGCCGCCCCGGAAACCACGTACAGCGTGCCCTTCTTGAAATCCACGGCCAGTTGTCCGGGCTTGGGCACGGCAAGCTCTCCCACAAACTTGCCGTCACCGGCGAAGACCGCCACGCGATCGTTGCCGCGGTCGGCGACGTAGATCTGTCCCTTGGCGTCAACCGCGATCCCGGCCGGATTGTTCAGGTGCTTCTCGTCGTTGCCCGCCTTGAACGGCTCGCCAACCAGCGTCTTGGCCGGGCCCTTCTCGTCCAGCCCCACGGCGACCAGCACGTTCCGGGGGGCCAGCTTCCCGCGGACGGCCGGGTCGGGGCCGACAAGCCCCGTGGCGTAGATCGTCTTACCGTCGGGAGCAGCCGCCAAGTGCACCGGCCCGGCATCGGGCTGGCCGTCGATGAGCCGCGCACCCAGGTAGCCCCTGGCCGGAGGCGCCCCGTCGGTCACGCACAGGCTCATGAGCCGCAGATCATTGGGTCGGCTCACGCCGTGATCCGCCGGAGCGCTGGCGAAGACGAGTTCCTGCCCGGCCACG
>JAZDKM010000080.1:0-12830 GCA_043803085.1 Planctomycetota bacterium
GAAGGTAATGACCGCCGAGAGACCGGCGATGATCAGGAACGGGACTTTTTCCAGGACGGCGCGCTTGTTCAGCCGCCGCAGTGGCCAGTAGTCCAGCAGCAGGAGCAGGACCGGCAGGGGCGTCGTGGTGGGCTTGGACATTAGGGCCAGGACGAACCACACCAGGCAGGCCACGTAGCGTTTCCAACTTCGCCGGCGTGCATAACCCACGTAGGTAATGAAGCAACACAACGCAAAGAAGGTGGCCAACAGTGTTTTGCGCTCGCCGATCCAGGGGATCGGTTCGACGGTGAGCGGGTGAAGCCCGAACAGCAAACCGACTGCGACCGCCACCCAAGCCTGCCGGAACAACAGGTACAACAACACAATCACCAGAGCCGTATTGCTGATGTGCAGGATCAGACTCGTGCGATGGAACGGTCGGAGCTGGTCGGCCCGCCCGCCAAGGGCATGGTCCAGCATGAGCGAGATCATGGCCAGCGGCTGATAGTATCCGCTCACGGTGGAGGGTTCGAGGACCTCGCGGAGGAAGCGTCCGGCGGAGGCCCAACTGGGGTTTTGCACCAGAAGATTCTTGGTCAGGTACTGCGCGTCATCAAACGAGAGTGTCTGGGCTGATAGCGCCGGCCAATGGACCGCGGCCACGGTCAACGCGACCACCAAGATCAGCACCGCCAGGAGACCGCGGTGGGGACCGGTACCAGGTTCACGCCATTCGCGGGACGTATCGCGCGGTTCCAACTCCCGTCGCGCGTCACTCTGGCCTGACTTCCGGCGAGCCTTGCTCATGTGGAGGCTCTAGTGCCGCTTCCCTTGGCCTACTTCCGTAGCGGCCCGCCTCTCTCGCAGGCCGTCTACCAGCGGGGACGCCGGCCGCTCATCCTCTGGCTAACTCCATCAGCACCGCGCGGAGGTAGCGCCACGTCTTTTGCACCGAGGCGACGTAGACCTGCTCATCGGGGCTGTGCGCGCCGGTGATGTGGGGACCGAAGGAAATCATGTCCATCCCACCCACCCGCTGGCCGATGATGCCGCACTCCAGACCGGCGTGAATCGCGGTGACGTTGGGCGGCTCGCCGAAGAGCTGCGCGTACACCGTACGACAGGTACCCAGCAAGGGCGAGTTCATATTCGGCTCCCAGCCGGGATACTCGTTGCCAGTGGCCACTTCGGCACCGGCCAGTTGTCCCACGGCCGCGATCTGGCGCAAGATGACGTGCATCTGGGATGGAGAAGAGCTGCGCGACAGCGTGCCGACGGAGACGTTCATGGCCCCCCGGCGCTCGTTGGGGCTGGTCGCGACGATGGCGACGTTGTTCGAGGTCTCGACCAGGCGGTCGATCTTGCCATGCAAGCCAAGGACCCCCTGCGGCAAGGCCGCCAGGATCGCCAGCAAATGCTGGGTGTCCTCGGAGGACAGCGCCGGGGACGCGGCCTTGCGCGGCACTTTCTCCACGCGAAGGACCGGGTGGTCTTCGGCGGACTCACCAGCGGCCTCGTCCCGGACGCGGGCCGCCGCCTGTTGGAGCGCTTTGAACGTTCCAGCCGGGCCGGCCAGCACCGCAGCGGCTTCCCGCGGGATGACGTTACGCTTACTGCCGCCGTTCAGCGCCGCGATCTGCAGCCGCTTGGAGCGCGTGCCGCGGAGCGTGCGTACCAGGAGCTTGATGGCGTTGCCGCGGTTCTTGTGAATGTCGCCTCCGGAGTGGCCGCCGCACAGGCCCTCGACCACGACCCGGCAGGTCTCCACCCCTTTCGCCGGCGGGCGGACGTCCCAGGTCCATGACAGGGTCGTGTCACAGCCGCCCGCGCAGCCGATGTACAGCACGTGGTCCTCCTCCGAGTCCAGATTGAGCAGGCGCCGACCGTGGAAGAGATCGGGGGCCAGCGCCTTGGCACCGCTCATGCCGGCCTCCTCGTCGACCGTGAACAGCAGTTCGAGCGGTCCGTGGACCACGTCGGGGGAGCACGCGGCGGCCAGCGCCATGGCTACCCCGATGCCGTTGTCGGCGCCCAAGGTGGTGCCGTCGGCGCGGACGATCTGCTGCCCGTCTTTCGGGTCGTCCTCGACCAGCAGCTTGATCGGCTCGCGATCGAAGTCATGGTCGGTGGCGGCGTTCTTTTCGCACACCATGTCCAGGTGGCCCTGCAACACCGTGATCGGCGCCCGTTCGCATCCCCGCGAGGCCGGGACCTCGATCACCTGGTTGCCCGCCCGGTCCTCGCGCAGCTTAAGGCCGTTCTTCTGAGCGACCTTCTTGATGTGCCGCCGAATCCGCTCCTCGTGCTTGGACGGCCGCGGCACGGCGGCGAGGTCTGCGAAAAAGCGCCATACCGGCGCCGGCTCCAGGGACGCAAAGGCCGAGGGGATTCTCTGCTTGCTCATGTCATTACCCGTTACTCAAAGCCTCTCACCGAATCCTTGAATATTTTCAACGTGACCCAATCGTAACCGACCGAGGGAGACGACGCCAGCCCACCCGCATGACCCATCGACGGCACCGGCTCTAACGGAACCCACGAGCGCTCGTCCAAAGACTCATGGGTGCGGCTCACCTGGGCGGCCCATTGGTCCGCGGAGCGGGGTCGGCTATACTTCCCGCCGTTTGTCGCGGGGACGGCGATGCTCGGATTGCCCCTGGCCAACCTCTTGCACCACAAGCTGCGTAGCGCCATTTGCGCCTGCGCGGTGGGCGTGGGCATTGCCATGCTGATCGTGCAGTTGAGCCTCTCCCACGGCATGCTCCAGGAAGTGGCCGACCGCATGCAGAACGTGGACGCCGAGCTGATCGTCCTGCCCAAGCACGCTAATGTGATCTTCCAGGGCGGGGCGATCTTCTCCGACGGCTACGTGGAGCGTCTCGAATCGGCCGTCCTCGATGGCCGCCCGCTGGTCAAAAAAGCCGTCCCGGTGTTTCTCGAGACCGTCCGGCTGGGTGGCCAACAACAACGGGTCTTCGGGATCGACCCCGACGATCTTGCTGATTTCCTCGGTCCGCGCAGCCTGCGCGAGGGGCGGTTGTTCGAGGGGGCCACGGAGTTCAAACGCCAACTTACCACTCTTCGCGGTGGACAACGGCGCTATGATCCGGAACAGGTGACCGACGCCATGCTGGCCCCGGCGTGCGAACTGTTGATCGACTCCCGGCTGGCCCGCGCCGGCGGGTACACGGTCGGCGACCGGACTACGCTCTTCGGCCGTGAGTTCACCATCGTGGGCATCGTGGAGTCGGGAGTGGCCGGGCGCGTATTCGCCCCGATCCAGGCGTTGCGGCACATTCTCAACGGCGGGGTGCCGTGGTCCAGCATGTTCTTCGTGAAGCTGAACGATCCGATGTCGGCCGAGCGCGCGGCCGAGGTCCTGGAGCGTATCACTGGGGCTAACGTGGAACTGAAATCGCGCTACGGGCGGATCCTCCAAGAAAGCTTCGCGCAGATTCACCTTTACTTGAATGTCGCCAGCGTGATGGCCATGGTGGTCTGCTTCCTGTTCATCATGATGACCATGTACACCCTGGTCCTGGAGCGCACCCGCGAGATCGGCATTCTGAAATCCCTCGGGGCCTCGAAGCGGCTGCTCATGGCCCATACGGTGCTGGAGGCGGTAGTCCTCTGTCTGGCGGGCACCCTCATCGGCATCGCCCTGGCGTTCGGCGCGAAGTGGTTGATCGAGGCCCTGCTGCCGCTCAACACCGTGCGGATCGAATGGCGGTGGGTGGGGATGGCGGTGTTGATCGGCCTCGTGGGTGGAGCGCTGAGCGCCTTATATCCAGGTTATCGTGCGGCCCGGCTCGATCCGGCCGCGGCCCTGGCGTACGAATGACCCGTCCAGCTTATCTGCCACAAAGACACAAAGAGGAATTGAGAATGGAGAATGGAGAATGGAAAATGGAAAATGAGAAGAGAAAGGCAACGCTCGTCTCGCCGTTCTCCTTATTCTCTAGTTTCTATTTTCCCTTTTCCATCTTTCGCCGGGCCACCCGAGGCATCACCGGACGCTTGTGGAGCGACGGAGCAGCGTGAGCGAGATGATGGTGGAAGTTCGGGGCCTGTGCAAGGACTTTCGCGACGGCGACTGCGTCGCCCACGTGCTGCGCTCCGTTGACCTCACCATCCGGCGTGGCGAGTTCGTCGCCATTATGGGCCCCTCCGGCTGCGGCAAAACCACGCTTCTGAACACGCTGGGCCTGATGACGCCCGCGACCTCCGCGGAGCGGCTCGTGGTGGATGGGGTCAGTTGCCTGAAACTCTCGGACCACGAGCGCACGCGCGTCCGCCGCGAACGGATCGGCTTCGTCTTTCAGCGCTTCAATCTGCTGGGCACGTTGTCAGCCAGGCGCAACGTCGAACTGGCGCTGCAGCTACGGCACATACCGTTGGACGGGCAGGCGGACGCCGTTCTCGGATATGTCGGTCTGACGGGGGTGGCCCACCGCAAACCCGCTCACTTGTCCATCGGCGAGCAGCAGCGGGCGGCCATCGCCCGGGCGGTGGTCTCCTGCCCGAAGCTGTTGCTGGCTGACGAACCCACCGGCAACCTGGACTCGAAGAATGCCGCCGCGGTCGTCGATCTGTTCAGACACTTTCACAGCACCTGGGGCATGACCATTGTGATGATCACCCACAACCGGGAGTGCGCTGCCTCCGCCGACCGCGTGCTGACCATGAATGATGGGCGCATCCAGCCATAGCGTCATGGGTCGCCTCCGGGCGCTGGCACGGGGTCCCGCAGCCGGCCCGCATACGGACCCGTACCATCTGCGCCGGTGGTTCCTCTTTTTCCTGGTGTGGTTGGGTCTGCTGACCATGACTGCGCGGATGTCGTTTGCGCGGTACGAGGCCGGTCATCCGGAGGCACAGCCGGTCTGGCTGGTCTCCATCGCGTTGTTCTATCTCTCGCTGTGTTGTGTGTTCTTCCCGGCCCCCACGGCGTGGATTGTCATGCTGCTGGCCAGCAATGACGTGGCCTTGATCGACTCCGTCTCACTTCGCGTGTTGGTGGTGTCGGGTCTGTGCGGTTTCGCCACGGCGATGGCCAATCTCAACGAATACCACCTGATCACGTTCGCGCTGCGCTACGGTCGGGTGGCCCGGATTCGCCAGAACCGGGCTTATCAAGTCACCGCGCGGTGGTTCGGCGCCGCCCCCTTTCTGGTCCTCGTGGCGATCGGGTTCCTGCCCCTTCCCGTGGACGTGGTGCGCTGGCTGGCGATTACGTGCCGCTATTCGCGTTGGCGGTTTTTTCTCGCCTATGTCATCGGCCGCGCGCCGCGCTACGGCCTGTTCGCCACGTCGGCGGTCTGGTTCGACCTGCGTTGGTGGGAGATTCTGATTGTTCAGGCCGCCTTGGTGCTGCTGGCCGGCACCAAAGTGCTGCACACCCTGCTGCGGAAACGTAGCAGGGGCGCCGCTCAGTCGGAGGAGACGTGCGGCGAGCCTGCTCTGCGTTAGCGTTTTCGTGAGCAGGGCCCGATGCAGGTTTGCAGGCTCGACGTCGGCATCTCCGATCAGCGACCGGCGCTCGGGTCGCTCACTTTGTAGAGCCTGGCTCCGCAAGTCCCACAACGCAGATACCCGTCCTGGACGAGCACGCGGGGGCGCGCGGCGAGACCGAGCGTCTCCTCCAGCAGCAACGGCGCGTTCTGGAAACCGATGGGGAAATCATACACGGCGGCCGCTCCAAAATGCTGATCGACCAACAGCGTAATCGCCATGCCCGTCGTGTCCATCACTTCGGTCACGTCAGTCGTGTGCATCAGCCCCAGGTCGTGGCCGACCTCGTGGCTCACGACGTTGCCGAGGGCTTGGCCGATAGCTTCGAGAGCGCCGCTCAGGCCGCCGAAAGCCCCGGCGAACACCACGACGTTGTCTTGATGGTTGCCGTTGTAGAAGTCGATGCCGTCGGCGATCCCGAAGAGCGTCTCGCTGTCGCCGCCAAGGAAGGCGATGGTGTACGGAGCCGGCGGCATCGGGTCATCGGTGGAGAGGACGGTCGCGGCGTAGGGCGCGTAGTCCGCGCGGACCACGGCCAGAATCATCCCTTTGAGCGCATCGGTCTGCCCCGCGAACATGGGGTCGATGGCCGCGGCGTCAAAGGCAGCGAACGTGCCCCAACTCTGCCCGGCCACCACCACGTCGGCGGCCCCGTCGAAATCGATCACGATGGTCTGACCGGCGATTTGCGGAAGCCCGGCCCCACGTTCCACCTCGACCGTGAGGCGGTAGGCACCCGAGGTCTCGGTATAGTCCGTGCTGGTGACTGCCAGGTAGTGGTGGGTGCTGTCGTGGTGAATCACTCCGCTGACGACGGCATCATATTCGCCTTGCGCCATGTTCAGGTCATCATTCCAGAAGACGCGATAACCGTCGGCGTCGAACAAGGCGACCATCGGGTCCAGTTGGCTGCCCGGCCGCGCCTCGCAGGTGGCGGTCAAGCGGTCGCCGAGGGCGAGCGGCCCCACGTCATAAACGTGTACGTCACTGGCCTGCGCCAGCGTCTGATCGAGGATCGCCTTCCCGTCCGACCCCAGATCGACCAGAGGGGCCGAAGCGAAGCTGTCGCCCGGATCGACCGTCACTATGCTCTCCTCCCCATCTTCGTTATCGTTGTTGTTGCTGTTGTCGTCGGGCACGGGGATGTTGGCAAACCACGCCACCACGACGGTATCCCCTATAACGGCGATGGTCACCGTGGGATCGGTTCCCGCCGCGTCACCCTCCCAATGGTCGAAACGCCATCCGGGGTCGGCCGTTGCGACAAGGCTGACTTCCTCCCCGCTTTCATACGTGCCCGCGGCGGGTTCGACGCTACCCGCGCCGACCGTGGTTGCCACTAACGTAAAGTGATCGACTTCTGAGTACACGTCGGGCGTCTGATCCACTGAGTTGCCGTTGCCGTCAAACCACGGCCCGGTACCGTCCGTGGAGTTCTCATTCCCGGCACCGTGTGGCGTCCCGCCCGAGGCCCCGGACCTTTGCGCATCGCAGCCGACCATGACCAACAACGACACTACCAGGCCGATGAACCTACATCTGGTGGTCATTCCTTTGTTCTCCCATGAGGCGCGCGCCGGTCCCCTCGCTGACGGTACTGGTGGTCATCGGTATCCTCGGTGCGTCCCGTTAATCAGTTCGCCGTGCAATCGCCGCCGCTATCGGGCGTCGAGAAAGGGAAGAAGCCCGGGCGATCTTATCGGGGTACGGTGCCGGCCCACGCTCGATAATCGCGGCGGCCGTCCGCGTTGCCTACCCAAAGTTTCTGGGCAATCTACGGGACGGCAGAACTCGGTTGGGAAGCGGCTTGGCGCTGGGGTGACAAGTACGACACATTCTGGCGAACAGCTTGTGGCGAGTAGCTGACGACGACCCAACGGTCCGTCACCACCAGCGCCGGACCGTAAAGCCCGAATTGGAGGTACCAGACGCCGTCCTCGTCGCGTTTGAGGCGTATCAGATTGGCAGTGCCGGAATGTTCCGCGAGGTAAGCTTGGGCATGGGCGAGGAGGCGATCGAGGGCCGTTCGCACTGCCTCCGGCGAGCCGTCGATCTCGACCAGAACGGTTCTGAGCAACGGCAGTCCCAACGGGTGCTGGGGAAAGTCATGCACGATGACGTGTCGGCCGAGTGGGCCCAGGAGGTCGGTTTCGGTGTTGATCCCGAGTTCTGACTCCAGGGCCGCCCAGCGCGCGGTGATCCTCTCCCGGAAATACGGACTTCGCGCCGCAAGGTAGGCTTTGCACGCACGCGGGATCATCTCGCGCGGCCGGGCGTCCATAAGGGCGACGTAGCGCACCCCCGGCGGGATCACGCGGTCGAATGCCTGGATCGCTGGGCCGGTGACGCTAAGCGGGAGGTACTTCCGGCCTCCTGTGCCGTCGAACATGCACGCCGCGTCGACCACCCGACCCTCAGAGCCTACGGTCCACAGGCCGCGGGCGACCTCCCCGAGGCCCAGTGCGGCGAGGACTTCGCGGGGTTGTTCTCCCATCACGGCGATCAGACGGGCACGCAGGACGTCAAAGGCGAGATACCACTCCCACCGGGCCGCAGGCCCGCGACATCGCCGATGGGCCTCCGCAAACCATTCGCCGGCACCCAGGCCCTTGGTGGTGCCGCCCACAACGGAAGCGAGGCGCTCGAAAGCCCCGGACCCGACGGTGATGAGATAGCAGTCATGCACCGCGCCCCACTCGATCGGCGCCCAGTCCGGCAGCCGCTGCTCGGTCAGGGTGTGGATAGTGGTGCCGTTTGCGCTCCTTTGGGTCAGACGGGCCGTATCGCGCGTGGCGTACAGATTGAGCAACAACTGGATCTGGCCTTCGAGGCGGAGGTGATCACCGCCGGTGAGTACGATCAACCCGGCCGCAATGCCGCCCAAGCGGAAACCGCCGCCGGAAAGAGGATCAGCCTTCACGTCCAGGAGTACGACCGCACGCGGGTAACGGGCGAGTTCCGGCTGCAACGCGAGGGCGTCCGCGACGAGACTGACGGTCGTATCCACGTCGCGCAACAGGCCCATGTCGCGCGTGTGCTGGAGCAGAGCGGCCGCAAAGCCTCCCGCGGTCATGGCGGGGTTCTCGGTCGGCGCTTCGGACGCCCGATCGAGCAACAACACCGCCGGCGCATCGGCCGGGATGATTTGCAGTAGCCGGTCCGGGACGGCCTGCGCCTGCCCTACCCAAAGCGACGCGCCTGAGACCACCATGACCAGCAGACGTTGCCGCAAGATCGTTCCCCTCGACCATCCGCATGTCGACGCCCATATACGCAGGAAACAGTAGGGTGCGTCCCTTGACGCACCATTGTAGAACGGCGTCACTCCGGAAACTTGAAGTCCAGCACTTGCAGCTCGACGGACCGGCGACCGTTGTACTCGTTGATGATCGGCTCGAAGGCCACCCGACAGCGGCGGTGTTCCTTCAGCAGGTCGGCCAATCGCGCGTGGCCGAATGCGATAGCCTTGCTCACCGCGCCATTCTGGGTGAAGGTCGCCTGCAAGTGATCGCCCGACTTGCCGACGCACCGCGGTTCTCCCGCAAGCTCCAGCCAATCGGTCGCCAGCAGCGGCTTAGGGTTGCCTTGACCGAACGGGCCCAGCGTGTCGATCGTCGCCACGGTTGTCAGATCGAGTCGATCGAGCGTCGTCTCCGCGTCGACCCGCAGCTTGGGCCGCAGATCCGCGGCCGTGAGCGCCCGATTCGCGTGCGTCATGAAGGCCTCGGCGAATGCCCCCACTCGCTCGGCGCTGATCCTCAAGCCGGCGGCCATGGCGTGCCCGCCGAACTCGTCGAGATACTCGCCACAAGCTCGCAAAGCTTCACACAGATGCAAACGCTCGATGCTCCGTCCGGAACCGTGTCCCAGCCCGTTTTCCAACGCAATGACGATGGCCGGTTTGCCGAAGCGATCCACCACTCGCGCGGCCACCAGCCCGATGACGCCCACGTGCCAGCCCTCACCGGCCACGACAATGGCGCGGTGTGCATCGCCGTCCAGACCGGCCCGCTCGATCATCTTAAACGCCTCGAGAGTGGTCTTCCGCTCCTGGGTCTGGCGGGCGCGATTGTGCTCCTCCAGATAAAGGGCAATCTCGCGGGCGCGGCTTTCGTCGGCCCGGGTCAGCAGCTCCACGGCCAGCCGGGCGTGTCCCATCCGCCCTGCGGCGTTCAACCGCGGGGCCAGTTTGAAGCCCACGTCATAGCCGTCGATCGCGGATTGGCCCAAGCCGGCCGATTCGATCAGCGCTCGCAAACCCGCCAGCGGCGCCGCGGGCAGCGCCGCCAACCCGTGCCGGGCAATGATCCGGTTCTCGCCGGTCAGGGGCACGACGTCAGCGATGGTGCCTAACGCGGCCAAAGGCAATGCGGTAAGCATCAGGAACTCCCGGTATTCCGGGTTCACCCGCGGATTACGGGACAGTTCCTGGGCCAGCGCCCAGGCCAGCTTGAACGCCACCCCCGCGCCGCACAACTCACGGTTCGGATAGCCGGGCTCGAGCGCGGGATGGACGAGCGCCAGGGCCTCGGGCCTTTCGACGCCCGGCATGTGGTGGTCGGTGATGATCAGCTCGAGCTTGAGTTCGCGGGCGAGCCTGGCCACTTCGCACGCCGTGATGCCGCAATCGAGGGTGACCACCACGTCGCCCCCATCGGCCGCGATGGACCGAATCGCGTCGGCGTTGAGCCCGTAGCCTTCGCCAATGCGGTGTGGGACATAGAACCTGACGTCCGCGCCGGCGATTCGGAGCACGTGCCACAAGATCGCCACCGCGGTAATCCCGTCCACGTCGTAGTCGCCATAGAGCAGGATCCGCCGCCGCTTGCAGACCGCGGCGGCGAGGTGCCCGGCAGCCTCACGAACCCCAGGCAACAGCTCTGGCGGATAGAGGTCCTTCAGTTGGGGATCGAGGAAGGTCTTGGGGTCGTTGTCCAGGGTCAAGCCCCGGTTGTAAAGCACTTGGGCCACCAACGGCGGAACATTCCAGCGTCGCGCGGCCTCGGCGCATCGATCCCACGCCGGAGCCATGATCCAGTCCTTGGCCATCGGCGGCCTCCCCAAAATGCGAACGTCGCAGGTTGTAACGGCGGGTGAAACCCGCCCTACGCGTGGAGCGATAGGTCAAACCCACCCTCTGATCGCGCCGGCGGGTCAAACCCGTCCTACGGAGCTTCCACTCGCCGGGGGCAGTGTAATGTCGCCAGGTGGAAGAGAAAAGGGAGCGGCCATAGCGAACCGCGGCTGTGATGGAACCGCCTCTTTCTCCGAACCGCGACCGTCAGGGAGCGGGTGAGAGGGTCAAGACCGCTCACCCTCCCCTGGGGTCGGGCTTCGGATAAGATGCGATCGACCAGTAGGGTGCGCACTCGCGCACCACGCCAGCAAGATAGGCTCTGCCCGCCGGAACAAGACGTCGGGCCGAGCCCGACCTACGGTCCGCGGGCGCGGACCCTACGGTTGGTGCTGGGTGGTCTCTCAAAAGCCGCTTTGGAGGAGGCCCATGAGCGGCGGCCTCCGGCGTGCCAGCATGCGCCCCGGATTTCGGCGGCATGGCGCTGGCATGTTCCGGTCTCTTGGGTTATACTGCTAGGTTCCGCGTTTTGGGAGGAGTTCGGCTGGAAGCGGTCCAGCCACCCACACGCGGTGGAATGGTTACTGGGTTTGGCCACGGTCGGCGTGGCAAACGGGCGCTGTGGTCGCGACGGTTTGGGCCGTCGGCGTGGGGCGCCGGCGAAAAGTGAAGGACTCCGATGGTAGATTTCAACCTCATCAGCCAATTGGACCTCGACGGAGGTCAGGAAATGGCCAGCTTGTTTGGCGATGCCTCTCAAGAACAGATGTCGGTCGCCTTGCTCGGCCAGCATGAGCACGAACATACCCCCGGCACCATCCTCAAGGGGCGGATCGTGGGCCGCGCGGGTGACGACGTCATCGTGGATGTCGGGTTGAAAAGCGAGGGGGTCATTCCCGTGGGGGAGTGGGATGATCCCAGTGCCATCGACATCGGAGACGGTGTGGAGGTGTGGCTCGATACCATCGACTCCGATAGCGGCCTGATCGTCCTCTCCAAGCGTAAGGCCGACCGCCTGCTCAACTGGCAGCGGATCATCGAGACCACGCACGAAGGGGACGACACCAAGGGCCGGGTCATGCGCAAGATCAAGGGCGGACTGCTGGTGGACATCGGCGTGCCGGTGTTCCTGCCGGCCTCGCAAGTGGACATCCGCCGCCCCGGTGACATCAGCGAATTCATCGGGCGGGAGATCGAGGCCAAAATCCTCAAGATTGACACGGAGCGCCGGAACATCGTCATTTCCCGGCGCAAGCTGATCGAAGAGCGGCGGATCGCGGCGAAGATCGCGCTGCTGCAGGAGATCGAAGAGGGCCAGGTGCGCAAAGGGGTGGTCAAGAACATCGCCGATTTCGGTGCCTTCGTCGACCTGGGGGGCATCGACGGTCTGCTGCACATCACGGACATGAGTTGGGACCGGGTGGCCCATCCCTCGGACGTGGTCAAGCTCGATCAGGCGGTGGAAGTCAAGGTGCTCACCATCGACCGCGCTAAGGAGAAGATCGCCCTGGGCCTCAAGCAACTCAAGCCCAACCCGTGGGACACCATCGAGGAACGCTACCCCAGGGGCGCCCGGCTGAAGGGCGACGTAGTTAATATCATGAACTACGGAGCGTTCGTGAAGCTCGAGCCCGGCGTCGAGGGCCTGGTCCACATCAGCGAGATGAGTTGGACGCGGCGCATCAACCATCCTTCCGAGATGCTCAATGCGGGCGACCAGATCGACGTCGTCGTCCTGGACATCAACAAGGACAAGCAGGAAATCTCCCTGGGGATCAAGCAGACCGACGTGAACCCCTGGACCCAGGTGGCCGAGAAGTATCCGCGTAACACCCGGATTCACGGCCGCGTGCGGAACCTGACCAACTACGGGGCCTTCGTGGAGATCGAGGAGGGGATCGACGGTCTGCTGCACGTCTCCGACTTGAGTTGGACCAAGAAGATCAGCCATCCTTCGGAAGTACTCAAGAAGGGGCAGGAGATCGATTGCGTAGTGCTGAAGGTCGAGGAGGACAAGCAGCGCATCGCCCTGGGCCTCAAGCAACTCCACGAGGACCCCTGGCTGCACGCGGTGCCGGAGAACTACATCCCCGGCCAGATCGTCGAGGGCACGGTCACCAAGATCACCAACTTCGGGGTGTTCGTCGAGTTGGAGCCGGATCTGGAAGGGCTCCTGCACGTCAGCGAGTTGAGCGACCACAAGGTCGAAGACCCCCACGAGGTGGTGAAAATCGCCGAGAGGATTCAGGTCAAGATTCTGCGC
>JAZDKM010000081.1:0-2977 GCA_043803085.1 Planctomycetota bacterium
CACCTGCGTCACCTGGTTGCTCGCCGCCACCCAGTGGTCCCGGTACAGCCACCAGCCGTCCACCGTGTCCCACTGCGGGATGTCGTTGAAGTACGCCAGCGAGCTGTACCAGTTGCTGTAGATCCCGTCCCAGAACGTCTGCGGGAACGTGTTGCCCGTGATCGCCGGCGGCGCGTTGCTCCCGGACGTCGTCCGGGTGACGGCCACCGTCACGCCCGCCGCACGGCCCGCGGCATCGCGGGCGAGAATCTCGATCCGGTTGAGCCCGTTCGTCAGGTACACCCCGCCCCGGTGGAAGTAGCCGGTGATCACCCCGTCCGCCCACTGCCCGTTCACCCAGACCTGCACCGGCCCGACGTCGTCCTGTGCGAACCCCTCGACCTGCACCGCCTGCAGGGTCGTCACGGTGCCGTTGGTGGGCAGGACGCCGCTGATCTGCGGCGCCTGTGTATCGAGCATGTACATTTGCTCGATCAACTCGCTCTCCGCGCCGTCGGATGTCCGCCGCAGACGCGCGTAGAGCGCCTGCCAGCCGTTGGTGGTGTCCGCCAGCGGGTAGGTGAAGATGCCGGTCAGGGCGACCGTCGTGCTGTTCGCCATGTCCGGCGATTCCGAAATCACGACCGTGTCCGCGACGTGCGGCCCGAAGTCCACGCGGGGCGCGGAGTTGGTGACGTAGTACGCGTTGGTGTCGATGCGGAACTCGAGCAGGGGCGCACTCGCGGGGTTGGTGGGGTGGGTGCCCTTGAGCACCTCGTACCCGTCCATCACCCAGTCCTTGTCCGAGTCCTTGTTCGTGGGATTCGCACCGTACTGGTACTCGCCGAGGTTGTAGAGCCCGTCGCCGTCCTGGTCCTGCTGGGCGTCGGCCGCGTTCAGCGGATCGAGGAAGCTCCAGCGCAGTTCGTACAGATCGGGCATGCCGTCCTTGTCCTCGTCCAGCGAGTTGGTCTGGGGCACCTGGAGCACCCGGTAGAAGAGGGAGGGGTTGGTGCCGGAGAGGAAGCCGGCGTTCGTCCACGCATGCGGGGCGCTCGACCCGAGCTGGATGGCGACGCCGGTGAACGTTCCCGTGATGCTGGTCGCCTGGCGGATCGTGAAATAGGAACTGGTGTCGCCGGGGAACCCGATCACGGGTTCACGCGTTGGCCCGCGCTGTCCGGTGATCGTGAACGAATTCGCGGTGAATACCGTGATCGCGAGCAGGGCCCCTGCGAAGAAGAGCAAAGCGATGTTGGACGACCGATGCATAACCGGGACAACCATGGCGGGAAATCCCCTCTGACCCCATGAACCGGCCGTATCCTAACAGGCCTATGCAACAAATGCAACCCAGTTGCATACTGGACTGACAATCAGGGGGAACTCCCGCGAATCACCCCGCACCAGAACCTGCGGTTCGGTTCGGGGCAGGCGCTAATCAACGCGAATTCCGGACCGAACCACGGAGGGGGCAACCCCTGAACCAGAACAGAGTTCGGTTCAGGGCAAGCGCGGATGTACACGGATGTTCTAACGCGAAGGCCAGAGGTGGCCCGGCTTCTCCGAAGACGGGTCCAACCATCGGATCTTTCAACGCGAAGAACGCGAAGGTCGGACACAAGGGCGCGAAGACGGGTCCTTGCTTAGCGATCTTTCCGTCCCCGCTTCGCGTCCTTTGCGTTAAGAAATCCGTAGTATCCGCGATATCCGCGGTCAAATTCCCCGCCCGCATTTGGTCGGGCCGCTCTCACCCCTGCATCCGGAACCACGGACAACGGACGGATTCTTAACCGCGGATTACCCCGCACCAGAGCCTCGAGGGCTCGGCTCGGTTCGGGGCAGGCGCGGATTGCGCTGATGGGGGCTGAGGGTGCCGGGACTGAAGTCTTCTCCACCCACTATTGCTTCCCCCCTCGAACATCCGCGGTATCCGCGAAATCCGCGGTCGCCTTGTCCGGCCGTTGTCCCTGGAATGGCAACGACCGGACCACCGCGGATTACGCGAATTTCGCTGATGGGGGGCTGAGGGTGCCAGGACCGAAGTCTTTTCCACCCCCTATTGCTTCACCCCTCCAACATCCGCGATATCCGCGAAATCCGCGGTCAAACTCCGGCCGTTGAACCACAGATGTACACGGACTCCCTTTCGTGTACTTCGTGTATTTCGTGGTTAAATTCCGGATTCCGCACTCCGCACTCAACGCGGGGCCGTGCCCCGAAGTGAGAGCTTCTCTCTACTTCGGGGGCTGTCCCGGATTCGCGGTCGGGTTCAGGATCGTGACGCCGATCATGGTCTGCCGGTTCTTCTTGTCGTGCTTGGCCTGCCGCTTCTCCATGAGTGTCTTCTGCGGCTGCTTCCTTGCGGATCTCTTGGAATCGTGTGATTTGGACATAGGTATGATCTCCTGTCAGTGGAACGCGAGGCTACCGCACTTCCGCCCCCACATCAACCGCCCGTTGAACGAGCACCCGCGGATCCGGGCAGAACCACGGAGTCCCATGAACCAGAGCTTCCAGCATCCAGCTTCGCCCAAGGGGCTACGGCCGGACAAGCGGTTCAGGGCGGGCACGGAGACCGGCTCACACGTTTCAACGCAAAGGCGCAAAGTTACTCAGGCCAGAGACCAAGGACAACAGACGGATCTTTTACCGCGGATTACCCTGAACCAGAGCCCTGCGGGCTCGGTTCAGGGCAGGCCCCGCAGCAGAGCCCGTCGCTGCGCTCGGGCACGCTACGGGGCAAACAAGGTAGGGGTACCCATTAAACTATAAACTATGCATCCCGCCCGTTACGGGTATCGGGAGTTGTTTTATGTTTTAATGGGTACCCCCGTTGGGAGACCCCCGTTGGGAGAGGGCCCCCAGCATACCCTCCATCGCCCGTTCCTGCCACCGGCTCAGCACCGACGCCTGGATCCCCAGCTCCCGGCAGACCTCCCGCGGCCTCCGCCGCTCCGTCCACAGGGCCAGCACCGCCTCCGCCTTCTCCTTCGCG
>JAZDKM010000082.1:0-9144 GCA_043803085.1 Planctomycetota bacterium
AGCACCTCGCGGACTTTGGTATCTTGCTGTTCCGTGGTGCGTTCGGTGCGGATGCTCTTGCGGCCCATCAGGGGCTCGAGGTGGACGACCCGGCCGGTGAACTTCCGGTCGTCGAAGGCCTCGGCGGTAGCCACCACCTCCTGGCCCGGCCGGACACGGGTGATGTCGGCCTCATCGACCTCCGCCCGGAGCCGCACTTCGTCGAGATTGCCCACGCTAAGGATGGGCACCGGCGCCTCCGGATCGACCACCTCGCCGGGTTCCAGGTGGCGATAGACCACGTGCCCGTCCAAGGGACTGACGATGGTGAGTAAAGCCAACTCGGTTTCGGCCAGGTGCAAAGCGGCCCTGGCCTGCTCGACCTTCGCCTCGGCGACGCGCACCTCTTCCGGGATCGGTCCGGTCTCGGAAATGGCGGACACCTGCTGGGCCTCGATGAGCGTGGCCGCCGCCGAGCGTTTTTCCTGGACCGCGTCGTGCAACTCGGTCTCGGGCGCGGCGGTCCGTTCGTAGAGCGATTGAATGCGCGCGAGTTCCTGCTCGGCCCGGTCCAGCTTGGCTTGGGCCCGCTCCACGCCGGCCCGGGCCTTGGCACGCTCCTCCGGGCGGTCCCAGGCCCGGAGTCGGGCCAGGTTCGCCTCGGCCAGCATGAGGTCGGCACGGCGCTGATCGACCAGTGCCTTAGCCGTGACATCATCGAGCAGTACCAGCGGCTCACCGCGCACCACCCGCTCGCCGGCGTGCTTCAGCACGGCCTTGATTCGCCCTTGGCGCTCGGTCCGAACGGCCACCAGTTGGGTGTCGGGTTCCACCACCGCTGGGGCCGCCGCGACGTAAGGGGTCACGGACGTGGTCGGCTCGGTTGTTGCGGTATCTACGCCGGTGGGTGCTGCGGTGACCAAATACCGGACAACGACCATCCCGGCGAGCATCAGCACCGCGAACATCCCGAGCAGAGCACCCACTCGGGCGAGTCGGGCGTGCCGACCTGTCCTCGGAATCGCGATTCCTGTATCCACCCCCATCGAGTTACCCGCTGCCTCACCGTCGCAGCTCGGAGTCGGGTGACGCTCGCCCAATCCGCAATCCCTTGGGGCCGCTCCCTGACGGTCGCGGTTCGGTTCACGGTCGCGGCTCGGAAGTTTCTCCCGCGTGCGGCGATCACTCGAGATGCGGCCGTTCAACAACCCCACGATCCTATCCGCAAACGGCTCCAAACGGGAGTCGTGCGAGACCATGACCACCGCCTTGCCCTCTTGGTGGGCGAGCGCGGCCAGGTGCTTCATGACTTCCTGAGCGTTCTCCCAGTCCAGGTTGGCCGTCGGCTCATCCGCCAGGATCAGCCGCCCACCGCAGGCCAACGCCCGGGCGATGGAGGTACGCTGTTTCTCGCCGCCGCTGAGTTCCGCCGGCAGACTCGTGCCCCGGCCGCTCATGCCGAAACGCCGAAGATGCGGCTCGACCGCCGTGGCCGGGAGCCATCCACCGCTCAACAACCCGGCGACCGCCACGTTATCATGTACGGTGAGCGCCTCCAGGAGATTGTACCCTTGAAAGATCAGAGCAATGCGGCCACGCCGTTCGTCGGGCAGCCGTGACTCGGGCAGCAGGTCGGTGCGGTGTCGGTCGAGCCACACCTCGCCCGTCTCGGGACGTTGCAGCAGGCTGAGGATGTGCAGCAGCGTGGTCTTGCCGCTGCCCGAAGGCCCCTCGATAAGCGTGAGTTCGCCGGGGTAGATGTCGAGGTCCACGTCGACCAGCGCCCGGACCAGCGTCGGCCCCTTCCCGAACGATTTGGACACACCCCTGAGGCGCGCGGTGCACAGGCTCATCGAAACACCTCCGCCGGCGCCAGCCGGAACACGCGCCATGCCGCCGTCAGACTGGCGGTCACACACATCACCAGGGTGAGCGGCAGAAGGGCCAGAAACAGCACCGGTGGGGTTTCCATGCTGACGGCCGTGCCCCCGGCGCCGGCGAAGTGCGACACCAGCAGGGCGCCGCAACAACCCAGCACGTACCCGATCAACGCCACGATCACACCTTGGGCCACCACCAAGCCGGCTACGGCACGGTTGCGAAAGCCCAAGGCCTTCAGTGTGCCGTATTCCCGCAACTTGACCAAAACTCCGGTGACGAAGGTTTGGCCGACGATGGACATGCCGACAATGAGAGCCAGCCCAGCCATCAGGGCGAGCGAATAGCCCATGCCGGTACCCATGACCCAGTAGTGCCAGCAGCGGTCGGCGAACTCGGCTTTGGTCAGAACTTCGACGTCGGGGAGGCGCTGAGCCAATGCGGCGCGGACGGAGCCCACGTGGGCGCCGGACTCGCACTTGACCATGGCGAAGGTGGTCTTATCGCCGTCGATCCGGGTGAAATCGAGCGCCGCCTCATACGAGGTGAAGATGTAGGGGGTCGGCGTGAACGATGCCATATTCCTGGCATAGCCGGCGATATAGACCCGGTGCCCGTTCAACTCACCTCGGGCGCCGAGGGGAAGCGGGCTCCCGGCCTCGCCGAAGCGCCACCGCTCGCGCTCGTCGAGGATCACGCCCCGGCCCTCGTGCGTCTTCTCGCGGATCAGTTGGGTGTCGACGGGCAGCCAGGGGTGGTCCGTGTCGGTGCCCACTACGATGACCGGCTCCTGGCGACCGGAAGGGAACCGCCACACGCTGAAACCGGTGATCATGCGCCCCGTGCGCTCGACTCCTGGTACTCCGAGCGCCTGGTAGCGGCGGCGGCTGGGCATGGGCACCGAGAAATCGGCACTGGAGGCCCGGTACGGCACGACCCACAAGTCACCGTCGATCTGCTGAGCCAGCAGCGACGAGCTGTGTATCGCACCCAGAAAGATCGAGGCCTGCACGGTCATCAGCACCACCGCGAAAGCTAATCCGACCACGGCGGTGATGAACCGCACTTTATCACGGTAAAGGTTGCACCAGGCGATCTTCCACATAGTGAGTCCGTAGGTCGGGCTCTGCCCGACGATGTGTCTCGGCGCGCGAAGCCCGCCCTAGCAGCCCGTGGCAGAAGTTGTGGCACAGGCTTCCAGCCTGTGTTTCCACGGGCAAGATGCCCGTGACACACCGCGCTTGGCCACTTTTACCACGGGCTGCTAGGCTGGGTCAGCCGAGCCGGCATGACCGCCATCGCCGGTGGCCCGGAGTGGGACATTGTAGCAGGATTTCTTCACGATTCCTGTAAGGTTTGACCTTCGGGAGGCGAATAGGAAATAGGAGGTGCCCGGGTGGAGCAGTGGAGCGCCGTCAGCCGCCCGCCGAGAACTGCCGGACCCGCTACCATCGTTGGGCACGGCAAAACGGCAACCATCCTGCGCTCATGCTTGACCCACCGGCGATGGCCATGGGTAGCCACGGCGTTGGGGATGGTGTTGTCCTTACCCTGCTTGTGGGTGGGTTGGATCGGCGACGACCACTTCCATCGTCTCGCCATGACCGGCTCCTCCAGACTCCCCGATCTGCCGTGTTCGCCGATGGCATTGTTCACGTTCGCGGACGGAGACCCGGAGCGCAACGTGAGGCTGATGGATTTGGGCCTGTGGCCGTGGTGGACCCTCAAGGAAATCCACGGCGCCTTCTTTCGCCCCTTGACGGCGCTGACGCACTGGATGGATTACCGATTGTGGCCCAATCGGCCGGCGCTGATGCACTTGCAAAGCTGGTTGTGGTTCGGCGGCTGCGTAGCGGCTGCCGGACTGCTTTACCGCCGGATGTTGGGCGGGACCCTGGCCGCGGGGTTGGCGGCACTCCTTTTCGCCGTCGACGACGCGCACAGTACACCCATCGGGTTTCTGGCCAACCGCAATGCGCTGCTGGCTTTGTTTTTCGGGCTGCTGGCGGTCAGCGCGCACGACCGCTGGCGACGAAACGGCTGGCGGATGGGCGCCTGGTTAGGGCCGACGTTGCTGGGTGCAAGTCTGCTATCCGCTGAGATGGGTGTGGCGACCATGGGGTATTTGTTCGCCCACGCCATGTTTCTGGATCCGGGCGGCCGGCGAAGCCGATGGGCGAGCCTGCTTCCATACCTCGGCGTGACGGTCCTGTGGCGGATGGTCTGGACCCGGATGGGGGCCGGCGGCTGGGGCATGGAGATCTACGTCGATCCGCTGGTCGAACCCTGGCGCTACGTTACGGGTCTCCTCTGGCGAGCGCCGGTCTGCCTTCTAGCACAGTGGGCGGTGCCGCCGGCGGAGTTGATCTTCCTTTTGGCTTCGGAGTTGAGCAAGAGGTCAACGGTGCTGCTCGGGGCGGCCATCTTCGCCTTCGTCGGCGTCATGGCGGTTGTGGTCACGCCGCTGCTGAAGCGCGACGCGGCGGCGCGGTTCTGGGCGTTGGGCATGCTTCTGGCGCTACTCCCAGTCTGCGCGGTCTTCCCGGCGGACCGCTTGCTGATGTTCGCGGGGGTCGGCGCCATGGGCTTACTGGCCCAGTTCCTGATCCGCGTGTTCGGCGGCGACGGCGCGCTTGGCGCCATGGCCCCCCATTATCGTAGGGCGGCCAAGAGGTTGGGCGTTTTCTTGGTGGTGGTCCACGGCGTGCTTGCACCGCTACTGCTGCCGCTGCGCACGGGCATGCCCCTAGGGCCGAAGAGCTTCTTCGACTCCATCCACATACATACTCCCCTGGACGGCTCCGTCGAACGGCAAAGCGTAGTCATCGTCAACTCGCCCGTGGCGATGGCCGCCGGCTACTTGGCTATCAACCGCGCGCTCGCCGGCGAACCCGTGCCCGCCCACACCCGCATCCTGGCGCCCAGTTGGGCCGACGTGACGGTGACACGCCCGGATGCCTTTACCCTCGTGGTGCGACCCAAGGGCGGGTATCTGCGCCACCCCATGGATCAACTGGCCCGGGGGAAATGCCACCCACTGGCCCTCGGTGAACGGGTGGAACTGACCGGCTTCACGGCCCAAGTCACTGCGCTGACGGACGACCGGCGTCCGGCGGAGGTGGCCTTTCGCTTTGATGTGCCGCTGGAAGATGCTTCGCTGCGCTGGTTGCATTGGAAGGACAACGCCTACGTGCCCTTCACCCCGCCGCCGATCGGCCACACGCTCTACCTGCCGTTCACTAGACCGCGCTTCTAAACGTCGCTCATTCCTCAGGCGCGTGCAGGATTCTCTTGAAAACCGGCGTCAATGGTGGCAGTTCGTCTTGCACCGCCTTCCACACGATCTCAAGTGACCATGAGTCAGGTCGAGGCGAGCGATAACCCGTGACTTGACCCAAGAAACAGCCGTGCCCCCTCGTCCGCTGGACGAGGAGGACACGGCTGTCCCATCCTCCTGTCAAAGGCTCAGGAAACCGTGGTCACTCCGGATTACGGGGCCCCCTCGATCGTAACCGTTCCGTCCTCGTCCACGTGGACGACCTGGGTCACATACCAGGAACTGCCGACCGGGCCCTCGGGGGTTCCCCGCGGCGGGACACTCGCCCCGAAGTTAGGCACCGACAAGGTCCGGGTCTCCTCCCGTACCGGCGTACTCGAGTTGTGATAGGTCTTCGCCGTTACGGTGATGTCCGTCTGCGTGTAGCAGGTCGTCCCTTCGTCATCCGGCTGGTTGAGCGGTGGGTCGTTATCCACGCACTGCTGGGACTCGGAATCGTAAGAACGCTCCCGCCACCAGTCACGGTAGTAGTTGATCATGAACACATAGTCGCCTTCCTCAGTGAGCTTCTTCAGGGTGATGTTCTCCGGGCCGGTACCGCCGATGTCGTCGTTGTCCAGTTCGCCGAAATCGTTGGACAGATTGTAGTAGGCGATCAGCGAACCGTCCGGCGCCCACATGTACAGGTCCTGATCCGAGTTGGGGTCCCAGATGATGTGTACGCGGACGATATCGAACACCTTAGCGGCGACGGCGGTGTCCGCCTCGTTACCGATCGTGCCCTGGAAGACGAGCGTGTAGCGGCCCTCCCGAGCCGTGGCCGCGAAGTTCGCGGTGAACGTGGCCCCATTGGCCAGGTTGCCCGGGTAGGTGCTGAAATCGGCGGTGATCTCCGCCCGGTTGTCCGAGGCGTCATCCTGGTAGAGGTGCCAGGCACCGGCCCCCAGGTTCTCGACGGACCGATTGGTGATCTGCAGGTTATACCTGACGGCCGCCTCATTCCAGAGCACCCGGATATCCAGCTTCCCGCGGAAGAAGTAGTTCACCACCTCGGTGCCGTACCCGATCGTCCGCGGCAGCAGACGCTGGAGATACTCCTCCAGCACCGCGTTGTTGTTGCAGCTTACGTCGATTCGCTGCGGTGCGTTGATTATCACCCCGTAGTAAGCGGCCGCCGGGTCCACGTAGATCCCCATGTTCCCGGCCCGGGCCAGCCGGGTCAGTCGTTCGATGCCGTTCGACGGCGCTGTGGTCTTGGCCACGTCCACCCAGCCCGGTCCTGTGGTGTTCGCCGTACTGTTAGGCATGATCACCTGTCCGTTGCTCGGGGGCGGGAAGAGGGTCGCCAGGTTCGTGTCGGCGTGCGACGGATGCGCGCTATCGGCAAAGTCGAAGACCGTATCCCTCGAGAAGAAGTTGATGGTGGTGTATTCCGCCATCCCCGGCGTGCTGCCGAAGGTGAAGGTGGCTTGGCCGGTGTATTGGTCGGTGTCCCACCAATTGCTGAAGCGGTTGAAGCCGGACATCGGAACCGCGACGGTGAAACGCGGATGCTCCGCCGCCGGCGGGACCGTGCTCACGCCGGGTAGACCGTTGAGCTGCGGCACTGTGCCGTAGTGGTTGCTGGCGTACGCCTCCAGCGGCTCGCTGAAGGGGTGTAGATCGTCGCGGACGTGGGCCGCCGAACTCATGTCCTCCAGCAGGTGCAGCACCTGTCCGAGGGAGCGGAACACCCGCGCGAACGCCTCTTCACGAGCCGTGGCGTTGGCCTCGCTCAACGCCTGGAAGTAGTATTCTCGTGCCGACAGGAAGTCCCACGCGTTGTCGCCGGTCGGCCAGCCTGCGGTTCCGTTCCAAGCCCATTCCAAGTTGGTGTCGTAGGTGCCGAGCATCGGCGCGTTGGTCGTGGGCAGCAGGTAATGACGGAAGGACCGGTTGTTGGGATTGTCCTCGAGCTCACCGCCGTCGATCAGCCACGCCGCATAGGTTTGGGTACCCGCCGTTGCATGCTCGGCGGTTTCAGTATCGCCGGCGGCGGTCGTGTCCAGGCCGTCGGGCAACAGCAGTTCCTCCACCAGGAAGTCGTGTACCTTGCACTTGTCGTTGTCGATGATGACCTCGTTCAAGGCCCGGTGGGTGGTATTGTGGGTCCAACGGACTCCAGCGTCTCCCCGCGGTGCGGGGGCAGGCGGAGGCACGCAGGGACCGAGGTGGTTAAACGGCGCCGGAGCGTTATCCACCAAGTCGCAGTAATTCGGGTCGTACTGATACTCCAGGTCCACGCCGCTCACCACGTCCACCACCACGGTGTTCCGCACGACGACGACTCCCGGTCCCAGCCCCGGCTCACTGCCGGGAGGCTGCTCGCCCAGATCGGTCCCATTGGTCGAAACGAACTCGCCGTAGGCGAAGATCATCAGGGCCGCCACGTCGGCGGTAGCCTCGAAGACGTGCGTGGCCCCCGGGTCCAGCGCGTAACGCGCCAACGTATACGGCATGGGTGTCGATTGGATGATCGTGTCACCGGCCAGGACTTGCACGATGTCGTAGTTCCTGGCCGTCCCGGGCACACGGCCCTGGTTCCAGGTGACAGGATCGAACCAGTCGCCGCCGCCGGTACCGTTACTGATGTAGAGGTTGCCGAAATAGCGGTACTCCCGCTGGTAGGTGGCGAAGTCCCGCAGGTCGACGTCGTCATCGCCGTCCACGTCCAGGCAGGTGCAACCCGCCGGCACCCCGCCTCCGATACCGGTGAAACACCCGAACTCAATACCCCAGTCGTTGGGATCGCACTCGTCGGGGAAGCCGTTGGTGTTGCAGTCTCGACTCGCCCCGGATCTCAGGTCGCACTCGTCCGGGACCCCGTTGAGGTTGCAGTCCAGACTGTTGCCCCGCGAGACGTCGAACTCATCCAGCGCCCCGTTGGTGTTGCAGTCGGCTTCGCAGATGTCGGCCACCCCGTTGGTGTCCGCGTCCGCGCAGGTGGCCGCATAACCGTGGAACGTGCCGCCGGCCGCGTTGCAGTCGCTGGGGGACGTCGACGGCTGGCAGGAGTCGTCCGGCATACAGCATACGCCATTGGTGGAGATCCCCGCACAGGCGTTGGTGTTGCAGTCCGTACCGCCGCCCAGATAGGCGCCACCCAGGACCTCGCAGTCTCCTTTCAGGATCACCGCGCACCCGTCGCCGATGCAACAGGCGCCGTATCCGCAGGGAACCGCCAATTCCGCACAGGTCGTCGCGCCGTAGAACGACAAGGGCGAGGCACAGTCTCCTTCGGCCACCCCATCGGTGCAGACGCCGGTGTCCTGGTCGCAGCAGGCCCCGATGATGCTGCACGGCGGGACCAACTCTTCACACAGCGTGTCCGAAGTGAATTGCAGAGGCGGGCGGCAGTCGTCGAAGATCACGCCGTTGGTGCAAATGCCCGTATCGGGATCGCAGCACGCACCGGGCAGCAACTCCACCTTAAGATGGAACGCGAAGGTGTCACTCAGCAGGGCCGGCAGCGGCGCCTGTACGCCCCAGTAGAACCCATTCTCCCCGGGTTCGGGCGGGCTGGAGGAGGCCCAGAAAGCGTCCGCGGCGGGCGGGGCGCCGGGGAAGGTCACCAGCACGCCAAAGTTCCCCGCGCCGAGATCGAACGGTACGCCGTAGCAGTCGTAATACATCAGATTGTAGCCAAAGTAGTCGAGTCCCGAATCGGTGATGGCCAAGGTTCCGTCGGCGAGCATGAAGGTCTCATCGACCACGGGAACCTCGGTACCATACATGCCGAGGTCGGAGATGCCGCCGGGCGGCAGCGCATACACCTGCACGCGCGCGGTGGTCAGACCGGTCGCGGTGTTGTCCAGCATCTCGATCCGAACGCAGGTGAATTCGGTGAGGTCATTCTGCGGCAACAGGACGTCGTCTATGATGCCCGTGTTGCTCCAGCCGGTGGTGGGTCGCATTCCATTGGCCCCGTCGGCCGTGCCGTTGTCGAAGACCATGGTGTTGCAGTCGGGCGG
>JAZDKM010000083.1:0-2833 GCA_043803085.1 Planctomycetota bacterium
TGGCGAACTCGGAAAGGTCGACGGTCTCCAGTTGATAGCCCAGGGCCGCGATCTTCTGGGCGGTTCGGGGGTGGGCCGCTGAAAGGCACAAGTGCCCGCCGACCCGCAGCACGTCGCCCGCCCAAGGTTCGTGCTCATCGACCTCGACACGACGGTAGCCCGCCAGCGTCTCCGCGTCAAGCCAGCAGGGATTCACCAGCAGGGTCTCGTCGTCCAGCGCGGTGCACGCGCTTTTCAGGTGCAAACAGCCGCGCAGCGGGACGGGAATCACGCGGTAGTTGAAACGCCGCACGATGCCGTCCAACGCCCGAATGCCTTCCTCGTTGGTGCGCGGTGACCGACCGACCAGGAGCGTCTTGCCAACTTGCAGCACGTCGCCCCCTTCGATTGTGGCAGGCAGATCGATACGATGGACCTGGCGGTACCGCGAGAGTTCCGTTTCGATGATCGCGGTCTCCGCCCGCCGCGACGCCACGCCCATCGAGGCCAACACCGCGAGTTCATCCAGTGCGATTGCCGCGTCTTCGACGAACGCGCAATCGGGCCTCTCGAGGTTGCCATCCAACCTGCGCACCGTCGCTCCACACCTACGCAGTGTTTGGCAGTAAGCCTCGTACTGCTGCAAGGCCCGCTGATAGTCGATCGCAGTCCGCGCGATGTAGGTCAGCTCGCAGTGCTCAATTCGCGGCGACGGCAAGTGGGTGATCGCAAGCAGCATGGCAAGTGACCGGAAGCTCTCAGTGGTCAGTTCTCAGTTTTCAGTTGCTCGTTCTCTTGGCGGTTCTCCCAAACGCCGAAAGCCACATGAGAAGCCGTCCTAACCCGTACTTGCCCGTATCCAGGCACAACCATCGCAGGAACTGAGGACTGAGAACTGAGAGGCCGTGAGTTTTTTGTTGATACGCAGGAACCTTGGAGCTGTCCAAGGACTGGGCTGGGCGGTTGTTTCAAGGTGTTGGTTTGTGTAGTTGAGGCTTGCTATGGGCATGTGGGTGACGCGAAAACCGCGCCGTTTGCCTCGATTGCCCACCTGCAAGGCTTAACTGCCTGATTTCTCCCACTCCTGAGACAGTGCGACCATTCGCATCAGGTTATGAGCCAGCACGTACCACAGAATCACTGCCAGCACCTTCGGCCGACCGCGGACCCGCACCTGTTGCAGCCCGCGGTTGCGGGCGATGGCGTTGACGCACTCGGCCGTGGCTGCCCGTTCCTTGTAAACCTCCTTGGCTTCCTGGCTGGCCATCCGCACCCGCCACTCGGCCACCGCCGGGCTGTCGTCCGGCCGCGGGGTATGCGGGTCGCGCTGGTCGCTCTTCGACTGCTGAACCGGGGCGTAAACCGTGGTCCTGCCTTGCGGCGGGCTGACCTCCGTGATGTCCTCCTTCTTGGCGAATCCCCCATCCACCAGCATGGCCTCAGGCGGTGTCTCGTAGCGGGCCTCGTGTTGCTCGACCATCGGCACCATCTGGCCGTAGTCGCCACCCGAGTTGGTCACTTCCACCCCCGTGATGATCTGCGTCTGGGTGTCGGTCGCCAACTGCACGTTGTACGCCGGGCGATAACCGCCGTCGGGCATCTTCATCACCCGGGCTTCCGGGTCGGTGGTCGAAACGCGGGCCTTCTGTTTGGCCTCGGGGCCTTTCTTCCGCGCCTCGACCAACGGCAACTGCTGCAGGGCCTGTTGCACACGCTCGGCCCGCTCGCGGGCGGCCCGCTCTCGCGCCGCCTGTTGGCGAAGGTTGGCGGCCGTCGGATCGGCCTGCAATTCGGCCTTCAGGGTCTCGACCTGTTGCCCTGCCTCGGCCAGACACTTCTGGAGGGTCTCCCGGCGACGGAAGGAGGCCGCCCCGGCGCTGGCCCGCACCTTCACCCCGTCCTGGGCCACCCGGTCCAGGGTCACCAACTCCTGATGCAACAGCACACCCACGCTCTCGGTCAACAGGCGGTCCAAAAACCCCACGTGCGCCGTGCGGAAGTCAGACAACGTGTGGTAATTGACCGAGACGCCCCCGCAAATCCACTGAAACGGCAGGGACTCCTTCGCGCGGCGGTCCAGTTCCCGGGCGCTGCCGATCCCCCGCAGGGTGGCGTACAACCACAAGGCCAGCAGGATCCGCGGATCGATGGCCGGATGGCCCGCACGCCGCTCCACCGCCTTGATCTTCCGGTACAACGGCGAGAGATCCAACCCTTCCACATACTGCCAGACAATGCGGGCCTGGTGGTCCTCCGGCAGCAAGTCGTCCCAGCAGCAGGCCCGATACTCGATCTGCTCCCGCTGAGGCTGCTCCAGACGCGGCGTTCCCACCACGTCTGCCGGTTCGGTGACAGGCATACGGCCTCCTTGCGGCAGCGGGAACAACAGCCGCTGCTCTGCTTGCCAAGACAAATCCTCACGACGAGTCGCATCCATGACTATGTTGTAGCGCCATGTTGCCCCGGAGTCCATCCCCACTCAATGAATCTGGCTGCGTAACCGAAAAATTCACAAGCTCTGATAACTGTAAACTGACAACTGACAACTCCATCTGCAACCATTGAACCTTGCGCGATAGCACTAGGGGGCGCTGGGCTCCTCGGGGGGTTTCATGGCGGCTTTCAATGAGCTTTCCAGCGCATCCGAGGCGACAAAGAGCGACTTGTGGTACCGGCGGTACTTCAGCATGTCCTGGAAAATCTCGTCTTCGATGGAGGAGTTCAGCGCCATGCCCGCCAGGTACTCCAGCCTCATGTTGCGATCTTGGTTGATTTGGGCGTCTGCGAGCCAGGGGGCCAGGTCGGGGCCTTGGCCGGCATAGGTTGCCAGCAGCGCGACGGCGGACGGGAAACT
>JAZDKM010000084.1:0-42215 GCA_043803085.1 Planctomycetota bacterium
ATTTCGTCACAGCCGGTCCTCGAACAGAAACTGCGGTATCTCCATGAGAACCCCGTCCGCAAGCAACTCGTCGCGACGCCGGAGGACTGGTGGTACAGCTCGGCGGGGTGGTACGCGGGGAGGAAAGAGGTGTGCATGCAGATGGATTCGCTCGAACTCTGACGCACGCGGGAAGGGATTCCCGCGAACACAGGTGCGAGAAAGGATTCACGCACCAGCGATGCGAGAACCGCTGGTGCGAGAATCCTTTCTCCCACGAATAAGGGGTTTTCTTTTCGACACCGTGCTTTCCCCTTCCGTTTCCACCCCGCCGCTCTCTGGGTATCATCTTACCCGTGTAGGTTGTCCAAAATGGAGCCTGAAGAGTCCAGGGAAATGAACGCTGCCCCGGCGGATTACCGGGTCGAGCTCGAGGTCTACAACGGGCCGCTCGATCTTCTGCTGTACCTCATTCGCCGCGAGGAAGTCGACATCTGCGACATCCCCATCGCCCGGATCACCGGCCAGTACATCGCCTACGTGGAACTGTTGCGCCGCCTGGAGCCCGATCTGGTGGGTGATTTCCTGGTGATGGCCGCCAACTTGATGGAAATCAAATCGCGGACCTTGCTGCCGCACCCGCCGGCGGTGGAGGAGGAAGAAGACCTCAGCGACCCGCGGATGGAACTGGTCCGCCAGTTGTTGGAGTATAAGAAATTCAAGGACGCCGCCCGCAGCCTGGGCGTGGGCGCCGAGCTCGCCGCGCTGAAATTCCCGCGCTGGCCGGTCGTGCCGCCGTCCGACACGCGCGAGATCGACCTCGAGGACGTGCAACTGTGGGACCTGGTGGAGGCCTTCCGCAAACTGCTCGAGGCCATCGGGCAACGCCAGGTCACGCACGATATCCTCTACGACGACACGCCGATTGCCCTGCACGCCGCCGACGTCCTCGATGCCCTGGAGCGGGCCGGTGGCGTGCAACTCTTTGAAACGGTCTTCGAGGGACGGACCAAGAGCCAGCTCATCGGGCTCTTCCTGGCCCTGCTCGAACTGCTGCGCCAGAAGCGGATTCGAGCCTATCAGGAGGTCCCCTTCGGGCCGATCTCGCTGCAACTGCTCGACCCCACCCCGATCGCGGTGGACGAGGAGCGCGATTACGCCTACCACAAGCCCGACGCCGAACCGGCTTTCGAGATTGGGCCCGACACGGAAGCGGAGGCCGCCTCTCCGTACGACTCCGCCGGAGGCGCCGATCTCCCTGGCGACGATGAGTCCTTCGCCGCAACAGAAGATGATCCCGATTTACTTCCGTGAGGGCTTGACTCTTCGGCGGCCAATAACCAGACTCCTGCCGGAGAGAACGACGCACGGAGGTATGCGTCGTTCCACGGGTGGTCCATGGGCTTCCGTATCTCGATCAACGCTGACCGGATCGCTGACTTCTACCGTAGGTGGCGGATTCGAGAGTTCGCTCTGTTTGGCTCGGTACTCCGCCCGGACTTCCAACCGGATAGTGACATCGACGTGCTCATCACCTTCGAGCCGGACATTCCGTGGAGCCTGTACGATTGGGTCGACATGATTGACGAGCTTGAAGCCATGTTTGGGCGAGACGTCGATCTGGTCGAAAGCTCCGGTCTGCGGAATCCTTTTCGCCGGAAGGCGATTCTCAACACCAAGCAGGTGATCTATGCCGCCTGAAGGAACGGATCGGGCCTACCTGTGGGACATGCTGGAGCCGGTCGTTCCCTGCTCAGAAGACGAACCTCAACCATGAACGCGAAAACTCAGTGCGCCCGCACCCACGCGGCCGGAGGGAACCATGACCAACAGACAACCGCTCGGCAAATTGGAGAAAGTGGACGTACACGAGTACTGGGCGAACGAGGCTCAGGACTTTACTCCGTGGCTGGCGCAGGAAGAGAACATTGCTCTATTGGGTGAGCAGATAGGCCAGGAGCTCGAGGTCCAACAGATCGAGGAACATATTGGACTTTTCCGGGCGGATATCGTTTGTGTCGATACCTCCATGAGGCACAAAGTACTGATCGAGAATCAACTCGAAAAGACGGATCATTCGCACCTTGGGCAACTGCTGACCTATGCGGCAGGGCTGGATGCTGTCACCATTATCTGGATCGCCGATCGGTTCACCGAAGAGCATAGGGCCGCCCTTGACTGGCTGAATCGCATCACCCAGGAGACGGTCAAATTCTTCGGATGCGAAATCGAGTTATGGCGAATCGGTGACTCCTCTCCTGCTCCGAAGTTTAACATTGTGGCAAAGCCCAACGATTGGACGAAGCCGCCGCCTCCCGAACCTACAAGCGAAACGGCGCAACTGTATCAAGCGTATTGGAGCGCGCTGCGAGACCGTTTGTCGGAGAACAAGGTGGCATCGATTCGTATAGGCAAACCTCTTCCCCAGGCGGGGATGACGTTTCCTGTGGGTCGCAGCGGCTTCGCCCTAGTTGCGGTGGTCAGCAAGCAGAAGAAGTACCTGTCCGTCTATCTGGTGATAACGGGCGAGGCTCGCATACCCCATTTCAACCTGCTTATGCAGCAGAGCACCGAGATCGAGAATCAGCTTGGGGGGGAAACTCTTGAGTGGCGCGAGCTCCGGGAAGGGAAGGAAAGTCACATCAAACGGACATTCGAGGGCATCGATCCCTCGGATAAGGGTGATTGGCCCCAGCAGCACGACCTACTGATCAAAACACTCACCGACTTCCACCGCGTGTTGTCCCCGCGAGTGAAGGATCTGGATGCCGCGGAATGGGAGCCAGAGGAGTAGCACGCCTTGATGGACGGTGCTATGGACCAGGAGGAGAATTCCCCATGACCCCTTCTGAGAAGCTGCAATCACTCGGACTGACCCTGCCGGCCGTCTCGACCCCGGTAGGCAGCTATGTGCCGGCCTTGCGCGTCGGAAACCAGGTCTTCACCAGCGGCCAGTTGCCCCTTCGTGAAGGCAAACTGCTTCACCCCGGCAAGGTGCCGAGCGACGTCTCCGTCGAGGACGCCCATGCGGCGGCGCGCGTCGCCGTGCTCAACGGCCTGGCGGCCATCGCCGACGCCGTGGGCGACATCGACGCGATCGAGCGGATCATCCGCCTTTGCGTGTACGTCAACAGCGCCCCGGGTTTCACGGCCCAGCCCAAGGTGGCCAACGGGGCCAGTGACCTGCTCGGCGAGATCTTCGGCGACCGCGGCAAACACGCCCGCTCCGCGGTCGGCGTGGCCGAGCTGCCGCTCAACGCCTGCGTAGAGCTGGACATCCTCGCCCAGGTCAAGGGCTGATTCGGCGGAGGTAGGTAGGGCCGGCCTACGACGGCTACGACAGGTCCACCGAGATGATCCTTCCGCGATCGTCCCGGAACTCGGGGGCGAGTTGGTCGATCCCGAAGGCGGGGTCGGCGGTGACTACCACGGTCGTGCCGGTCTCCTGTTCCAGCTTGTGTAGGACGGCCCGGCGCTGATTGAGCACGGCCACGGCGACCTCGGGTGATACGCTGAGGGCGACTTGGGCGACCCCGCTCTTGTGCGCCGCCAACTGCAGCACGCGGATCACCTCCAGCACCATGGTCTCGAGGGTCTTGACCACCCCGGTGCCGCGGCAGTGCCGACAGTCGGCGTAGATGCTCCGCTTAATGGACGGACGCTGCCGCTGTCGCGTCATCTCAATCAACCCGAACTGGCTCATCCGCAGGATGCGGGCACGTTCCTTGTGCTTCTTGAGCTCATCGCGTAGGGTCCGTTCCACGGCCCGCTTGTGCCGGTCCAGGCGCAGGTCGATGAAATCGCACACCACCAGACCGCCCAAGTCGCGCAGCCGCAATTGCCGGGCAATCTCCTTGGCCGCTTCGAGGTTGATCTGGAACGCCGTCTCCTCGGCATCGTCCAACGACCGGAAACGTCCGCTGTTCACGTCGATGGTCACCATGGCTTCGGTGGACTCGATCACGATCGATCCGCCGGAGGAAAGCGGGACATGGCGGGAGTTGATCCGCTCGATTTCCGCTTCGATGCCGTACTTGTGGAAGATCGGCTCCGTCCCCTCGTAGAGTTCGATAACGTCATGGGCGCGGGGCATGGCGATCTGCATGAACTCGCTGGCCTTCTGCGCCGTAGGGCGGTGGTCCATCACGATCCGATCAAAGTCCGGCGTGTACAAGTCCCGGATCGTGCGGATCACCAGATCGGACTCCTGGTAGAGCTCAGCGGGGACCCGCGTCTCCCGCATCCGGTCCTCCACGATCTTCCACAGACGGTTCAGGTAGTTCAGGTCGCGTTGCAGATCCCGCTTGGTCCGGTCCAGGCCGGCCGTCCGCAGAATGAAGCCGATTCCTTCCGGCAGCACGAGTTCATGGAGCACGTTGCGCATCTGGGTCCGGGCTTCTTCGTCCTCGATCTTGCGCGAAACCCCCAGCCGGCTCATCCCCGGCATCATCACCAGGTAGCGACCGGGAATGGATAAGTAGGTGGTCAGCGTCGGGCCCTTGGTGCCGACGCCTTCCTTGGTGATCTGGACGATGACCTCCTGCCCGCGGCGGAAGCACTTGTGAATCGAGGGACGGTCCCGGCGCGGCACCTTCTTGCCGACGTTCTCGAGTGGGACCGGCTTTCCAGCCGGTCGGTCGGGCCCGTTTGGGAAATACTTCGGCTGCACGTCGGAGATGTGCAGGAAGCCGTTCTTGCTCAGCCCGAAATCGACAAACGCCGCCTGAATGCTGGGCTCCACGTTGGTCACCCGGCCCTTGTAGATGTTGCCCACGTGAGATTCGGCACTCTGACGTTCGAGGTGCAACTCCTCCAGGCGGCCCTCCTCCAGGATGGCGACGCGGCACTCCTCACCGGCCACCACGTTGATGATCATTTCGCGCCTGGGGGACCGGCTTTCCAGCCGGTCGGTTGGCTCGGCAGGTTCTCCCTCCAGGGCGACGTGGGACCGGCTTTCCAGCCGGTCGGTTGGCCCCTCGGCTGACCCGGCCTCCCCCCGCTCCCCCTGGGACGGGTCCGCGACCAAGGCGGGAGGGGCCCGCGGGGTGAGGGCCTCTTTCCGGGCCTTCCCGGTTCGTCTGCGGCGCTTGGGTTTGCCCCCCTCTCCCCTTGGGAGAGGGTTGGGGTGAGGGCCTCGGACCTCCGGCGCGGCTTCGGCCTGCCCTTGACGGCCACTGAGGCTGTCGAGGGTTTCGACGCTCTCGACCCCGGACGCGACCAAGGCGGGAGCAGACGGCTCAGGCAGAGCGGAGCGGAGCCGCTGGTGCGAGAATCCCTTCTCGCACCCCAGAGCGGCAGGCAGGGGGGTCTCGGTCGCACCCGCTGGAGCGGCCCCCTCTCCCTCTGGGAGAGGGTCAGGGTGCGGGCCGACCATCCCGTTCCCCGCGGCCGGTTTGCGCTTCACGCGGCGGCGCCACCGGCTCCGCCGCGAGGTCTTGCTACTCCCAGGGGCGACGCCTGCCTGCCGCCCCGGCGCCGGGGCAGGCGGGGACGAGGGTTCGCCGGGCACGCCTGAAGGACGGGCGTCCGTACTCGCGGCCGGGGAAACCTCCGCCGCGGCCAAGGCGGCGGGGCGCGGCGGTTCGGCTTCGTGTAACGTGTGGGACCGGCTTTCCAGCCGGTCAATGACAGGCTCGAAAGCCTGTCCCACATTACTCGCCGGTGCCGGGCCACTGCGTGGGCTCCTTCGCCTTCGTCCGCGTCGGGCCCGGGGTGCCCGATCGCCCGAGGCCCCGTTCCCAAAGGGTGGGGGCGGTTCAGTCGATTCTATTCCCATTCAACTTTCACCCGACGGGTGCGCGAGGTCACCGCGTCGTCGGTTATGCCCAAGGCCGCGCAGACCTCTGACGGCTTGGCCGTTCCTTCTCGCGTCGCCAGGAGCGTCATCGCAATCCCCTCAGGGGTCAGGGCAAGTGACTCAATATAGGGGGCGATGTCCACGCGTTTGGGCTGGCCCATTTTTTTGTCCACGCGTTGGACGAAGATCGGACCTGAACCGGGGAGATGGGTCGCCCGCGACCGCAAGGCTTCCAGGTCGGCGTGCGGGACCGCCACTACGTAGCACACGCGGTGCGGCAGGCACTTCTCCGCCTCGACCAGCCTCCGGGCTTGAAGCAACGTAATTCCGCGGGGCAGCGTAGCAGAAAGTCGCCGGAGGAGCTCGTCGGCCTCGAGGTCCTGCGTCAATTCCAGGACCAAACGGTCGCCTTCGCTCGCCACCCCTACCGGACGCGGGGGTATGAGCGACAGTTTCGGATGCGGGTTGAAGCCTGCTGAGAACCGGACGGGCAGTTCCGCCCGGGCCATGGCTCGGGCGAACAGCCGCATCATGTCCCGGTGGGAACAGAAACGTACGTCGCCGCCCACGGCGAAATCAACCGCATAACGATGTCTCACACCCTCGATCTGTCCTCCGGCGTTTTCGAACCCGCTTCCGCGAATGCCGTCCACCGGTTCGGAATCCATCCCGACCGTCCACGCTCAGTGTCCGGTGCGATCAGGTCCTCTTCAATACGTTCTGCCCGCGCCGACCAGCACAGTGCTAGATCGGGTCGTCGGGCAAGAGTTTTCGAGTCACGTCACGAAGATAGTTCGTGACCTGGCGCTCCGTCTCGAACGTCAGGGCCTTGCGGGCCACCCGCACCGCGTGTCCCACGGTGGTCAGGCGGATCAACTTCTTTACTTCCGGCATACTCGCCGGGGCCATCGAGAAGGTCCGCAAGCCCAACCCCAGCAGGAGCAGCGTGTACAACGGCTGCCCCGCCATTTCCCCGCATAGACTACAGCCGACCTTGGCCTTCGCACAAGTGCGAATAATGTTCCGCAGGATCTGCAGAACGGCCGGGTGGGCCATGTTATAGAAGCGGGACACCCGTTCATTGCCCCGATCGACCGCCAGCAGGTACTGCACCAGATCGTTCGTCCCGATGCTGATGAACGCGACTTCGCGGGCGAATTCCCTGCACTGCAGGGCCGCAGCCGGCGTCTCCAGCATCATGCCCACCTCGATATGGGGATTGAACGGGACTCCCTCTTCTTCGAGGTCTTCCATGGCGTCGTGGAGGGTCATCTTGGCCTGTCGCAACTCCATGAGGCTGATGATCAGGGGGAACATGAGCTTCACGTCGCCGAGCACCGAGGCGCGGAGCACGGCCCGCAACTGCACCTTGAATAGGTCCAGGTTCTGGAGGCTATAGCGGATCGAGCGCAGGCCCAACATCGGATTGCGCTCCGGTTCGTGCTGCCGATCCTGGGTGTACTTGTCCGCCCCCAGGTCGAAGGTGCGGAGGGTGATCGGTCGGCCCTGGGCACCCTGAATGGCCGTCCGGTAGGCTTCATACTGTTCTGCTTCGCCGGGCGGGCCCGCCGCTTGCAGGAACAAGAACTCGGTGCGGTACAAACCGATGCCGTCGGCGCCCTTCTCCACGCACGCCGCCGCCTCCTGGGGGAACTCGATGTTGCCCATGAGCTCGATGCGCGTCCCGTTTTGGGTCACGGCTTCGACCTCGCGGAGGCACCCCAGTTCCTGCGTGATCCGCGCATAGGTCTGCTGGCGTTCGCGGTACTGTTCCAGGGTCTCGGGGTCCGGTTGGGCGATGATGATCTGCCCGGTCCCGTCCACGATGACCAGGTCCCCCCCGCTGATCCGCGTAGACACGTCCTTGGCCCCGATCACGGCCGGTCGCCCCCAGGCGTGCAGCAGGATCGCGGTGTGCGAGGTCGAGCCGCCTACGTCCAAAACCACGCCGACAATGTTCGTGTGCCCCAAACTCGCCGCCAGCGACGGAGCGAGATCATGGGCCACCAGAATCGAGGGCTGCGTAAGGTGTTGCAGGTTCTCGCCCGCCTCACCCAGAATATTCCGCATCAGACGGCGCTCGATGTCCTCCACGTCGCGGAGACGCTCGGCCAGCAGGGGGTCGCTCATTTGCATGAAACGCCGCCGATGGTTGCGCATGACCGTGCTCACCGCGTGGGCCGCGGAGTACTTCCGTTCCCGGATCAGGTTTTCGATGGAGCGGCGGATCTGCGGGTCCTGCAGCACCCCGACGTGCCATTTGAAGACCGCCCCCGCGTCGCGCCCCAGGCGTTGGGCCACTTGGTCTATCTGAGTGCGAATCTCCTCAACCGACTTGGAGACGGCCTCAACGAGAACGTCCACCTGCGCCTGGATTTCGCCGGCGGAAACCAACTGCGTCGGAATGCGGTAGTCCTCGGTGTTGAGCACGAATGCCTCGGCGATCGCCACGCCGGGGGCCACTGCAATGCCCGTCAGGATCTCCATCGACCGGACCCCCTCTGTGGGACCGGCTTTCCAGCCGGTCGGTGGGTGGTCGACGTCGTTGGGCGGTGGGGGACCCTCCCCCCGTTTAGCGGGTCGCCGGAGGCGGCCGCTCCGGCTGTCGGGCGACGTGGGACCGGCACCCGGCGGGCGGGGGGGCGGAGGTCTGTCAAGGGTCTTCCCCGAATCGACTGTGGATCAGTTCTTCCAAGGCGTCGAGCAGCGCGGAGGCATCCGCCCCCCGGGCCAGGATCCGCAACGCCGTGCCCTGCGGCGCTTCCAGCAGCATCATGCCCATCGCACTGCGCCCGTCCACCTGCTCGGTTCCCTCTCCCTTGCCTACGCGAACCTCGGACGAGAACCGCGTCACTAGGTCCACAAAGCGCATGATCGGACGCGCGTGCAAACCCTGCTGGTTTAATACTCGCACCTCCCGAACCAACATCTCGTTGCCATCCGACACGCTCGCGCTCCTGCCCTTGACACGCTGGAGGTCTGTCAAGGGCCTGCCTGTGCCGGACCCGCCGCACCCTTCTCTGCCGGGGCACAGCTCACGCGGGACCCCCTACGACTCATCCGCCTCGATCAGCAAGTCCCGGATCGCTTCCTGGGTATCCGCCTGGCGGAGAAAACGACGGAAATTGTCCCGCTGAAGATGGCGGAAGATCTTCTCCATGGCCGCCAGGTGCGAGTCAGGGTCGGATTTCGGACTCAGCAACAGGAAGACCATATAGACCGGCGAACGATCCAACGCCGCAAAATCCACGCCATGACTGGACCGCCCGATCGTCGCGATCAGCTGGGTGATCCGCTCGTGCTTGACGTGCGGGACCGCGACCCCCTTGCCGAACCCGGTGCTCCCTTGGTTCTCCCGCTGGATGGTGTGTTTCACCAGCGTGTCCACCAGGTCCTGAGGGACCGCCCCGTGGTCGGCCAAGGATTGAACCAATTCGCGGACCACCCCGTTACGGTCCTTGGCCTGCAACTCCGGTATCACCGAGTCCATCTGGACAAAATCTGTCAGCTTCATAAGCTTCCGCCGAGCGCACGACTCGGCGCCCGTTCTGGAGGACTCTGCTCCTCCGCGCTAAGCCTCCTAACCCGTACTCCTTGGGGGGAGGCCCCACTTCCCACGTATGTTCCAGGTCGGCGGACCCGGACCATACCGTCATTCGGATCCGAGGAACTCCGCCTTGTCGGTGGGGTGCTTGCGATTGCGGTACCGTTCCTTATGCCGCCGCAACTGGCGACCGAGCTTGTCGGTGAGGGTGTCAATCAAGGCCAGCGTATCCGGTCCCGTCTCCCGGGCGATGAACGGGTCGGTCCGATCCACGTGCACGATGATCTCCACCGAAAAGTCGCCCGAGTCCTGGCCCAATACCACCTCGATGGCCTGGACCCGGTCGAAAAACCGCGGGAGCTTGGAGAGCTTCTCGCAAGCGTATTCCTTCACCGCCTCGGGGACTTCGACATGTCGGCCGGTTACCGATATCCGCACGGACCTACCTCCTTAAAAAAGGCCGCACACCCACCTCCCATGCACCACGCGCCGCAACTCACGACCCACCCTTTCTCCTCGGACCCCGGACACGCAATCCCGTTCTATTCAACTTGCTGCTCCCTACGCCCCCGCGAAATGTAGGCGTCACCACCTTGGTCGTCAACCGTTGCGACCATCGGTTCAAGATCATAGGATGCCGTCCCGCCTGGCTCGAAAGCCTCGGGGCCAGGAGCCGACGATGAGGATACCGGCTCCGTCCTTGGATGTCGAGCCGAAGCGGCGGTTGCGAGCGGCGGGGTTTACCCCCGCCGTCCCCGCACCACGCTTTCAGAGAGGCGGAACGCCCCCAGCCATGGTCACCGTCGTGCCGAGAGAGCAGGCCCCCAAACGCCGCCGAGCCGTCATCGCCTCGATCATCGGCCTGGGGCTGGCCACCGGGCTGGCCGCCATCCTGATCAGCGACCGGCGCGCAGTCCATTTGGGGGAACGCCTCGCCCCGGCCCGTTGGCCCGTCTCCTTCCGCCTACCGGCCGATTGGACCGAATACCAGCGCGGACAGGATACCATCGAGTGTCGGGACCTCCGCGACGCGCGCAACCCCCGGCAGTGTATCGTCCACCTCCTGCCTAAGCCGCCGGACGCGTCCGCTGCGGAGATCGCCCTGCAAGTCATGAGCCTGCACTTCGCCAGCCTGCTCGGGTCCGGCCCCCCTGCCTACCGCCCCGCGAGCGGGGCAGGCAGGTTGCCTACGCCGGAGGACGTCCCCTTAGGTCCGCTCCCTGGGGCCCAAGTAAACCTGCCCGCCTCCGGGGACTACGTTCACGTGGGCATTCCTCCCTCGGATGGCACTCGGGTGGTCATCCTGCGCTATCATACGGCCGGCCCCTTCACGGAACGTGACATTCAGGCCTGCCGTCGTATTGCGGAATCCTTCGAGTCCGCGGATCAGCCCTGAACGCCTGGAACGTGTCGTTTTACCGATCACGTCCCGATGCGCCTTAGGATGGGTTTACGGGACCGCTGCTCGGCGGCGCGGCCAATTGATGGACCACCCCAGTGAGGTAGTCGTCAAACCGCTGACCGTACAGACCGTTGCAAGCCTCGCGCAGGCGGCCCGCGAGGACCGCCAGTTCCGGGTTGGCATTGCCCGCCATGGTCTCATTCATGTACGCCGTGATGGTCCGAACCACCTCGGCCTTGACGTCGTCTCCGTGCTTCGCCAACTCGGGGAGTAGTTGTTCGATGCGTTCGCTATGCTGGCCGTCGCGCAGCAGGGAGTCGAGCAACAGCACCCCGAATTCACCCGCACGGGAGTCGCCGCCGGCCGACAATGGCGTATACAGCTCCTGGAGGGGGCGAACGGATTCGGCGTAGCGCTTCTGCTCACGCAGAAGCCGGGCAAGCTGAGCGCGGACCTCTCCGAGCTGCCCCGGTACCGGATTGGCGGAGGCGAAGTCCTCGACCAGAGCGCTCAGATACTCGATCTGCCGGCCGGGCAAGTCCTTCAGCCGACCGACCCACTTCAGACGGGCGTCGGCCGGCTGACGCTTGAGGATCCTGCAGAACGCGACCCACGCGGCCGACCGCACCGCCTCGTTCGGTTCCGTAGCCACGTTCAGCGGGTTGAGCAAGGCCTCGAGCGGACCTTCACCGTCCCCGAGAACCCCCACCGCTTCCATCGCCTGGAGACGAACGCGCGCGTCGGCGTGCAGGAACAACGTCCGCAGCCGATTCAGCTGATCGCGATCCTGGACCGCGACCGTCCCTCGTATCGCCGGCAGCAGCAACTCCGGTTGTTCCTCGCCCAGATGCGCGACGAACTCCTCGGTGAACGCCGCCGACCCGATGCCGGCCATCGCGCCCAACAGGGCTCCCCGTAAGGCCACGTCCTCCGGACCGGCGGCCGCCAGGCGCGTACGCAACGGCCCGACGGCGCGATCCAGCAGCGCCGGATCGTTGCTCTCACGGGCCAAAAGGGCCAAGGACTGTGCCGCTTTGGCCAGACATGGCGAAGGGGACGACGCCTCGGCGATTTCGTCGATCAACACGAGAATGGCCGCGGGGTTCCGCAGCTTGCCCAATACGCCAAGAATGGTCTCGCGCACGGAAAGGTCGGTCTCCACCGCCAGGCGGGCGAGTACCGGCTCCATGTCCGCCGGCTCATTGAGGGCCGCGACCAACTCGAACACCTCCCGGCGCAGCTCGGGTGAAGTATCCGTGTAACGCTCGCGCAGGGCGGCGCGAACGCCCTCCGAAGGACGTTTCTGGTCGTAAATCTGCTCTTTCACCAAGTCCACCGCCGTGCGGCGGAACTCGATCAGCGGGTCCCGCAGCCAGCCGATGAGCAGCTCGTCCCGCTGGGCCTCCTGGGCGGTCAGGCGGTAGGTCATCCGCAAGGCGTCCGCGAGCCGTCGCGCGAGGACCTTGGCGTGGCTCTCACTCTCCCGCGTCAGGGTCTCCAAACGCAGTTCCAGGTCCCGCGCCCGCTGCGCGAACAACGTGACTCGGTCCCGCAGCCAGGCCGTCTCCTCCAGCGCCGATTTGTCCTGCCACCACGCCTCCCACGCCTCCACGCTCCGGCCGTAGTTCACCCGCGAAGCCGGCACCAGCGCCGCCAGCGCCCGGTCGCGCACCGCCTCCTCCAGGTGCAGCAATTCCATCAACTGTTCGATGACGCATCGACGGTCAATGTTGGGAGCCAGGGCCTCGATTGCGGCCAGGCGCAGCCCCACCGGCCGGCCCGGATCCCGAGCCAACTCGCCCAACCGCCGCACCACGTAGTCGTCGCGAAAGCTGGACAGTGCCGCCGACGCCGCAGTGGAAACCGAAGGATCGCCGTCGGCCAGGAGCCCGATCAGGGACTCGATCAGCCGACGATCCACCAACTCCGGATTGGCGCTCTCCACCCGCCCGACGGCCCGACAGACCACCGCCCGGGTCGTACCGTCGTTGGAGGTCTCCAGCAGTGCGATCAGCAGATCGGCGGCGGCCGGCCAGCCGGTGAGAAGCAATTCCTCCGCCTGGGCTTGACGCGTGCTCTCGCTATCCGCGGGATTCTCGATGACGGCCCGCGAGCGCACGAGTTTGGCGGTCTGCTCGTCGGTCACCCCGAGCAGCGGCTGGGTAGTGGTTTGGGCTTGGACCGCCGCCGCCAGCAGGCCGGCCAGAAACCACCCACACCCTGTCCACCGGTTCGCATGCATGGAGCTGCACCCTCCCCGTTTTTGAGCCGTCGGTGAGTTGTACCGGTCTGCTGTCCGAATTGCAACCGCTTGACCGACAGCTTCGGCGAACTACGATGGTTCTTTGTGATACGCTGGATGTTCATGCTTGGGGCGGTCTGCTTCCTGAGCGGATGCCACCGCCCCCCCCAACCGGTGGAGTGGACGGCCCAGGAAGTCGCGCTGGCCGAGGAAGATGAGGGCGATGCCCTCTTCGAGGCCTGTCTCGAAGCCCTGCGGGCTCACGGCTTCAAGATCGACCGCGTGGACCGCCGCGCCGGCCTCATCACGACTTTCCCGGTTACCTCGCAGCAGTTCTTCGAATTTTGGCGGCACGACGTGGACACCGCCTACGATCTAATGGAAGCCTCGCTGGACACGGTCCGCCGCCGCGTCGAGGTGCGACTGCTCGGCGAAACCGACCCGCTCCACAAGAAGCTGGTCGTCACTGTCTTCCGCGAAAAGTTCTCCACCCCCGACCGCCAGTACAACACCTCGGCGGCGGCGTTCCGGGTGTTCGGCCGTTCGCTGCCGGCCACCACCGGAGAGCCGATCGTCCCCGAACGGGACAACCTGTGGCTTCCCGCCGGGCGCGATGGCGTCCTCGAACGCCGGCTCATCGACCAGATCACCGAGTGCCTCTTCGCCCGCGTCGCGGGCGCGCCCGAAGCCTCGCCCGCGCCGGCGGTGGAAGGCTGACCCGCGCGAACGGCCGTCGCGCCCCCTCTCCCCTCGGGAGAGGGCAGGGTGAGGGCTATCGGTGAGCTCGGGAACCCGGTCTAACGCTCCAACGCAGCTCAGGTTTCGGGTGTGCCACTGCTCTGTGAGCAGTGCTCCTTCCAAGGAGCCTCCTGCGACCGGCACTGCCGAGACGGCAGTGGCACACAAGGATGATCGACTCCCAACCCGCAGGTTAAGGTGCGTCGGAGCACCAGGAAGGTGCCTGTCCCCTCTTGCCACAGGCTCCTATTCCCCGCCGCCGTCAAAACGCTCGTCCAGCGCGTGGGTGATGGGCGTTGAAATCAGCGCCGTCAACGCGGTGCTCACCCCGTCGTTGATGCCTTGTTTGAAACCCTCGACGCGACATCCGGTCGAAGCCACCATGCACACCACTACGACGATCACCACCATCAGCTTGCGTAGTTTCATCTCTGTTTTTCCTTCCTTTGCGGACTTTTTCACCGCACCCTGTTAAACGCAGCGTAGGTCGGGCTCCGCCCGACGCTTGGTATCGGCGGGCGCCGCCCGCCCTACATGTGGGACCGGCTTTCCAGCCGGTCAATCGATTGCGTAGGTCGGGCTCCGCCCGACACTTTGTTTCGGCTGGCGAAGCCCGCCCTACACAGCTCAAAAACGCAGCGTGGTCGTCACGTAGAAAAAATCGCTGTCGTCCGCCGGACCCATATTCTCGACGAACGGACCGGGGAAGAAGTGCGCGTAACCCAGCTCCACCTCCAACCGCGGATCGATCTGATAGCGCACCCGCACATCCCACTCCTGCCCCACACAATCCCCGCTGGTCCCCGTCTTGTCCCGCAGGCCGGGAACCACCCAGGCGTCGCTGTCGGCCGCCAGCCAATACCCTCCGTAAGAGGTATCCATCCGCAACTGCTTCCACGGCTGGATCTCCAGGCGAAGCTTCGGGCTGATCACGTTTTGCCACGAGAAGTAATCCCAGGTGGAGTAGGGATGCGACGTCTGGAAAAGCTTGTCAAAGCGCTCACTGAGCGAATCGTCCGGGTTGCGGTCCCCGCTGGCATAAGCCGTCGAGAAGCTCAATCGCGGCTTCCAGACGTGTTGGAACGTATACCCGACTTCGCCATAGCTGGCGAACGCCCGCTGCTTACGCTCGCCGTCCTCCCCGAACTGGAAGGCCGTGTCGAAGTCGTAGTCGAAACCGGTCTTCCCGATCGGTCCGAAGCCGTGCAGCCCCATCGTATGGATCTCGCGGTCGGCCACGGTGTAGTCCTTCCGGTCCTCGTCCAGGATGAAATAGTACGGCTCCAGGGTGATGATTTGAGCCCACCGCCGCCAGGCCCCCACCAGACCGTAGAACCACCGCTCCTCGTCCGTCCGATTACGGACGGTCAGCCGCTTCTCCACCGGCTGCACTGCGAGGAAGTCGAACTGCCAGTCGGCGCTGGGTTGGCCCAGCCGGAGCCGGAACCCGTCGAACCCGGAGGGCGCGTTGCCCCAGGTGTTCCGCGCCACCAGCCGGCGGTCCACCAAGTCTAGGGTCATGCGTCCCGCGCGGATCTGGACGGGGTATCCCTTGCCGAGGGCATCTTCAAAGTACAGTTCCCCAAAGGCCTGGAGAAAGTCGGCCTCGTCCACGTCCCGGTTGGTTTCCGGGTATTCACTCATGAATTGACGGGAATCCTGAAACTCAATGCCGAAGCGAAACGGGTCCAGAATCTTGCGGATGCCCAAGTAAGTCTGTGAGCGCAGCAGGAACTGTTCGTCGGCCTGCAGCGTCGGTCGGCGATAGTCGTCGTCGCGAAGTTCAAACCGCGTCTGATGTTGCAGTCCGAACTCCAGCCAGTCCATCTTCTCCAGGCCGGGAACGCCGAACTTGTCCAGGGTCTTAACGTATCCGGGCGGTTCAGACTCGAGCCGTGTCCCCCAAGCCTTGGAGGTCAGCGGCGCCGCCTTCTTCGGCGGCGCCGCCTCTTTCTCGGCCGGCGAGGCGGGTTTCTCCGGGGTCAGGGCCGGCTGACTCGTCGCCGGCCGGCTCTCGATCGGTTGGCTGGTCTGGGCCCGCAGTCCCGGACCGCTGAGCAGCAGAAACGCACCCGCGAACACCGCCCCGCGGCGGGAGTAAGCGACCGCTTTCTCAACCATCGGATTGCTCCTTGTGCTGTCCGAACTTCTGGAGTTACTCGCTCCGTTGGCCGTCGGAGGCCCGCGCTGGCCTCCGACGGTCGGGAAAGCTGTTTAACGTTTATACCCTCGTGCCCTCCGGCGGCAAGTCCTCATCCACGAAAACATTGATCTCCCGCGGACTGACGAAAACGGACTTGCCGGCAAACAAATCCAAAGCCCGAAACCGCTCATGCGGAAGCTCCACGTGTACCGCCTCCCCGGACTCCGCGGTCAGGTCCAGCTTCACCTGCGGCCCCGCCAGGTTCACGTGGCATACCGTCGCGGTGAACCCCGGTCGACCGTCGGCCTGCGCCGACACCTCCAAGTCATAGGGACGCACCAGCCCGCGGGCCGGCTTCATCGTGGCCTGGTGCGCACCTTCATATTCGATCTCCAGCGGACCCAGGAACGCCTTCTTCCCCTCCACGCGCCCGTGGAAAATGTTCACCCGGCCCAGGAAGTTCATCACAAACTCGTTGGCCGGATGGTGAAAGACCTCCGCCGGCGTCCCGAACTGCTCGATCCGTCCGGCGCTCATGATCGCCACGCGGTCGGCCACCTCCAGCGCCTCTTCCTGATCATGCGTCACCAGCACACTGGTCACGTGCAGCTCCCCGTGCAGTCGCCGCAGCCAGCGCCGCAGTTCCTGCCGCGTCTTGGCATCCAACGCCCCGAACGGCTCGTCCAGCAACAACACCCGCGGCTCAATCGCCAGCGCCCGGGCCAGGGCGATCCGCTGGCGCTGGCCTCCCGACAACTGGGCCGGGTAGCGGGTCGCCAGCCAATCCAGTTGCACCAGCTTGAGCAACTGCTCCACCTTCTCACGGACTTGCTGCCGCGAAGGCCGCACCTTCCGTGGACGCACGCGCATCCCGAACGCCACGTTCTCAAACACCGTCATGTGCCGGAACAGGGCGTAATGCTGGAACACGAAACCCACCCGCCGACTCCCCACCTGCTGCCCGGTCACGTCTTCATCGTGCAGCAGAATCTGACCCGCGCCGGCGTCCGCCGCCTCCAGACCGCTGATGATCCGCAGCAGCGTGGTCTTTCCCGACCCGGACGGCCCCAGCAGGGTCACCAACTCGCCGGTCGCCACACGCAGGCTGACGTCCTTCAACGCGGCGAACGCCCCGAAGTGCTTGCTGATATGCTGCACTTCAATGCTCATGCGGCCACCAGGAATGGAAAATTGAAAATGGAAAATTGAAAATGTAAAAATGAAGATTCTGCGGCACACGAGTCGTGACCTGCGCAGCTCGGTCCTTGCCTTTGTTGGCGTCGGTTTCTTCTTTTTCCATTTTCAATTTTCCATTTTCAATTTTCCCCTGGAATCTCTGTGCCCTCTGTGGCAAACAATTCAACTCAGGGATTAACCCGCAGGTCCTCCTTGAACTTCCACTCCGCAAAGCTCTTCAGCACCAGCGTGATCAAGGCCACCACGGTGAGCAACGAGGCCACCGCGAAGGCCCCCACGAAGTTGTACTCGTTGTACAGAATCTCCACGTGCAACGGCATCGTGTTGGTCAGCCCGCGAATGTGGCCGGAGATCACCGATACCGCCCCAAACTCCCCCATGGCCCGCGCGTTGCACAGAATGACGCCGTACAGCAAGGCCCATTTGATGTTGGGCAGCGTTACCCGAAAGAAGGTCTGTCGGCCGCCGGCCCCCAGCGATAGCGCCGCTTCCTCCTCTTCTGTCCCCTGGGCCTGCATGAGCGGGATCAACTCGCGGGCCACAAACGGAAACGTGACAAACACCGTCGCCAACACGATCCCGGGCACGGCAAAAACCACCTCTATGTGATGCCCCGCCAGCCACGGTCCCAGGTAGCCGTGCCGACCGAAGAGCAACACGTAGATCATCCCCGCAATCACCGGCGACACGGCAAAGGGCAGATCAATCAGCGTGGTCAGCAGGCTCTTGCCCAGGAACTCAAACTTGGCGATCGCCCACGAGGCCGCCACCCCGAAGACCAGGTTGCAGGGCACGGCAATCGCCGCGGTCAACAGCGTCAGCCGGATGCTGGTCAGCGTGTCCGGCTCGCGCAAGGACGCCCAATAGGCGGCGACGCCGTCCGCGAACGCTTGCGCGAACACGGCCGCCAACGGCGCGATCAGGAACAACCCGACAAAGAGCAAGGCGACGCCGATCAGCAGACCGCGAACCGGCAGCGGCTCCGTGGTGGCCGTACTCTTGTGGACCCCGACCGCTTCAACGTTCAAAGAGACGGGCGGTTGCATGTCGGCGTTCTCAAGACCGCGCCACGCAATGGCGTTGTCCGCTCCACCATTGCAGCACGTTGATCCCCAGCAACAGCACGAACGACATCAACAGCATCACCACCGCGATGGCGGTGGCCCCCGCGTAGTCGAACTGCTCCAGCTTCATCACCATCAACAACGGAACGATTTCCGTCTTCATCGGCATGTTCCCGGAGATGAAGATGATCGAGCCGTATTCCCCTAAGGCCCGCGCAAACGCCAGTGCGAAACCGGTGAGCAGCACCGGCCACAACTCCGGCAGGATCACGCGGCGGAGGGTCTGCCCGCGCGCCGCTCCCAGACTGGCCGCCGCCTCCTCCACCGCCGGATCCAGCTCCTCCAGCACCGGCTGCAGGGTCCGCACCACAAACGGCAGCCCGATGAAGGTGAGCGCCACCACCACACCCAGCGGGGCGAAGGCCACCTTGATGCCCATCGGCTCCAGATAGCGCCCCAGCCAACCGTTGCCCGCGTAGATCGCGGTCAGGGAGATACCCGCCACCGCCGTCGGCAGCGCAAAGGGCAAGTCGATGAGCGCGTCCACCAGCCGCCGTCCAGGAAAACGGTACCGGACCAACACCCAGGCCACGACCGCACCGAACACCACGTTGACCGTGGCCGCGAGTACGGAGGCCCCGAAACTCAACCGATACGCCGCCAGCAGCCGGGCATCCGTCACGGTTCCCCAAAAATGCCCCCAGGTCATCGTGGCCGTTTTCAGAAAAAGCCCGCCCAGCGGGATCAACACCACCAGGCTCAAGTACAGCATGGTGAACCCGAGCGTCAGCCCGAAGCCGGGCAGGATGCTGCGCTGTCTAAACGCAAGTCTCATCGTCTCCGAACCGCGACCGTCAGGGAGCGGCCTCCGAACCGCGACCGTCAGGGAGCGGCCGAGGCGCATCAACTCTGCCCCATTCCACTAGCTGCCCGGTTGGTAAATCTGGTCGAAGAGCTTGCCATCGGCAAAATGCGTCTGGTGGGCCTTCTCCCAGCCGCCAAAGTCCCGATCAATCGTCAACAGCTCGATCTTGGGGAATTGGTCGGCGTGTTTCTCGGCCACCGCGCTCAGGCTGGGGCGATAGTGATATCGGGCGACGATCTCCTGGCCCTCCGCGGAGTAAAGGTATTGCAGGTAGGCCGTTGCCAAGTCCCGCGTCCCGCGCTTCTCCACGGTCTTGTCCACTACCGTCACCGGGGGCTCGGCCAGAATGCTCAGCGAAGGAACCACGATCTCTACCTTCCCCTCGCCCATTTTCTCGACAGCGAGGAAGGCTTCGTTCTCCCAGGCCAGGAGCACGTCCCCGATGCCGCGCTGCACGAAGGTCGTGGTCGAGCCGCGGGCCCCCGCGTCCAGCACCGGCACGTTCTTGAAGAGTTTCGTCACGAACTCGCGGGCCTTGGCTTCGTCCCCGGCGTTGTGCTTGAAGGCATAGCCCCAGGCGGCCAGGTAGTTCCACCGCGCCCCACCCGACGTCTTCGGGTTCGGCGTGATCACCGCCACCCCGGGCTTCACCAGATCATCCCAGTCCTTGATGTTCTTGGGGTTGCCCTTCCGCACCAGAAACACGATTGTGGAAGTGTACGGACAACTGTTGTTGGGCAAACGTTTTTGCCATCCCGCCGCGATGACCCCCGCCCGCTGACTGATCGCCTCGACATCGTACGCCAGGGCCAGCGTGACCACGTCGGCCTCCAACCCGTCAATGACCGCCCGCGCTTGCTTGCCCGAACCGCCGTGCGATTGCCGGATCGTAACGGCCTGCCCCGTTTTGTCTTTCCAGTACCGGGCAAACGCCGTATTGAACTCCTGGTACAACTCGCGCGTCGGATCATACGAGACGTTCATGAACACAAGCTCTTCTTCGGCTCTCGCCGGCGAGCCACCGAGCAAGCCGGCGATCCCGACCGCCCAAACCATCCAGACTCTCGTCCACATGATTCTTCACTCCTGCATGGCAAAAGGGGACTGACTCCGAGCCCGACTGCGTTCTTCCGAACCGCGACCGTCAGGGAGCGGCCTCCGAACCCCGCATGGCGAGGTGCCTGTCCCCTTTGGCACCCGCCAGTCCGGGGCCGCCGCGTTGACCCTCCGCGGGTCGCACCGGGGTCCACACCCGGTCGCGAGACCACCTCCCAAGTGGCCGCCTTCGACCGCCGCCAGGCCTTCGTCGATCTAACATAGCATTATAGCATTCGGCATTCCAGACCGCCCCCCTGCACTCAGCTCCGCCATCGTACCCTGTCCGCAGTCTTTAATCCCCGACCCCCGATCCCCAATCTACCCGATCAACAGACCCTCGATCCGGATCTGGCAGCCGTTCTTCGTTCGGTTCATGAAATTGCTCAAGTCGCCCATCTCGAGGATGACTTGGTCGACCGGTTCCCTTTTGCCGTTCTTGCCGTAACCGCCGATGATGGTCAGTCGTTCGATTTCCACTGCATGCCGTCCTTTCCATACCGGGGCGTGTTCCTGCTGCTCTGTCAGCGCCCAACTGGCGGTTCGATCGGGAGGGCGAGGCTCCTGCCGAGCCGAAACCCTTGGGCGGCGTGGGCACCCCGGCTCGCCAGCAAGCTCGCTCTTCCGCGACCTTCGCACCTGCAAGAAGGTCGTTGACGCAACACTAATCGATACCATCGTTATGGTCCGATCAGTCGATGTACCCCAGGGCTCGAAGCCGCTCCTCGATGGCTCTGAGTTCTGGGCTGGAACCGTTGTCCGAAGCCGTTCTTTGGAGTTTTCCGTCTGCCGCTACGTCGCGGAGCACGTAAACCGCGAATTCCGTAACGCTCCTAAATTCCGTGTTTTCAATAAGTTCCGACAGATTTCGGTACAGCTCCACCGGAATCTTCAAGGTGACTTTAAGTCCGCGGCCAGATGAGGCAGTAAACAATTCACACTCCCCATGCACTCCAATTGGAGTATTCTAGGAGCATATAAGCACTCCTGTAGGAGTCAAGAGAATTCCGCCGCCCGCCAATGATTTTCCCCGCGCGCCTGTGGGACCGGCTTCCCAGCCGGTCTCTTTAGAGGTGGTCGGACGGGGGCACGAATCGAGAAACGAGAATGGGGAATTCCCGAACGAACCCATCCTCATCCCCCCGAGCCTCTTGTCCCGGAACTCCGCTGGACTTCGGATTTACGCCTGGTGATGATGGATCTCGCGCGAAAGGACGGTGACGGAATGAAAACCACAAACGGTTGGAACGCGATGGTTGGGCTCACCCTGTTGGGCTTCGTATCGCTAGCGCGGGCGGACGAACCCGGCCTCCTGGCCCAGATTCAGAAGGCGGTCGCTACGGCCCAAATCCGCTTGACCGAGGCGATCGAAACGGCTCAGAAGGAAGTGCCCGACGGCCAGGTACTCGAGGCCGAACTGCAATGGGACGAGGGGCCGATTTGTTACGGTGTGGGACTGCTCAGCGGCGATAGGGTGAAGGAGCTTAAGATTGACGCCGTCAGCGGCAAGGTGCTCGGCGTCGAAAACCAGGAGATGGACGAAGCCGACACCCAGGAGCTCGCCGAGGCCAAGCAGGCCCTCACCGTGGCGAAGATGACCTTGGCCGAGGCCATCAAAACCGCGGAACTGGAAACCAAGGGCCGGGCCTTCGGGATCCAGGTCAAGGCCGCTGATGTCAAAATGTTCTATGAAGTCACTCTGCTCCGCGGCGACAAAGTGGTCCAAGCCATGGTGGACGGCGTCGGCGGCAAGGTGTTGGACGTCAAGGAGGAGCCCATACCCCTGGCGTATTGGATGTTCGACAAGGACAAGGTCGGCAAGACCCCCCCGGGCCTGAGTCTTCGCGAAACGCGTCCCAGCGGTCAACCGGGCACCTGGAAAATCGCCGCTGACCCGACCGCCCCCAGCAAACCCAACGTCCTCAGTCTGACCACGGCCGCGCCCGATGCCACCTTTAATCTCGCCCTCGTGGATAAGCCCTCGTTCAAAGACCTCGATCTGCGGGTCCGCATCAAGCCCGATTCAGGCAAGGAGGATCAAGGCGGTGGGCTGATCTGGCGGTGCAAGGACGAGAACAACTACTACGTCTGCCGCATTAATCCGCTGGAGGGTAACTACCGCGTCTACAAGGTCGTCGATGGCAAACGTCAGCAACTCCAGTCGGCGAGCGTGCAGACCTTTGCCGGTATGTGGTATCAACTACAGGTCACCATGGTCGGCGACCGGATCACCTGCTACCTGGACGGCATCAAGCAGCTCGAGGCCAAGGACGACACCTTCAAGGACGCCGGCATGATCGGGCTCTGGACCAAGGCCGACGCCTCATGCTCTTTCGATAATCTGGCCGTGTATCCTGCCGTTGCTGGTGCCCTCACCCAGCGTTGGCACGACCCGACGCCTGTCGCCACGGCCCTTCCGAAGGAGTCCCGACAAGCCCCTCCGTCGGCCGGTGATGTTGGCCTACCCTGTTGCTGCTGAAGACCGCGTAGCGCCGCCGCCCTGCATGGCCTCTTCGGCCGAGCCGACGCGGCCGCTTATGCCGTCTTGGAGGCGGCTCCGTTGCCGGACGAAGCTCCATTGCCGGTGTGGGTCATGAGCATGGTCTGCGCCGTGAGCAAACGTTCGCGCAGCTCGCGCATATCCGCCGGACGTTTCTTGGGGTCGGGGTTGCAGGCGTCCTGGATGAGTCGGATGAAGCAGACGGGCTGCCCCTCCATCGTGGGGGCCTCCAGCTCGTCGACCCGTTTGCCGAGGTTGCCCACGGCGTGAAGGCTCACGTTCTTGTTCATGTCCGTCACGATCGGTTTGCCCGTGACGATGCGGTGCAGCGAGGCCCCGAGCCCGAACACGTCGGTCCGTTGATCCATCACCTCCCGGGCCACCTGCTCCGGGGCCATGTAATCGATGGTTCCCTGCACCCGGCTCTTGGCCGAGTACAGCCGGCAGCACTGCCCGAAATCGATCAGCTTCACCTCGCCCTCGGGGGTCAGCAGCATGTTGCCGGGCTTGAGGTCCGCGTGGACGAACCCCGCCTTGTGCATGGCTTGGAGTCCTTCCGCCGCCCGGGCGAAATGCTGCAAGAGATCGGGCAGCGGCGGGTGGAAATCGGGGTCCTTGAACACCACGCCGTCGATGTGCTCCATGAACAGCAGACCACCAAAAACCCGCAGCCGCCGCCGGATGTGCCGTAATTCGAACACTTTGCGCAGCACGGGGTGGTCCAGGACCGACCCTATGTTGTACTCCTCCTTAAGCTGGTCGAGGTAGCCCTGGTCCTCAGGCGTATGGATCTTGACGTGCTTGATGGTGTAGACGGCCCCCGTGCGCGTGCACTTGGCCTTGTAGAGCACGCTGCCCGCGCCGGTCCCGATCTTCTCGAGAATTCGATAGTTGGGAATGCTCAGGGTCATCTTTCCGCTCTTCCGCCCCCTTGGGGCCGCCTCCGGTCCACTTGTCCTCCCCACCGCAGCCGCAAAGCCGCGCGCACACACCACGCGTGCGGCGGCGCAACACTCAACCGACGCCCAACCTGGTCAACCCCGACAGCGGCCTTCGGCGGGAGCCTCCGAAAAAGCCCTCGCTTCCTGGCACTCGCGGACCAGGCTGCATCGCGTTCGGCTGCGGGTCTTCTAAGTGTCGAAAGGCGCTCCTCGAAAGAAACGGCGAAGCGAATTCCGGTCCCGATCTATGTCAAAGTGGGTTTCCGGAAGCGAATGTGGGCCAATGAGAAAAAATAATTACAGGAAACGCAAGGGGCCCACATCGCATCTTTCCCACGTTCTACCCAAGATCATAGAATACCCCGGGCAGGCAGTCAACTGACACCTCCCTGCCGGTGATTACCGCACCAATTGCAAGGTCACGACGCTGCTGGCATACCCAGGCGGTTGGCCCGTCCCCGCACCCCCCGAGACCGCCACGGGCACCACGACCGCAACAATGCGCTTGATCGTGATGCTCTTGCCCGGATCGTCCGGGAACTTCGGATTCGGAACTTCGACCTGCTCCACCCGCAGCAGGCGGACGCCGATGAAGTCAGCAATCTGAATATTGCCGGTCAGTCGGCCACTTTCGCTCCGGCTGCCCGGCAGCGTCTGCACAATCGGCATGATGACGGTGTCATTGACGGGATCATCGTCGTAGAGCCGCCCCTCGAGGCTCACCCCGAAGTTGCCGTCCCCCGTCCCCTGGTTCCAAACCGGCATCTCGTCTGCGAGGTGTACCGGCGCCGGGGGCCACTCGGCGCTGAGGATCTTGTTGGTCTGGGCCACACCGTGGAAGTCCGGCAGGTCTAGCACCAAGTGCACGGGGGACCTGGGTCCCTTGCCGTAGAGAAACACCACGACCTCTTCCCCGATCTGAAAATCAGTCCCGTTGGCCGGGTAAGAGGGACCGTCCTTGCCGGGGTTGGCCTCGGTGATCTCGGGATCGACCGGTCCGAAATCGGGCGTCCTGAGCGCGATGGGGATGAGATCGGCCGTCTCCAGCCATAGCCTCGCTGCGGCTGCGCTGGCGGTTACCGTGGTCGTATGGCGCCCGAATATGGCGGCGAAGAACAAGGCAACGCCGTTGCCGTCCGCTTCTCTTCTTGCCGCGGTCACCCAGACCGTGTTGGTCGTGTCGTCAATCACGGAAATGAACGGTGAGGTCGCGTCGAAGGGGTCGTCAATCCTCCCAATCCGGATATCGTCGATCAAGAACGACACCGCTTGTCCCGCGGCCTGGTTCAGGGCCCCGTAGGCTCGGACTGCGCTGATGCTCGCCGCGGGATCGACGCCGTCGTCGGAGATCAGAGCGGCCGCGCCTGCCAGCGCGGCGGCATCGGCCGCGTTCTGGAGCCTGCCCTTGGTTTCGTACAAGTACCCCACGTCGATGGCCAAGGCGGCGAACCCGATCAGGACCGTCATCATAACGGCCACCTGAACTGCCACCACCGCGCGGGCCCTGAAATCCTTGGCGAGTTGTTGAGGTTCACGTTTCATATTTCACCCCTTTAGCGTTTAGATCCTAACAGTACAGCGCAAGGTCGCTGATTTCGCCGTCCCGTACCGCGTTATTGACCCCCTAAAGGGGTCTGGCAGACCCAATTGGGACGACGTTGCGCCGTACTGCTAACTCCTCCGCGTTTAGATCCTACGATTCCGGGACCCCGATAGGCAAACGGTTTACGGACGCCAAGTAATTTGTTTTCGTGACCGGGTCGACGCCCACCCAAAGAGCCATTACGCCACCGCAAGGCCGAGAGGCTTTGCGCCAAGACGTGCAGTGTCTCGACCTCCACGGTCCGCGAACTGAGCGGCGGGCTCGGCACGATGGGGCTTAGCCGGTGCCTTCGAACAACGGGGTGGACAGATAACGCTCGCCACAGCTCGCCAGGACCACGACGATCATCTTGCCGGCGTTCTCGGGCCGATGGGCCACCTTGTCGGCGGCGTACAGCGCCGCGCCCGAGCTGATGCCGCAGAGAATGCCCTCTTCACAACTGGCCCGGCGGGCCCAGACGAAGGCGTCTTCGTTGCTGACGCAAATGACGTCGTCGACGATGTCCAGGTTCAGCACGTCGGGCACGAACCCGGCCCCGATACCCTGAATCTTGTGCGGGCCGGGCTTGATCGGTTGCCCGTTCCGCGTTTGGGTGATGACCGGCGAATCCGCGGGTTCCACCGCGATGCACTTGAAGGAGGGCTTGCGCGACTTGATCACCTCCCCGACCCCGGTGATCGTTCCGCCGGTGCCCACGCCCGATACCAGGATGTCCGCGCGGCCGTTGGTGTCGTGCCAGATCTCCTCCGCGGTGGTCTCCCGATGGACCTGTGGATTGGCCGGGTTCTTGAATTGCTGGGGCATAAAGGCCCGGGGGGTTTCGGCCACCAGCTTCTCGGCGGCGCGGATGGCGCCCGGCATGCCTTCGGCGGCCGGCGTCAGGACCAGGTTGGCGCCCATTGCCCGGAGCAGTTGTCGCCGCTCGATGGACATGCTCTCCGGCATGGTCAAGGTCAGCTTGTAGCCCTTGGCCGCACAGACGAACGCCAGTGCGATCCCGGTGTTGCCGGAGGTCGGCTCAATGATGAGGGTGTTCCTGTCGATCTTGTCGCCCGCCTCCGCCGCGGCGATCATGGACATGCCGATGCGATCCTTGACGCTGGCCAGCGGGTTGAAGTACTCCAGCTTGGCGTAGACGCTTGCCGGCGCGTCAAGGATGCGATTGATCTTGACCAACGGTGTTCGGCCGACTGTTTCCACGATACCACCGAACAGTTTGCCCATGAGCGCACTCCCATGAAACGAGGTGCTGGGAGAATAGGCGCCGAAGTTGGCGGTGTCAATGATGGGTGAAATCGTGTATTTCAACGGGCGCTTCGTTCCACGGGCCGAAGCGGTCGTCAGCGTCTACGACGGCGGCTGGCTGCACGGGGCCGGGCTGTTTGAAACCATGCGTGCGCACGGCGGGACGGTTTTCCGCCCGGATGCTCACCTGGAACGCCTCATGGAGTCGGCGGCCAAGCTGCTGTTCCCCCTCGAGCGACCGGACCTGCCGTTGACCAAAGACTTCCAGCGGTTGCTACGCGAAAACCAACTGACCGATGCGCGGGTGCGGCTGACCGTGACCGCCGGTTCGATGCTGGATCTGCCGCAGGGTGATCGACCGGCAATCACGGTCTGTGCGACGGCGTCCCCGCGGACGGCCTACCCGTCCGAGCTGTACGAGCGGGGCCTCGCCGTGATGATCTCCGAGTTCCGGCAGTCGCGCACCGACCCGCTGGTCGGGCACAAGACCACCAACTACTTGCCCCGGCTGTTGGCTTTGCGTGAGGCCCAACGCCGGCACTGCGGCGAGGCCCTGTGGTTCACGCCGGAAAACCTACTGGCCGAGGGCTCGATCAGCAACGTGTTTCTGGTCAAGGACGGTACGGTGAAGACGCCGCCCCGGGACACGCCGGTGCTGCCGGGCATCACTCGGGCGGTGCTTCTGGAGATCGGCCGGCAAAAGGGCATGGCCGTGCAGGAGACACCCCTCAACATCCACGACCTGCTCGATGCCGATGAAGTCTTCATCACCAACTGCGGCATGGAGGTGATGCCGGTGATCCGCGTGGAGAAGCACGACATCGTCGCCGGCCGCCCCGGACCGGTGACCCGGGACCTGTTGAAACTCTACCGGAAGAGAGTCGAGGCAGAATGCCCTGAGAGCGTCTAACAGAAAGATGTGGGACCGGCTTTCCAGCCGGTCAGAGACAGGCCAGAAAGCCTGTCCCACAGGTCCATTCTGTTAGAAGCTCTGAGCGTGAGTCGCCCTCATGACCCTGGAGGACTGTTTCCATGTGCTGGGCCTGCGGCCGTCGGCCGGAGGCCGGGAGATCAAGAGCGCCTTCCGTCGGCTGGCCAAAGCGCACCATCCCGACCTGCAGGGTGAGGAGACCGACCGCGAGCCGTTCGTCCGGATCGTCTCGGCGTACAAGCGTTTGCAGGACGAGTTGCGGCTGCATTCGGCCGACGACGATGCCCGCCCCTGTCCCTCGTGCGGCAAGGTCGCGGACCTGTTCGACGGGTCTGACGGCCGGGCCGCGTGCGTCGAATGCCTGCTCGGCGTGACCCGGCGCCGGCGTCTCTTGCCTCTGCCGTCGATCACCACGGTCCGGCACGGCACGGTCGTGCTGCTCGAGACGGCAAGCCTGGTCTGTTTCTTTCTGGCGTTGGTGAAGGAAGACCGCGCCTACGCGGCCGCCAGTCTCTTGGCTGGTCTGGCGGCCTTGCTCGTGCTGGCCCTGACCTGCATCACCGTGAAGTACGTGAAACCGTAGCTTATCAGCCGTCAACTACTTCCCGGTCTCGGATCAAAACCATCCTGCATGAACCGATCGACGATGAACGCCTCGACCAGCGAGGCCAGCTTTTCGGCTTCCTTCATTTCCTCCAACGTAGGAAAGTATGCCGGATCGCCGTAGCGAAGCTCGACGGCGTACGGAGTCAGTGCCTCGGCCGGGCGGAGGGCAGCAAACTCCCGGTCCCATTTCTCGCATGCGGCCAAGAGTACCTCGATATTGTGCGTTCGCACCGGTGGGTGATCTTTCCAGAGCAGCCATGTGTTCAAAAGCTTCTCGGCCGCCTGCTGGTAATGAAAACAAACCGCATCGGTGGCGGGCTGGGCGCTGCGCGACTCGGTCCCGGCGATCTTGAGATCACTCGCCACCTTGGCGAACCAGTCGCGGATCTGCTGCTCCTTACTTCTCATAGAGGACCTTCCCTTCCCGTATGGCGGTCATAACCAGCGAGTGTGGCAGTCCGCGGTCGGCTTCCACTTCCCGCGGGGTGTACACGAGAATGTCCTTGGAACACGGATACGCACGAAGCAGCGAGTACAATGGAACGCTTCGCTTGGGTCGCGGCAGGTCCGTCTCCTGGATCACCAGCAGATCCACGTCGCTGCCCGGCTGGGCCTCCCCGCGGGCATGACTTCCGAAGAGCACCACCCGCAGCGGCCGGACCGCCGCCACGATCTGGTCCACCATATTCTGAATGGCCGGGAGGTCCATCGCGCGCCCTATTCTACCGCCGCCGCCGGCAGGCTTCACGTCCCAGATTGTAAGATGCTCCGGTGCTTCGTGGCGCAAGGACGGCTTGGTTTTTTTAGCGAACCCGTCCCGTGTCCCGGCGTTCCGCGGAGAACACCTCGTACAGGCGGGCGTCGCCGGGGGCGAGGTCCAGAGGGAGCACCAAGCCGCCGCGACGCGCTTCCAGCACGGCGCCCAGGGCCGGCTCCGCGTCGCCGGGCACTTCGACCAGCCGCTTGGCGGGCAGGCCGTCGATGACCTCATCCAGGGTGATGTTGGTTCTCAGATACTCCGACCGCGAGTCGTTGAACACCAGCAACAGGCGTCGCTGATCTTTGGCAAACAGCGTAATGCTCAGCGCATTGGCGGCCCCGGGCGACGTAGGATACGGCTTGCGGTCCAGCCGGTCCAACATCGGGCCCCAAAGTTGCAAGCGCGCCGCCAGGCGCTTCACCGCGTTGATCCGCTCGACCCCGACCTTCCCGTCCGCATCCGCCAGCGCGGAACCCGGACCGGGGACGCTGCGATATTGGTCAATCACCAGCCCGCCGGTCAACCCCTCGGCCAAAGCGCGGTGGAACTGCCCGAGCCAGCGGCGCACGGCCGCGGCGGAACTCTCTCCGGGTCCGTGGTCGCAACGCAAGGTCATCATCGGCCGGCCGGCGGCCTGCCCAAGGCCGGCGCAGGCGGGCGCCGAGGCCAGAAACGCCACGGATTGGGGCCTAGCGCCGGCGCTTTCCGCGAACGTAGGCGGCAGAGGTGTTTTTGTACGGTAAGAGGCGGCCACACGTTCCAGGCGCTCGACCGATGCCTGATCGCTCGCGTATCCGAGGTCAACCGCCCACAGGGTTTCCGCCAACGGACCGGTCCGATTCGTGAACCGGGGAGCCGGCTCGACGCCGGATTCAGGCCGGCCCGTCATCACGTAGTACTGGGCCGGTCGATCGGGCAACACCATTTTCAGGTGATGCCGGCGGGCCGCCGCCGCCACCGTGGCGAACGCCTCAGCATCGACGTGCCTGAGGAACACCGTATTGAGCCCCATGCGGTTGATGGTGGCGAGATCGGCGTCGAGCTGGACGGGCCAATCCGGGCCTTGGGCCGATGCGACCGGCTCCACACCATACCGGATGCCGACCGGGTAAAACCTCTGCCCCGGCGCTGCGGTCACCCTGCTCCCATCCATCGTACAGCCACCGACGGCGGCGTGGAGCACTACCAGGGCCGGCGCTGCGGCCCGAAAATATCTACATGGGTTGACACCGGCGGCGCGTCGGGGATACACTTCGTCCGACGAGGAGCGGTCCGTCGTCGCAAACATGGAGGTTGCCTTTCTTGAGTACGCTCTGCTCTGCTCGCCGGCTTGTGGCTCTCGCCGTGCTTGCGTCCCCGGGTTGCCAGCGGCCGACCGTGGACCTGAACGCCGCCGCCACCCATCAGCAGTTGTCTCTGCTCATGCCGGCGGCGGTGAAGATCGTCGCCCCCTTCACCCGGTTTCGCAGCTTCGACGACGACGAGCGCCCCGACGGCATTGAGCTGCTGGTCCAGCCGGTCAACACGTTCGGCGATCCGGTCAACATCGCCGGGGACGTTATCGTCGAACTGTATGAGTTTCGCCAGGCCTCCGGCGACCGCAAGGGCGAGAAGGTCCAACAATGGGACATCGCCCTGGCCAGCGAACGCGCTCAGCGGATGTACTGGAACCGGACGACCAGCATGTACGAGTTCCGACTCCAGCTCGCTCGCACGACGCTCCCCGCCGAACCGAAGTACGTCTTACAGGTGACTTACAATACGCCGCTCAAGGAACACATGTTGGACGAATGCGTCCTGGAGGCCCCGCTTTCGCCCCGGGCGTTGGCGGGAGCAGTCCCAAGCAATGGAGGAACGCGATGAGAACGACGAGATGGATGACAGGCGTGATCCTGGCAGCCGGCACCGTTGCGGCGGTGGGTGGCTGCGACAAACTGACCCGGAACCACTACGAGATGATCCAACAGAGCGTCTCTACCACTGACGACGTGGCCAGGACCATCGGCGACCCTAGCGACAAACTGCCCGGGCAATGGCACTACGAGCGGGAGGACAAGCACCTGAACGTGATCATCGACTTCAACGACCAGGGCGTCGTGGTTCGCAAACAGTGGATCGACGCCATGGCGCCGGAGTGGGAGGATACGGAGAAGCCCGGCGAAACGGACAAGTACGAGTCCACGCAGATCCGCAATATCAAGGACTAGTCGGGCGGCATGCCCCAGCCCGCTGAGGGCGGGCAGCGGCATGCTGAACGCATCCAACGAGTGCCTGCCTGGGTACTGCGCCGCTCGCCCTTGGCGAGGTCGGCTACCCCATGCCACGTCGATTCCTGAGCGCAAGTCAGTTCCTTACAATGCTTTATCGCCACCCTGACCAAGGCGGCGGGGGTAATGCCCGCCCCTGGATTTTGTGGCTGAATGAGCAACCCGGATGGCCGAGATGAGTATGATAGGGGTGGGGTAGGACGTGGTCCGCGCCGCGGACCAGGACAGATTTCCAAGCCCGAGGGCGCCGGCCGCCGGCAGGCCTTCGGGCAAAACTGGCAAGGACACCCAGCGGTGAGCTTCGCGCAGGTTCTCCTACAACGCGGCAAGATCACGAAGCAGCAGTACGAGGAGGCCAAGGCCGCCCGTAAGGGTCCGAGCGACCGCCTCGAACGCATCCTCATCGACAAGGGCTACGCCGATGAACGGGACGTGCTCGAGATCATCGGCGAACAGCTCTCCATCCCCGTGGTCAACCTGGACAACGTGGAGATCGACCGCTCGCTGCTGGCCTTGATCCCCTCCAGGCTCGTGCATCGCTGCCGCCTGTTCCCCTTGGACCGCACCAACGGTTCGATCCGCGTGGCCACCTCCAACCCCTTCGACCTCTACGCCTTCGACGAATTGCGCATGCTGACCGGGACCAAGATCGAGCCGGTGCTGGCCACGGAGGCGGACATCGAGCGGCTGATCAAGCAATACTACGGGGTGGGCGGGCAGACCATCGAGGACATGCTCCGGGCCGAGGACCTCGAAGTGGTCAGTGAGACCGACGAGGCCCACGACCACGAGATTGAAGCCGCCCAGGAAGCCACCGTGGTCAAGCTGGTCAACGAAATCCTGATCGAGGCCATCCGTGACCGGGCGAGCGACGTGCACATCGAGCCGTTCGACAACGACTTGCGCATTCGCTATCGCATTGACGGTGTGCTGCACACCACCAACGTCCCGCCGGAAATCCGGCGCTTTGAGCATGCGATCATCTCACGCATCAAAATCCTGGCCAATCTGAACATCGCGGAGAAGCGGCTGCCCCAGGACGGCGCGTTCAACGTCAAGGCCCACCATCGCGACATCGACATCCGGGTGAGCATCATTCCGACCTGGTTTGGCGAAGCGGTGGTCTTGCGCATCCTGGACAAACAGTCGATCCTGCTCGACCTCCCGGAATTGGGCATGGACGGAGACGTGTTGACGCGGTTCCGGTTGGTTATCCAAGCGCCGCACGGGATCGTCCTGGTTACCGGCCCGACCGGCAGCGGCAAGACCACCACGCTCTACTCGGCCCTGAATACGATCCGCACGGACGAGATCAAGATCCTGACCATCGAGGACCCGATCGAGTACTTCCTGGCGGGTGTCAACCAGGTGCAAGTGAAGCCGAAGATCGGGCTCAATTTCGCCCACGGGTTGCGGTCATTTTTGCGTCACGACCCCGACGTGATTCTCGTCGGTGAGATTCGGGACCGCGAGACGGCCGAAGTCGCGATCAACGCCTCGCTCACCGGGCACCTGGTGTTCAGCACCTTGCACACCAACGACGCCCCCAGCGCCACCACCCGTCTGCTGGAGATGGGGATCGAACCGTTTCTGGTGACGAGTTCGGTGGAGGGAGTGCTGGCCCAACGCCTGGTCCGGCACATTTGCTCGAAGTGCAAGGAGCCTTACCAGCCGGAGCGCCATAAGCTCCCGGCGGATGTTAAGTTGGAACCCGGCGAGCCGCTCTATCGAGGCGCCGGGTGCCGCGACTGCCGCAACACTGGCTACAAGGGCCGCTTCGGCATCTTCGAGCTGCTGCGCATGACGGACCAGATTCGCGAACTCATCATCCAGCGAACGAGCGCTACGGAGATTCGCAATCTGGGCTGTCAGCAAGGGATGATCCTGCTCCGCGACGACGGGATGGCCAAGGTTCGAGCCGGACGGACCACCATCGAGGAAATCATGCGCGTGGCCAAGACCGCCTAGCAGCCCGTGGCAGAAGTTGTAGCACAGGCTTCCAGCCTGTGTTTCCACGGGCAAGATGCCCGTGCCACACCGCTCTTGGCCACTTTCGCCACGGGCTGCTAGTGCTCTGTAAAGGACCTTCCCGCGGGTGCATGGTTGCGGGAGGGCGAGGCTCCTGCCGAGCCGAAAGCCTCGGGCGGCGTCCGCGTCCCGGCTCGCCGGGAGGCTCGCCCTCCCTCAGGAGGGCAACCCCCGGAACAGTCGTTGACAGAACACTAGCCCGCGGGACCGCCCTACTTCCGGCCTGCAACCCGTCAGGGTCGTGGCTCATATCGGACCTGCGCGCGGTTATGGAGCGATCCGCCGTCGGGTGCAATCTCTGGGGAATCACGTGTGTATAAGGAATGCGAACGCGCGCTGGAATCAGGGCAGGCAGATGATGTGCGCGTCAGGGACGGCGTAGGCCCCGAATTGACCTAGGGGGTCGATTGGGTAATCTGACGGTCATGCCCACATACACGTACAAAGCGGTGGGTCCAGACGGGAGGGCCGTGGAAGGTACGCTTACGGCCGAGAACCAGCAGACCGTTCTGCGCATGCTCGACGAGGACTCGCTGTTCCCGGTCTCGGTGAGCGAGGGGGGCGTGGCTGCCCGGCGGATGATCGGCGCCGGGCGCAAGCGGGTCAAACTGCGCCACGTGATCGCGTTCTACAGCCAAATGGCCGACCTGCTCCGGGCGGGGGTGCCCATGCTCCGCACGCTGGACACGCTGGGGCGACTGACCTCCAACCCGCTATTGGCCGAGATTCTCAAAGACGTCCGTGAAACCGTGGCGGGCGGAAGCACGCTGGCGGAGGCGATGAGCAAACACCCCAACGCCTTCAGCCCGCTGCACGCCTCGATGATCCGGGCCGGGGAGAGCGGCGGGTTCCTGGAGGACGTGCTGCAGCGGCTGGCGCGGTTCTCGGAGCGGCAGGACGAGCTGCGCAGCAAGTTGGTCGGCTCGCTGATCTATCCCTGCATTCTGATGTTCCTGGGCGGCTCGATCGTGGTGGTCCTGATGGTGTTCGTAGTGCCCAAATTCCGCAACTTTCTACGGGAAGAGCACTTCAACATTCTCACGAAGATCGTCTTTCACACCTCGGACTTCTTGAAAGTCTACTATGGGCTGGTGCTGGCGGCGGTCGTGGGGTTGCTGTTCGCTTTCTGGGCGTTCCGGCAGACCGCGCGGGGCCGGTATGCACTGGCTAAGTTTCAGTTGAAGGCCCCCGGCTACGGCGAGGTCTACACCATGGTGGCGATCTGCCGCTTCTGCCGGATACTGGGAACGCTGCTGCACAACGGGGTCCCCATTCTGCAAGCGCTGAAAATCTCCAAAGACTCGGCCGGCAACGTGATCCTCGCGGACGCGGTCGACAAAGCCAGTGAGAACGTCAAAAAAGGGGAGACGCTGTCTAAGCCGCTGGCCGCCAGCGGCCTGTTTCCTTTGGACGTCCTGGCCATGATGTCGGTGGCCGAGGAGAGCAATACGCTGGACACCATGCTGGTGGAGGTCGCGGATACGAACGAGGCCCGGACCGCCCGCAAGATCGACTTGGCGGTCCGCCTGGTGGAGCCGCTTCTGTTGGTGCTCATGGCCGGGCTCGTGCTGTGCATCGCCTTGGCCTTGCTCCTCCCGATCCTGACCATGAGTTCTACCGCGACCCTGTAAAGGGGATCCAGAGAGGTTATACCGAAAACGGTTGGAGTTTTTGAGCCGAGGAGTGAAGGTCATGTCGCGCAGGAAGAAGAGATCGCGTGCGGGTTTTACGCTGATGGAGGTGTTGCTGGTCATCGGCATTCTGGCCTTGCTGGCGGCGTTTGTCGTGCCGGCGCTCTCCGGGGCTGGGGAGAAGGCCAGGATCGGCCTCGCCCAGTCTGCGATCGGGCGTAACGGCCCGATCAGCGGGGCGCTGAAGCGCTACAAGTGGGACATCGGAGTGTATCCGGACACGGACGAAGGGTTCAAGGCCCTGTATGAGCGTCCCAGCAGTGTGGACGAAGCCAGTGGCAAGTGGTCCGGGCCCTACCTGGATACGCCGCTCGATGAGCTGAAAGACCCCTGGGGCCATCCCTTCCAGTACCGCTTCCCGGGCGAAGCCAACGAGAAGGAATTCGACCTGTGGAGCTTCGGGGCCGACGGCAAGGACAACACGGCCGACGACATCACGAGCTGGAAGCGGGAGTAGCTGGAAGAAGCTGTCAGCCATCAGCTTTCAGCTATCTGCCAGAGGCGCCCAGGATTTAAGAGCGTGTGCGAGAAGGTGTTTAGCGTTGGGTGGCATGGAAGGTGCTCAGGGCGGGGTGGCATGGGTCCGTTGCGGGCCGAGCCCACGGCGAGGCCGGTAATGGACCCGTGCAGGACGTCCGGAAGCTCAGGGCGCACGGGTCTGGCTCGCCTCGCTCCGAGGCGAGCCAGACCCATGCCACCCGCCGCTCCCTTACGGTCGCGGTTCGGGACCTCAGGCTTCACGCTTTTGGAGGTGCTCCTGGTTCTGGGGCTTTTGGCGGTGGTCACGGCCGCGGTGGTCCCCAACCTGCTGGGCCAGTTGACGGGTGAACGTCTGCCGAAATCGGCGAGGCACTTGCGGGCCTTGGCGCAACTGACCCGGGCGAATGCGATGCTGGACGGCAAGCGTTACCGCCTGCGCTTTCCACGCGAGAACGAGTTGGATAGCGAAGGGACCGACGTGCAGCCGATCATCGAGTGCGAGGAGGAGCCCTTCCAGGCGCCGGGCGTGTACGTCCCGGTGACCAGCCCCTGGACCCGGGGCGAAACGCTGCTGGAGGGGGTCTGGTGCGTGAAAGTGCACCTGGACAAACCGACCGTCGAGCAGTTGCTTGCCAACTTGGACGACGTCCAGGCGGAATTGGACAAGAAAGAAAAGGAACAAGACCCCTTCTATCAGGAGTTTATTGAGGAGTTCGAGGAGGACTACCCGCCGTTGGTGTTTGAACCGGACGGCACCAGTGAGTGGGCGACTTTCGTGGTGGCGGAGGCCCCCCGCGACGCCGACGAGCGGACGCTGGCGGATGCCAAGCGGATCGAGGTGATCTACGACGGTCTGACCGGTCTGGTCTGGTTGCAACGCCCGTTCTACGAGGAAGAGCTGAAGATGCTGCAAGAGCACAATTGGCCGCCCGTGCTGCGGAAGGACTTCCTGCGCCCTCAGCCGCTCACCGAAAACGAGGTCATCGAGATTCAGGAAAGTCTGGTGCGGCGATGAAGCGCGGGTTCATGCTTCTCGAGGTGGTGGTGGCGGTGAGCATCCTCGTCGTGGGCATGGCTTTCATCGGCATGCAGATCCAGAACGCGTCGCGCAACGCCGAGCAGTCTGAACGCGCCATGCGGGCCTTGCTGCTGGCCGAGTCCAAGTTCGCCGAATTCGACGCGGGCTTGATCGTGCCGGAGGAAGAGATCGAAGAGGAGTTCGGCCCGGTGTTTCCGGATTATGGCTGGCGGCTGCGGATCGAGCCGACCTCCACGCTGGAACTCAATCTGGTCACGCTGGAAATCCTGCAACAGGTCCGCCAGAGCGTCCAAGAGGAATTCAAGTTCGACGAGGCCGCGGTGGTACACCGGTTATTCACCTTGCGGGCGACTCCGCGGGCCCTGGACCTGACCCGTGACTTCGGCATGTCCGAGGAGGACGCGGACAAGTTGACCGGCCGGTGGGCTCCCATCGGGAACGGGGGGATCGATCCGCGCAACTTGGATCCGGCGCGGTTGTTCGGCGACCCGGAGATGGACCTGACCGAGCTGCTCGAACTGGCGCTGCCGCTCTTGGAAGCCTATGGGATGAGCCTGGACGACTTGATCCCCATGCTGCCCGAGGAGTTGCGTCAGGCCCTGGAACAGGCCCAGGCCGAGTCCGAGGCTTCCGGCGGCACCGGCGGTACAGGTACCGGCTCCCCCCAAGGCGGCACCGAGTCCGGCAAGGATACCGGCGGGACGGGGGGGCAGCCGCCCCGGCCGCAGGGCGGCAAGAAGCCCCGCAACCCCCGGACAGGATCTTAACCATGCTCGAGCGTCGGCACAGACCGGCCCCGCCGCAGCGCGGCGGGTTCACTCTTCTGGAGGTGGTCTTGGCCCTCTCCATCATCACCGTGGTGACCGCGCTCATGTACTGGTTCTTCTGGGACGCGATGACCACCACCGAGCGGGAGACCGCCCAGACGCACGACGTGCAGCTCGTACGTGTGGTGTTGGACCGCCTGGCCCAGGAGATCCGGCAGGCCAACGGCTTTGTGCCCGGCTACGGGGCGGGGATCATCGGGTACAAACACGCGCTCTCGATCAACACCACGGTGCTCCCGGAAAAGAGGCTCATGTACCCGCGCTCGATCAAGGACGAGCAGGAAGTCGGTCAGTTCGACGTCCAGGAAGTGCGCTACTACATCGGGTGGGATGAGGAGAACCTCGACCCCAACGGCGACCCGCGCGCGCTCGGGCTGGTGCGGCGGGTGAGCAAGACCTTCCTGCGGGACGTGGTCCTCAAGGGCGACCAGGAAGAGGAGGCCGACGCCCCGGAGCAGGCCGTCGCCATCAAAGAAGAGCTGTATGCCCCCGAGTTGAAGTACATCGAGTTCAAGTACTTCGACGGGGCCAAGTGGTGGGACGATTGGGAGATCACGCAGGGGAATTCGCTGCCCCAGATCATCCGGGTGACTGTGGGCTTTGAGCCGGTGCTGCCCGAGGAAGAAGAAATGAAACTGGTCGAGGACGATTTTCTGCGGGATGAGGCGGAACTCGAACCGTTGGCCCCGGACCGGTTCGCCATGTTCATTCGGCTGGTGCAGGCGGACACCTTTCTCGGCTCACGGCTCACGCGCGAGGCCTCGGCGTTTAGCAGCTCGGAGTCCTCGAAGTCCATGGGGTTCTGAAGAAGGCAAGAGGCGAGAGGCCACGGGGCGATGGGTACTCAGCACGCAACACTCACCACGCAGCACGCAGCACGGGGTCGGCCGCGCGCCGTCATTCTCGTGGTGGTGTTGTTGATCCTGGCCTTGCTGGGACTGTCCGCGGCGTGCTTCGTGTTCCAGATGAACGCCGAGTACGCGGCTACCCGCGCCGAGGTGGAGCAGATGCAGACCCGGCTGGCGGCCGAGGCCGGCTTCCACTACGTCACCTTGCTGCTGCGCGAGCACCTGCAGGACGTGGACGCCTGGTTTGACAACCCCGAGAAGCTGCGCCGCGTCGTGGTATGGTCCGCCACGGGCGGCCTGTCCACCTTCGGCGAGGTCGAACCGGAGTCCGACAAGCCCTCCGCCCCGGGGACCTTCGCGCCGGCCTACCGCTTCACTATCGTCGGGGACGATCCGGGCAGCGACTTCAAGGTTCGGTACGGGATCACCGACGAGTCGGCCAAGCTGAACATCAACACCGCCACAGCGGACCAGTTGACCCGCCTGCTCACCCAGGTGGTGCCGCCGGAAGTTAGGGTGGAGGTGCTGGTGGACTCGCTGCTGGATTGGCGGGACCAGGACGAGGTCACGCGGCCCAACGGCGCGGAAAGCGACCACTATCGGCAATTGAACGTGCCCTATCGGTGCAAGAGCGCGCCGTTTGAGACCGTGGAGGAACTGCTCATGGTCCGCGGGTTCACCGGGCAGGTCCTGTACGGGGAGGACGCGGACCGCAACGGACTGCTCAGCCCGAACGAGGACGACGGCGAGACCACGTTTCCGCCTGACAACGGCGACGGGGTCTTGAATCGCGGGCTGTATCCGTACATCACCGTCCACTCGCGCGATTTCAACAAGGCCGCCGACAACAAGCCCCGGGTCGTGCTCTCCGGTTCGAGTCCGGAGACGCAGGCCCGTTTGGAGGAGTTCTTCTCCGCCCAGGAAGCCACCTACCTGTTGTCGAGGGCGTCCTCGCAGCGCGGGACCTCGCCGGTGAAATCCCTCACCGCGTTCCTCGATATCGGCCCGCCGGAGAGTACCTCACAACCGGCTTCGACCAACGGCACCGGAGGTCAGGCCTCGACAAACGGCCCGCCGGACTCGTCCGGCGGGGCGGCCGGCGGGTCCAGCCCCTTTACCCTGGACGATTTCCCGCGCATCGTAGACCGCTGCACCTTGAAGGCGTCACCGGAGTTGCCGGGACTGATCAACATCAACACCGCCCCGCCGGTCGTGCTCCGCAGCCTGGGGGCCCTCGCCGAGGAAGACATCGCTGCGATCGTCCAGCGACGGGCGACGCTGAGTGCGGAGACCAAGCAGACCCCGGCCTGGCTGTTGACCCAGGGAGTGTTAGACAAGACCAAGTACGATGCAATCGCGGACTTCGTCACCGCGCGCGGGTTGCAGTTCACGGTCGAGACGGTGGGCTACGGGGACCACATCGGGGCGCGGACCCGTTTGCAGATCATTTTTGGCATGCGTGGACCGGTGCCGCAGATCATGTACTATCGTGACCTGACGAGCCTGGGCGTGACCTATCCGCTCCGCCGCGACGAGGAAGAACAGTGGAGTAAAATGGGCGATGGCGTGGGTTGAACGACAACTGCTCAGCATCGATTGGGACGTGCGCACCTTACGCGTGGTCTGGTTCACCCTTCGCCCGAATGGGGGTGTGCGGATCAAGAAGGTGCTTTCCGCGGCCGTCCCCGCGGAGGTGCCGGTGGGCGACCCGGCCGCCTTCGGGCAGTTGCTCCGCGACGTGCTGGACCGCGAGAAGGTGACGGCCACGCGCATGGTGGTGGACGTTCCGCGCGATCAGGCCGTCCTCAATACGCTCAAGCTGCCGGCCGTCTCCCTGGATGACCTGCCCGCGATGGTGGAGTTCCAGATCGCCAAAGAGCTGCCCTTCCCCCTGTCGGCGGCGGTGACGGATTTCGCGGCGCCCGACACCCCGGAGAGCTCGGGGACGCAAGACGTGCTCGTCGCCGCCATCCGGCACGAGGTGCTGGAATACTACAAGCAAACCGCCGAGGTGGCGGGTCTGAAGCTCGAGCGCGTCGGGCTGCGCCCTTATGCCAACAAGGTGGCCGTCAACGAGTTGCTCGGGGACATGCGGCACGAACGCGTGCTGTTCGTGGATGTGGGCCCGGTCCTGACCGAGATCGACGTGCTACGCCACGGGAAACTGGCTTTTTCGCGGTCGGCATCGGTCCTGGTACCCCCAATGTCCGCGCTGGAGCCCGCCCCGGCGCCGGAGAAAGGCCCCACGACGCTCGACCTGGACCTGAACCTCGCGGGGGCCCCGGCCGACGCGGTGCGGCCCGAACAGCAGCGGGTGGTGCAGGCCTTGCTGCGCGCGGTGACGCTGACCATGGAAGCCTACCGCGCCGGCGATCCTGGCGCGGAGATGAATCACGTGGTGGTCGGCGGCGATACCGGGCTGGAGGAGGAGTTGCTCGACGCCATCCGTCAGCGCTACGACCTCACCGGCGAGCGTTACAACCCGACGGCCTACTTCGGCTGGGACAGCGCCAGCGGTGCGGCGGCGGGCGGGTTCGCCGCAGCGCTGGGTCTGGCCTTGGCCCACGCCGGAGAAGGACGCCTCCAGTTTGATTTCCTGTGCCCCAAGAAGCCGGTGACCCGGAGCCGACGGCGCTTGAGGAAAGTCCCCTTGGCCACCGCGGTGGCCGTGATTTTCCTGGCCGCCGGGATAGTGGCCTATCAGCGCGTGATCGTCCCGCAGAAAAGGCAGCTCGAGGCGCTGGCTCGGGAAATCGACGACCGGCAGAAAGAGTTGAAGGAGTACAACAAATTCCGCGACATGCTAGCCGCCGTGGAAAAATTCGAGCGCGAGCAGGTCATCTGGATCGATGAGCTGACGGACGTACTCTCGGTCTGGCCCGGGAACGACCAGATCGTGTTGACGCAGATCGATCTCTCGCAGAAGGACGGGATCAAGCTGCAAATGGACTGTAAGGACCGCGGCATCCCCGAGGAAGCGCGGAAGCAGGTCGAGGAATTCAAGTGGTCGGACGACGGCCAGCCCCGGTTCGACGCGGCCTTGGGGGCCATCTCCGACCAGCCAGGGCAGAACGAGTACGCCGCGAAAACGACCATGACCATCACCCTGGTGAACCGGAGTGGTCGGGCGGATTGACTTCGCAAGGCCGGAGACTCGAGCGCCATGCAACAACGCGAGAAAACCCTGCTCCTGGTGATTATGGCGGTCGGAGGGGGAGCTTTTGGCCTGAAGGTGCTCTACCCGCGATGGGTCGCGCCCATGTTCCGGTTCGACGACGAGATCGCCCGCCGCGGCGCGGAACTCCGCGATCTGGAGTTCGAAATCTCCAAGATGGAGGACGCCCGCGAGAAATATCGGGACTACGTCTACCGCACGGGGGGCACGGATGAGAAAAAGGTCCGCGATCAGTTTCACAGCATCCTGAACGACTTGCTCAGCAAGTGCCAGTTGGCAGACCGCTCTGCCGACCCGAAAGGCAGTAGCCCGGACAAGAAAACCGCTCTGATGACCCTCAGCTACACTATCAGGGCCAAAGGGGCGTTGCAGCAGGCGGTGTTGTTCCTCAAGAACTTCTACGAAGTGCCGCATATGGCCCGCTTCCGTGAATTGAAGCTGGTGCCGGAACAAGCCGGCCGGCGCGGCAAGCCGAGCGACGTGGTCTCCTTGACCGGGACCATCGAGGTGCTCGTACCGCCCAAATTCTTCGGGGGGATCAAGGACGCGGAGAAGAATGCGGTCCCCCGTTTGATCAAGTATCGCCCCGAGGAGTTTGCCTCTATTTGGGAGAAACAACCGTTCCTCCGGCCGGTGAAAGAGGTGGCGAAGGCACCCGAGCCTGCTCCCCCTCCGCCGCCACCGCCGCGCCCCGTAGAGGTCTGGAACGGGGATCCGCAACGGAACGAGAAGGTGATTCGCTGGTGCGGGGCCGCCCCCGGCGAGGTGATGGTGGTCAATACGGCCAGCAACCACCGCGAGTACGTTCGGGTAGGCCACGGGCTCGATGGGGGTGAGTTGCTCATGGTGCATCCCTATGGCGCCCTAGTGCGTAGAAAGCTGGAGTCCGGCGCCCGGGAATACCTGTATCCTTTGGGAGCGCTGCTGGCCGAGGCCGTTGCCTTAGACGAGGCGAGCGGCGAGACCCAGCTTCGCGCCTCCGCCCGCCATTTCCTGGCGAAGGCCAGGGAGCAGGCCCCAGAGCCTACGCCGGATGCCCCGGCGGGCGTACCTGGCGATCGACCGGGACCGCCGGAGAGCTTGGCCGGCCCACTGGCAGACATGGAAGGCGAGCAACCGGGTGACCGAGTGTCGGGTCTCGATCCGGGTGTGCCGGGGGCGTCAACGATGACCGATCGGGCGGGTCCCCCGGAGACCTTGGCCGGCCC